>NZ_CAFJ01000684.1 GCF_000239795.1 Bradyrhizobium sp. STM 3809 | reverse complement strand
TTGGCCGGATACAGCGAATATTTCAGGAAGGCATGGCCGTCGAGCTCGGCCAAGGTCGCCGGCCGGCCCGCCGCGGCGAGATAGCTCGGCGCGGCGACGAGCTGCATCAGCACCGGCGGCAGCGGGCGCGCGATCAGCCCGTCGCCCGGCGCGGCGGAGACGCGCAACGCGAGATCGAACCCCTCGTCGACGAGGTTGACCAGCCGGCCGCTGAGATCGATGTCGAGCATCACGTCCGGATGGCGCGCACGGTAGGCCGCCATCATGCCGGCGAATTGCGCATTGGCGAACCACACCGGCGCGCTGACCTTCAACGTGCCGCGCGGGATCACCGTGGCCTTGCTGACGACCGCCTCGACCTCCTCGAGCGTGTCCAGCATCTGCCGCACCTGGTCGAAATAGACCTGGCCGGCCTCGGTCAGGCCGACCCGGCGGCTGGTGCGGTTCAGCAGCCGCGTCGACAGCCGCCGCTCCAGCTGCATGACGTGCTTGGAGGCCATCGCTGGCGACAGGCTCAGGCGCTCGGCCGCTGCGGCAAAGCTCCTGAGCTCCGCGACCTGACAGAATACCCGAATACTGACAAGCGTATCCATCGATAACCCAGAGGAAATGATGCTTCAACAAGCGGCATAATGATCAAATAGAGAGAAATCATCAATGTCGCTCCTGAGATCCCTTCCAGGAGACCATCGATGTCCGCCGCCACCACCACCAACGACCTGCCGCTGCAGCCTTCCCTGGCGCTGCGCATCGGCCTGTGGGCCGCCCAGGCGCTGATCTTCGCGCTGTTCACCTTCGCCGGCGTGACCAAGCTGTTCACGCCGATCCCGGAGCTGTCGCAGATGATGCCGTGGACCGGCGATCATTCCGCAGCCTTCGTCCGCATCATCGGCCTGATCGACCTCGCCGGCGGCCTCGGCATCCTGTTGCCCGCGCTGACCCGCATCATGCCGCGGCTGACCGTGCTCGCCGCGCTCGGCTGCACCACCCTGCAGGTGTTCGCGCTGGTCTTCCACCTCTCGCGCGGTGAGGCCGCGGTGACGCCGCTCAACATCGTCCTGCTCGCGCTGTCGCTGTTCGTGCTGTGGGGCCGCGGCAGCAAGGCGCCGATCGCGCCGCGCGGCTGATCCAGGGATCTGCGGCGCTGGACAGATCCGGCGCCGCCTTTGTCCTCGCGACCCCAAGGAAGCCGCGATGAGCGACCCTGTTGCACCCGTTTCGCGCCGCGGCTTGCTCGCTGGCGCAACGGCCCTCGGCGCCCCAGCCCCCGCCGTTGCGGCCGTCGCCCAGCATCGCGGAATCGTCGTGCTGATCGACCGCAACGATCCGCATGTGATGGGCCATGCGATCAGCTACACCGCCAACCTCTCCAGGCATTTCGCCAGCAAGGGCCAGGTGGCGCCGCCGATCGAGGTGGTCGCCAACGGCCAGGGCATCGACCTGTTTCGCGCCGACAAGTCGCCGCTGAAGGAGCCGCTGGCGACGCTGCGCCAGATGTTTCCAGGCGTCGTCTTCAGCATGTGCGCGTCGTCGAAGGCGATCGCGGAGAGCAAGGAGAACGTCACGATCCCTTTGATCGACGGCGCCCGGCTGGTGCCGTTCGGCATCGGCCGCATGGTCGAGCTGCAGATGAAGGGCTGGGCCTATGTCCATGGCTGATCGGGATCAGGACAAGGCTGAGCCGGTGGCGCTCGCATCGCGACGGCGCCTGCTGCAGCACGCCGCAACGCTGGGCCTCACTCTATGGCTCTCCAGCCGCGCCGCCGCGCAACAGCCCGATCCGCCGCTGTTCGGCGCCGGCCGCAGTCAGTTCATCCTCGAGCGGCCGCGCCGGCCGCTGCCGCCGCTGCGGCTGCAGGACCTGACAGGCCATGATGTCCAGCTCGCGCCGAAGCCCGGCCGCGTCACGCTGGTCAATCTCTGGGCCACTTGGTGCGCCGCCTGCAAGACCGACCTTCCGACCTTGGCCGCGCTCGACAAGTCGCAGCTCTCAGGCCTCGACATCTGGAGCATCTGCGCCGACCGCCGCGACATCAAGACCATCCGGCGCTACGCCCAGGAGGTCGCGATGCCCCGCGCCTCCTTCGCCGACCCGCACGCGCAAGCGACGCATCCGACCAATCCGGACGCTTCCGTGTTCGCCTTGCCGGCGATGCCGATCACCTATCTCATCGGCACCGGCGGCCTCGTCGAAGGCTACATCACCGGCGCACCCGATTGGCTGTCACCCGCCGGACAGGCGCTGCTGCGCTATTATCTCAGCCGGCCCGCGGCGTGATGCGCGAAACTGAGAGTTTTCGCCTCGATCTCACATCCCTTCGCTTTCAACCCTCACCCTGAGGAGACCGCCCCAAGGCGGTCGTCTCGAAGGGCGAGGCCTCA
>NZ_CAFJ01000685.1 GCF_000239795.1 Bradyrhizobium sp. STM 3809 | reverse complement strand
TTTGAACGCTTATCCCGTGCTCTCCCCGGTGTACGTGCTCTCTAGCCACCGTCGCCCCGGGATCATCGCCCGAAGACTTGACGCCAGCGTCGCGGCGTCAGGACCACACGATTTCACGTCCGCCAGAAGCCGTTCGTCCGCGACGTCGATAGACGCGCTGCGGCCCACCGGCGGCCATCGCCTCCCCACCTCGCGTGTCGTGACGATCGCGATACGCCCCTCGTGGCGAGGCGGGATGAGGGCAGGGAAGCATGAATTCCGAAAAGGCGAAAGCGGAATATTTTCGCGGGAAGGACTGGACAGTGAGTCGGGCGTTGAAAGGCCTAGGCAATTTATCGTTTCGACGCAGCCCGCTTTCGCTGCAATCAGAGCGCGGCCAACGCTACGTATCGTCATCCGGTCGTATCCATGGCGCCCTGATTTGCCCGACGAGCACACAGCCGCAACGGTCGCAGCCTCCTGATGCAAATGAGGCTGAGCTCTGCGGCGTGTGCGACGGCGTCTTGCGCGTTCGCTCGGTTTGGGGATGACAACCTCAGATGGATCCGCTATCAAGCCTGCCATGATCACCGCCGCAACCCATCGTTTTGGTCGTTGGACGCACCGAAGCTCGCGGGCGGCGGGAGGATCGCGCACAATCTGACGATTTGCAGCAGATGATCCGAACAGCCGCCAGCGGACCTGGCGGCTTTTTTGTTGCCGGCAGGTACTTCACTCGAAGGGGAGCCCGCCATGCCGAGCACAACCGATGATCCGAACCTCAGCGCGATCGCGCCGCGGACGCTGCGTGATGTCGCGCGATTGCCGGAGCTTTTTGCAGAACGTCGTGATCCCTCGGCACAACATCGCCTGCAGTCCGAGACCGGCGCCAACATCTACTACTTGCGCCGTCCGACTGGGGTTCAGGCCGAGGCCAACCCCGCGCCCGCGTCGTTGCTGCTTCTGTCGTGGCAGCGCTGGCGTGAACGCCGCCGCTTCGCCCGCGAACTGCCCTGGCTCGCCGACGAGGTGCTGCAGGATTACGGCCTGACCCGCGACGAGGCGCAGCGGTTGTGCCGGCGTCCGTTCTGGCGTGCATGATCAACGTTGAGCCGTAGGGTGGGCAAAGGCGCGCCATGCTGTGAGTTGCGCGTCGACCGCATGACCGCGCCGTGCCCACCGCGTTCTTGCGCAACCGCTGCGGTGGGCACGCGTCCGCCTTCGGCGGCCGCTTTGCCCACCCTACGAGTCCGGCGCGCGGGGGTAGAGGTAGATACAATCGCCGGCGCCATGCTCCGCCGTCGTCCCCCGGGCAAGCCGGAGCGGCGCAGAGCGCCGCGATTGTGCCGGCGGCCGTTCTGGCGGGCGTGATCAACGTTCAGCCGTAGGGTGGGCAAAGGCGCGCCCCCGCTATCAGTTAGGTCTCAACCGCATGACCGCGCCGTGCCCACCGCGTTCTTGCGCAGCCACAGCGGTGGGCACGCGTCCGCCTGCGGCGGCCGCTCTGCCCACCTACGAAGTTATCAGTCGATCCAGCTTGCCTGAACGTAGACGGTCGCGTCGCTGCGGCATTGGGTCACGACGATGTCGTCCCAGCGATGCACGTTTTTTGCGATGAAGACGGTACGGTCCGCACAACGCTGTGCCGTCCACCAGTCCGGCAACATGATGTTTCCTGGCAGCGGCACGAGATCGGCGGCCTTGAGGGTCTCGGCGCGTTCTAAGCGCAGTGTCTCGAGCGTCCGTTTCAAGGCGTCATCGGACGTACTGAAGGACATGAACACGTTGCGAAAGTCATTCGACGCGTCCGATTGCCCGCGAAGGGCTGAGACGTCGGAGCCCGCAGACTGGCCGAAGACGGAGGAATAGATGAAGGTCGGTGGTGCGTAGTTGGCCCAAAGCAACGTGGCGACGAAGCCGACATACGGAATGGCGGCAATGACGAAGGGCGTCACACGGAGCGCCGAACTCCATCGTGGACCGGGCCGCAGCACCAGCCGGAGCAGCCAAGCGGCGAGCGACAGTACGGCGACGAGGACGGCATAAAGCAGGCCGTGTAAAATGATCGCAACGCTGATCCCCATGCGTCCTTCTCATCAACTTCTGGCCCAACGGCTCGAGCGTACCGCAAAGCTTAGTCTGTGTGACGCTGGGTCTCAATACGGCGCCGTGGCTGCCGATCCAACCGGGGCCTTCACAGCATCACAGAAGCGTCGATTGAAGGCTCTGGCCCTACGCCACGCACCGTCGTCGTCCCGGGCAAGCCGGAGCGGCGCGAAGCGCCGTGGAGGCGCCGACCCGGGATCCATACTCCGCAGCAGTCGTGGTGAGACGAGATCGGAGCCACCGACGTGCCGCCACACCACGCCCTGTGGTTATGGATCCCCGCTTTCGCGGGGATGACGACCGAGGATGAGGCGACGGCGTCGCCTCGTGACTCGAATTGTCGCTACGCTCGTGATGATGGCGAACAGGAGACCGCGGTGGATCAAGAGGAACTATGCCCGCGGCCGCCTTGGCGGCCGCTTCACCGGATGCAGCCTCGGCGCTCGCGCCACCCGCGGGCGCAGCCTGGTCGCGGCGGCGCGCTTCGGCTTGGCCGGCACCTGCGGCCTCGCCAGCTCCATCAGCATCCGCAGTGCCTCGATCACCGAGCGCGTTCTCACCGTGCTGCGGCCGATGGCGCCGAAGCGATGTTCGCGGTGGGTGATGCGGCCGTCGCGGGCGGCGGCGGCGAAATGGACGAGGCCGACCGGCTTGCCGGGGGTGGCGCCGCCGGGGCCGGCGATGCCGGTGATGGCGACTGCGAGGTCGACGTCGGCGCGCTCCAGGGCGCCGACGGCCATCTGGATCGCGGTCTCCTTGGAAACGGCGCCGAAGGTCTGCAGGGTCGAGGCCTCGACGCCGAGCATCGCGCGCTTGGCCTCGTTGGAGTAGGTGACGAAACCGCGGTCGATGACGTCGGAGGAGCCGGGGATCTCGGTCAGCGCGGCGGCGACCAGGCCGCCGGTGCAGGATTCGGCGGTCGCGATCATCAGCTTGCGCGACCGGCAGAGGTCGAGCAGCGAGCGGGCCAGCGCGCTGGTGGAGCCGATGTGACGTTCGCTCGCCATGAACAGCGTTTCCTCGATACCGGGAGCAACCTTAGAATTCGCTGTGCCCGAGCGGGTCGGCGTTCGATGTCATCGAAGCGTCGCCGCGGGCTGCTCTTCACCTCGCCCCGCT
>NZ_CAFJ01000686.1 GCF_000239795.1 Bradyrhizobium sp. STM 3809 | reverse complement strand
TTCCGCGCTCGGCGACGCCGAGCTGAACTCGTTCTGGATGCCGTTCACGCCGAACCGACAATTCAAGACCAACCCGCGCCTGTTCGTCGCCGCCGAGGGCATGCACTACGTCAAGCCGGACGGCAGCCGCGTGCTCGACGCGATGGCGGGGCTGTGGTGCGTCAACGCCGGCCACGGCCAGAAGCGCATCGTCGAGGCGATCCAGGCGCAGGCGGCGACGCTGGATTTCGTGTCGTCCTTCCAGATGAGTCATCCGGCCGCGTTCGAGCTCGCCTCGCGCATCGCCGCGATCGCGCCCGAAGGCCTCGATCACGTCTTCTTCACCAACTCCGGCTCGGAGTCCGTCGATACCGCGCTCAAGATCGCGCGTGCCTATCACCGCGCCCGCGGCCAGGGTGAGCGAATCCGCTTCATCAGCCGTGCCCGCGCCTATCACGGCATGGGCTGGGGCGGGCTCTCGGTCAGCGGCCTGTCGCGCCATCGCCGCGACTTCGGGCCATTGCTGCCGGAGATCGATCATCTGCCGCACACCCACGATCCTGAGCGCGCCGCGTTCTCGCGCGGCCAGCCGCATTGGGGCGTGCACTTCGCCGACGAGCTCGACAAATTGCTGGCGCTGCATGATCCCTCGACGGTCGCGGCTGTCATCGTCGAGCCTGTGACCGGCTCGGGCGGCGTGCTGCCGCCGCCGGTCGGCTATCTCGAGCGGCTGCGCGAGATCTGCGACCGCAACGGCATCCTGTTGATCTTCGACGAGGTCATCACCGGCTTCGGCCGGGTCGGCGCGGCGTTCGCGGCCGACGCCTTCGGCGTGACCCCCGACCTCATCACCTGCGCCAAGGGCATGACCAACGGCGCGGTGCCGATGGGCGGCGTCATCGTCCACCGCAAGATCCATGAGGCGATGATGAGCGGCCCGGCCGGCATCGAGCTGTTCCACGGCTATACGTATTCAGCGCATCCGCTCGCCTGCGCCGCCGCGCTCGCGGCTCTCGACGTCTATCAGGAGCAGGATCTGTTCGGACGTGCCCGGCGGATCGCGCCGCTGTGGGAAAAAGCGGCCCACGCGCTGCGACAGGCCCCGCATGTGATCGACATCCGCAACATCGGCCTGCTCGCGGCCATTGACCTCAAGCCGCGCGACGGCGCGCTGGGCGCCCGCGGCAGTGAGGTCGCGGCGCGCTGCTTCGAGGATGGCGTGCTGATCCGCGGCTCCAGCGACACGCTGGTGCTGTCGCCGCCCCTGATCGTGTCGGAGGAGCAGATCGAGGCGATCTTCCGCACCATCCGCGCGGCGCTCGACGCGCTCGATTGAGGCGGCGCGAATTTCCCGGGCGGGTGATCCAGCGCGCCGGAGCTTCCGTTTCCCTGCTTTCGGAGAGCCCCCAAGTGCGCAACACAGCCAAGAAACTGCCTTTCGTCTGCGACCCCGTGACGGTCACCCAGGACGACGTCGAGGACGCGATCCGCACCATCCTGACCTGGATCGGCGAGGACCCGACGCGCGAGGGCCTGTCCGAGACGCCGGCCCGCGTCGCCCGTGCCTACAAGAGCTACTTTGCGGGCTACGACCAGAACCCCGAGGACTACCTCCGCAAGACGTTCGAGGAGACCGCCGGCTACGACGAGATGGTGCTGCTGCGGAACATTCCGTTCCAGAGCCATTGCGAGCACCACATGGCGCCGATCATCGGCAGGGCCTGGGTTGGCTACGTGCCGCGCAGCCGCGTCGTCGGCATTTCCAAGCTCGCCCGGGTGGTCGAGGCCTATGCCGCCCGGCTGCAGATCCAGGAGCGGATGACGGCCGAGATCGCCAACATCATCAACGATGTGTTGCAGCCACAGGGCGTCGCGGTGGTGATCAAGGCCGCCCACCACTGCATCAGCTCGCGCGGGGTCAAGAAGCACGGCGTCGACCTCACCACCAGCCGCATGCTCGGCTGCTTCCGCACCGACCCGATGAGCCGCCAGGAGTTCCTGGCCATGGTAAATTCCGACCTCAAGGATTGAGGATCGCGAAAAAATCTGGTCTCGCTGTGATCCAGCCCGAAATCCCGTGCGTTCCCCGGTATCGACAAAGCGTGCCGGGGATCATGACCACGCGACTGAGAGCGGCTAGATTAGCGTCATGGAACGTGGCATCGTCCCGCCAGAGATTGGCGCGGGGCTCCGGTGTCCGGGCCGTGGCGAGTGCGAGCAGAGGGCCGAAGGCAACTGTGGACTGGGCGGAATTGATCGGACGAGTCGCCGCGCGCGGCGACCGCGAGGCGTTCAAGGCCCTGTTTGAGCATTTCGCGCCGCGTATCAAAGGCTTTCTGATCAAGACCGGCTGCAATCCCGACGAGGCCGAGGAAATCGCCCAGTCGACGATGGTATCCGTCTGGACCAAGGCGGGCCAGTTTGACCCGTCGACGGCCGGAGCTGCCGCCTGGATCTTCACCATCGCGCGCAACCAGCGCATCGATGCCGCCCGCAAGGCGACCCGCGAGGGCCGGCTGAGCAAGGAGATCGTCCTCGACGAGGAGGCCGACCCGACGCTCGCGGCCGACCAGATCGTCTCCCGTGTCGAGGATGCCACACGGGTGGCGGCCGCGATCGAAAGATTGTCGGTGGAGCAATCCACCGTGATCCGCCTGTCGTTCATCGAGGAACGACCCCACTCGGAAATCGCGGCAGTGCTCGGCCTGCCGCTCGGTACCGTCAAATCACGAATCAGACTGGCGATGAACCGCCTGAGAGACCTGTTGGACGACGCGACATGACGATCAGCCATCACCCGCCGGAAGACCTGCTGGCCGACTACGCCACTGGTGCGCTCGACGAGGCCGAGCGGCTCGTTGTCGGCGTCCATGTCGCCGAGTGCGGCCGATGCCGGCGCTTCGTCCGCGCCATCGAGCAGCTCGCCGGCGCCTCGCTCGCCCAGGTCGAGCCGGTCGCAATGCGCGCCGATGCATTCGATGCCGTGATGGCCCGGATCGACCGCCGCCCCCAGCCCGCTCGGCAGGTCAGCGCGATCGCAGAGATCGATCCCGAGTTGGCTGATCTGCCGGAGATGGTGAAGCGCTACAAGATCGGCAAGCGCCGCCGGGTCGCGCCGGGCATCAGCATGCGTCCCATCATGCTGTCGGGCGACGGCAAGTCGCGCGCGTTCCTGCTGCGTTCGGAGCCCGGCGCGCGGATGCTGGAACATACCCATTCCGGCAACGAGTTGACCTGCGTGCTGAAGGGCAGCTTCAGCCATCTCGGCGGTTATTATGGTCCCGGCGATTTCGATTACGGCGACGACGAGGTCGATCATCGTCCCGTCGTCGGGGACGAGGGCCCCTGTGTGTGCCTGGTGGCGATGACCGGGGACCTGCGCATGCACGGCCTGCTCGGCCGGCTGATCAGCCCCTTCGTCCGGCTCTGACGTTTCCCCCTACTCGGCGAAGTCATGATCGTTCAGATGCGCCTGCGTCTGGACGATCCGCCAGTTGCCTTCCCATAATGACGGCCGCACGCTGGCGGTGATCCGCATCTCGCTCTGCCCCGTTTCGACCAGGAAGCGGATGGAGGAGATGGATGCGGTCATCAGGCGCGGATCAGAAGAGCTACGTCGCGCATCTCAGCGGCCTGCTGGCCCGCGCCGGCCGCAACGACGAGCAGGCCTTCGCCGAGCTCCATGCCGCGACGATCGTGAAGATGCGAAAGACTGTGCGTGCCCTGCTGCCATCCTCCGCCGATCTCGACGACATCCTGCAGGACGGCTACGTGAAGGTCTGGCGGCACGCCGCGAGCTTCGATCCGGCGCGCGCCTCGCCCATCACCTGGATGTGCACGATCATGCGCAACACCGCGATCGACAGCCTGCGCGCGACCGGCGTGCCGACGTCGGAGCTCGACGAGGCGCTGGCCATCCCCGACCCCGCCGCCACCGATGCGGACGACGAGTTCGACTACGCGCAGGCGGAACCGATCGCCCGCGAGGCTCTTGAGCGGTTGCCGGAGGAGCGGCGGCGCCTGCTGGCGCTGGCCTATCTCGAGGGCGAAAGCCGGACGCGGCTGTCGGAGCGGTTCGGCGTGCCGGTCGGCACCATCAAGACCTGGCTGCATCGCAGCCTGGCCGCGGTGCGCAAGGACTGCCTGGGACATGCCCACACCGTGACCGCGGCGGCGGCCTGACCTGCTGCGGGACATCATGACGAAAGCAAGGACCGTCAGACATCTCGTCATCGTGCTGGGCGACCAGCTCGATGCGGATTCGGCTGCGTTCGACGGCTTCGATCCACAGCAGGACGTCGTGCTGCAGATGGAGGTCGCCGATGAGGCGACCTACGTGCCCCAGCACAAGATGCGCATCGCCTACTTCTTCGCCGCGATGCGCCACTTCCATGCCGATCTCGAATCGCGCGGCCGTCGTGTGCACTACGTCCGGCTGGACGATCCCGCCAACACCGGCGCGCTCGACAGCGAGATCGCGCGGCATCAGGCCGTGCTCAAGCCCGAGGCGACGATCGTTCTCGAGCCCGGCGATTTCCGTGTCCGCGAATCGCTCCGCAAGCTGCCGCAGCGGCCGGAATTCCGCCTCGACCGGCACTTCCTGTGCACGGCAGACGAGTTCGACGCCTTCACCGAGCGCCATCCGCGCCCGATCATGGAGACATTCTACCGCGCGATGCGGCGCAAGACGGGCCTGCTGCTCGACGAAGGCGGGCGGCCGATCGGCGGCAGCTGGAACTTCGACGCCGAGAACCGCAAAGGTTTCGGCAAGTCGCGCCCGCCCATTCCCGTGCCCCGCTCCTACGCGCCGGATGCGATCACGCGCGATGTCCTCAAGCTGGTCGCGGCGCGCTTCTCCAACAGCCCGGGCAGGCTCGAGCGCTTCGACCTGCCGGTGTCGCGCGTCGACGCGCTGACCGAGTTGAACGATTTCGTCAGCTGGCGGCTGTCGCTGTTCGGCACCTATCAGGACGCGATGCTGACCGACGAGCCGTTCCTGTATCACTCGCGACTGTCCGGCGCGCTGAACCTGCACATGCTGAACCCGCGCGAGGTGGTCGACGCCGCGCTCGACAGCCGCAACGCGCCTCTGAACGCGCTCGAAGGCTTCGTGCGCCAGATCATCGGCTGGCGCGAATTCGTGCGCGGCATCTATTGGCAGCGCATGCCCCGTTACGCCGACGAGAATGCGCTCGACGCCAGCCTGCCGATGCCGCGCTTCTACTGGACCGGCGAGACCGAGATGCGCTGCCTGTCGCAGGCGATCGGCCACACCATCGACCACGCCTATGCGCATCACATCGAGCGGCTGATGGTGCTCGGCCTGTTCGCGATGCTGCTCGGCGTCCGGCCCTACGAGGTGCACCTCTGGCACATGTCGATGTTCCACGACGCCATAGACTGGGTATCGCTGCCGAACACGCTCGGCATGAGCCAGCACGGCGACGGCGGCGTGGTCGGCACCAAGCCCTATGCGGCCTCGGGCCACTACATCGACCGCATGAGCGACCATTGCCGCAACTGCCGCTACGACCCGAAGCAGGCCACCGGCGACCGGGCCTGCCCGTTCACGACGCTGTATTGGAGCTTCCTCGCCAAGCACCGCCGCCGCTTCGCCAACAACGGCCGGATGCGCAACCAGTACGTCAACCTCGAGCGCCGCAGCGCCGCCGAGATCCGCGCGATCCGCAGCCAGGCCGACGCCATCACCGCCGCGATGGTCTAGTCCCCGGCTTGCTGGCCGGGCGCCGATCGGTCATATCTTGGGCAGTTCCATCCTGCCCTGCCGAGATCCATGACCGGAAGCCCCCTGGAATGACCACGGCCCTCGTCGCCGTCTTCGCCCTCGCCTATGCCGTGGTGGCGCTGGAGCATCCGTTCCGGATCAACAAGGCGGCCACCGCGCTGGTCGGCGCCGGCCTGATGTGGACAATCTATGCGCTGTCAGGTGGCGCGGCGGCACAGGTCGCAGGCGAACTCAACGACTCCGTGGCCTCGACCGCGCAGATCATCTTCTTCCTGATCGGCGCGATGACCATCGTCGAGGTCATCGACGCTCATAACGGCTTCGAGGTGGTGACATCGCTGATCGGCACGCGCAGCCAAGTCACGCTGGTGTGGCTGGTCGGCTTCGTCACCTTCTTCCTCAGCGCCATGCTCGACAACCTGACGACCGCCATCGTGATGGTGTCACTGATGCGCAAGCTCGCCGGCCGCGACGAGGACCGCCTCGTCTTTGCATCGATCATCGTCATCGCCGCCAATGCCGGCGGCGCGTGGTCGGCGATCGGCGACGTCACCACCACCATGCTGTGGATCGGCGGCCAGATCACGCCACTCGCGATCATGAAATCGGTGTTCCTCGCCTCGCTCTTGAACCTGCTGGTGCCGCTCGCCGTCGTCAGCTTCACCCTGCGCGGCCAGCAGCTCGTGCCGCCGGCGAGCGCGGGGCTCGCCTCGATCAGTCCGATCCTGCCGTTCGAACGCAACCTGATGTTCGGGCTCGGCCTCGGCGTGCTGGTCCTGGTGCCGGCATTCAAGGCCGCGACAGGGCTGCCGCCGTTCATGGGCATCCTGTTCGGCCTCGGCGTGCTGTGGCTGGTCGGTGAGATCATCCACCGCGAGAAGGCCTCCGAGCAGAAGCAGCGGCTGACGCTGGTGCATGCGCTGACCCGCATCGACATGCCTTCGATCGTGTTCTTCATCGGCATCCTGCTTTCGGTCGCAGCGCTCGAGCACACCCATGTCCTGCAGGCGCTGGCGCAATGGCTCGACCGCACGGTCGGCCGGCTCGACCTGATCGTGATCGTGCTCGGCCTCGCCAGCGCCGTGATCGACAACGTGCCGCTGGTCGCGGCCGCCATGGGCATGTACGGCCTCGGCCAGCATCCGCCGGACAGTTTTCTGTGGGAGTTCGTCGCCTATTGCGCCGGCACCGGCGGCTCGATCCTGATCATCGGCTCGGCGGCCGGCGTGGCCGCGATGGGGCTCGAGAGCATCCACTTCTTCTGGTACGTCCGCCGCATCAGCTTCATTGCGCTACTCGGCTATGTCGCCGGCGCCGCCGCCTACATCCTGCAATATCATCTGACGCATTGAGCACACCGATGAGGAAGTGGCGCATCTTGGCAGCCGTCGCAACCGCCCTGCTGGCCGGCGCCGGCGCCGGGCGCAGCGAGGACATCACGCTCAGAAGCGGCTACGCGCTCGGTCCCGCCAGCTGCGGCGAAGCCCCCCTCGCCTTTCCCCGCCTGCGCATCGACATGAAGGCCGGCTTCTGCGCCGGCCTCGTCGCCAGCCGCGACGACGGATTGAAGTTTCCCCGCGGCATCGTGCAGATCCCGGGCAAGCCGCTGTTCGTCGTCGCGGACATGGGCGGCTGGGGCCATGACGACGGCCGGCTGCTGATCCTCGATCCCGCGGCGCCCGCCGGCCAGCGCATCCGCGAGGCGATCACGCGGCTGTCCTATCCGTTCGGCCTCGCCGCCGGTCCCGACGGCCGGATCTATGCGTCGACCGACACGTCGATCTTCCGCTTCGATCCGCTCGCCGAAAATCCGAGAGCGACGATCGAAACCATCATCCGCGACCTGCCGGGACGCAGCCTGACGCTGCCCGACGGCACCCGCCTCACCGAGAGCGCGCATCCGCTGAAGGCGTTCGCCTTCGATCGCACCGGGCGGCTGTTCGTCAACATCGGCTCGCCGAGCGACAATTGCCTCTCGCCCGCGCCGATCACGCGGCCCTGCGCGGCGGCCGACGGCGCCTCGCCGCTGGCCGCGATCTGGTCGTTCACGCCGCCGGCGGGCGGCATCTTCCCGGCGCTGAAGCAAGGCGAGCCCGATCCGCCGCACCAGGTGTTCGCCCGCGGCCTGCGCAACTCGATGGCGCTGGCGCTGCATCCGCGCTTTCCCGACCCCGGCACCGCCTTCCTGCAGGGCGAGAACGCCCGCGACCTGCAGGACGCGTTCGCGCCGAACGAGGAGATCAACGCCATCGAGCAGGGCCGCCACTACGGCTGGCCCTATTGCTATGATCTCGCGACGCCGAGCCCGGAGTTCAAGCGCGTGATGCAGGCAGGTCCGTTGAAGGACTTCTGCAATTCGGCCACGCTCTACAAGCAGCCGTGGTCGCTGCTGCCGCCGCATGGCGCGCCGCTCGGCATGCTCTACTACACCGGCGAACGCTTCGATGAGCTCAAGGGCAAGCTGCTGGTCGGCCTGCACGGCTACCGTCCGACCGGCAGCCGGCTGCTCGCCTACGAGGTCGACGCGCACGGCTTCCCCAAGGTGAGCCCTGCCCCGGTGCGGTATCACGTCAGCTGCGCCGCCGAGCCGACGCGCGCGTTCCAGACGGCGTCGGGCCCTGCATCGGCCGCGGCGTTCGAGGAGATCATCAGCGGCTGGCATCGCGTCAACGGCGTCCGCCCGCAGGGCGCGCCGGTCGGCATGACCGTTGCCGATGACGGCGCGCTGTGGCTGGTCGAGGACAAGAACCAGGCCGTCATTCGTATCGACCGCTCGGCCGAAGCCGCGCCCGATCCGCTCCCCTGCGACACCAGGAGCGATGCACTGATCGACCGCCTCGTGGCCCTGGCGATGCAGGACACTGCCAGCCGCGCGCGATTGACGACGGTACGCAAGGATCTGGTCGAGACGCATTGCGGCGGCTGCCATTCCGATTTCGGCCTCAAGGCCGGACAGTCCGACAACGAGAAGGACAAGGCCGTGCTGCGCTTCCTGCTGGCGCAGGACGGCTGGATCTATCCGGGCGATCCCGACGCCGGCCGGCTGCGGCAGCGCCTGCGCGGGCTGGGCGCCGAGCGGCAGATGCCGCCGGGCGCGACCCTGATCAAGACGGAACCGGGCTACGCCAGGCTGCTTGATGTCGTCGACGACCTCGTCGCGCGCATGGTTCCGGGCAGCCGCATGCGGGTCAAGCCGGGCGGCCCGCCGCATCGCAAGTTCTTTGCCGCCGACGGCCGCGAATGCGGCGACATTCCGTTTGGCAAGGTTGTCGTGGTGACGGAGCGATCTGCCGTCAATAAGCCCGGCTTCAGCCGTTTCTTCCGGCCGGCCGACATCCACCTCAACGGCACCTGCACGGACGACAATGGCTATTACATCCAACAGCAGTTCCTGGTGCCGCTCTGACGGGTGGCGCATGAATCGCAGGGTGGGCAAAGCGACCGCCGCAGGCGGCGCGTGCCCACCAGCCGCAGGCGCCGGTAGTCGTGATGGTGGGCACCGTGCGCACGAGAGGGCGCCTCGCGGCTGGATGCGCTGCCTCGCGCCTTTGCCCACCCTACGCATGTCGCGTGTGGCTGCCGTTATGCTCCTGCTCGCAACCGCGCCTGCCCTCGCCATGCCAAAGCTGTTCGAGAGCGCGCAGCTCACGCCGTCAGGCGAATACACCTTCGGCATCGAAGGCCCGGCGGTCGATCGCGACGGCAATCTCTACGTCGTCAATCTCGGCAAGCCCGGCACGATCGGCCGCCTTGTACCAGACGCGACCTCGTCGGAAAGATTCACCGATCTCCCCGACGGCAGCATCGGCAACGCGATCCGCATCGACGCGGCCGGCACGATGTTCATCGCCGACTACAAGAAGCACAACATCTTCGCTGTCGCGCCGGGCACGACCGCACCGCAGATCATCTTCCATGCCGACGAGATGAGCCAGCCCAACGACATCACGCTGGCGCGCGACGGTGCGATCTATGCGAGCGATCCAGCCTTCAAGGCGCGCAGCGGCCGCATCTGGCGGATCACTAAGGGCCCGGACGGCACGATGCAAGGCGTGGCCATGACCGCACCCCGCGCGATGGGCACCACCAACGGCATCGATCTCAGCCCCGACGGCCGCACGCTCTATGTCGGCGAATCCAACAGCGGCGAAGTCTGGTCCTACGCGATCGAAGGTGACGCGCTGACCCGGGCGAAACTGATCGCGCGGTTCGAGCCGAACACGATCGACGGCCTGCGCACGGACATCAGCGGCCGCCTGCTAGTCGCCCGCATCCTGAAGGGCACGATCGCCGTGCTCGCGCCCGACGGCCGCGCGATCCGCGAGGTTTCCCTCAAAGCCAAGGAGCCAACCAACCTCGCCTTCGGCGGCAGCGACGGCAAGACCGTCTACGTGACCCAGCGCCAAGGCGGCTTCATCGAGTCGTTCCGGACGGATGTCGAAGGCCGCGAGCACTGCCTGCAGCGTCGCGCGTGTTGATGAAATCCACCGGGCCTTGCGGTCTCAGGACGAAGCGGGGCCGCGGCGCACCACCGCCAGCGCAACGTCCCGTGCTGCGCTTGATGGCCTGGTCGATCCACAGCATCGCCACCGGCTCGAGCGGCCGTGCATTGCGGAGCGGTCAGTTCATGGCAGCTATCCGCAAAATGCCCGTCGTGCCAGTTTGTCGCATTCCGTCGGGCAATTTGCGCCTTGCCTCGTCGGGCAAATCAGGCGGATGTTTCCGGCCATCCCGGGCTCGTGAGAGGGGCGGATCGCGATCGTCACGAACGTGGAGCCTGGGGAGCGGTGGGCGTGTGATGCTGCAGCGTGATCCGTCGCGCGGACGAACGGCATGATGCGCACGGCGAAGTCGTGATGTCCTGACACCCCGATGCTGGTGTCAACCCGGCGCCATGCGATCGCGTCCGGGGATGGTGGCCAGACAGCCCGGCGCACCAGGGAGACCG
>NZ_CAFJ01000687.1 GCF_000239795.1 Bradyrhizobium sp. STM 3809 | reverse complement strand
GGCCTGGCCGCCGAGCTTGCCTTCGGTACCGACCTCGCGCGCGACGCGCGTCACTTCTCCGGCGAAGGCATTGAGCTGGTCGACCATCGTATTGATTGTGTCCTTCAGCTCGAGGATCTCACCGCGCACGTCGACCGTGATCTTCTTGGACAAGTCGCCGTTCGCGACAGCCGTCGTCACCTCGGCGATGTTGCGGACCTGCGCCGTGAGGTTCGACGCCATCGAGTTGACGCTCTCGGTCAGGTCCTTCCAGGTGCCGGCGACGCCGAGCACGTTGGCCTGGCCGCCGAGCCGCCCTTCAGTGCCGACCTCGCGCGCCACGCGCGTCACCTCACCTGCAAAGGCGTTGAGCTGATCGACCATCGTGTTGAGCGTTTCCTTCAGCTGAAGGATCTCGCCGGAGACGTTGACCGTGATCTTCTTCGACAGATCGCCGCTCGCAATGGCCGTGGCAACGTCGGCGATGTTGCGCACCTGCGCCGTCAGGTTCGACGCCATGAAGTTCACGTTGTCGGTGAGATCCTTCCAGGTGCCGGCCACG
>NZ_CAFJ01000688.1 GCF_000239795.1 Bradyrhizobium sp. STM 3809 | reverse complement strand
CGCGGCTGATGTCGGAACGCCGGCCACTGTGGCGGAGTCCGTTGACCGAACGCCGGCATCTCTTTTGGAAATGCTGCATCGGCCATGAGGGCGCTGACGCGCGTCATGTCGCTCTTAGCGCCCGGAGCCGCACGGCACCAGCCCAGATCCCGCCACAGTTTTGGCGATTGCAACCATGCCGCGCAGGCGCGTTAACGAGGCCGCTGCATCGGCAAGTGTTCCTTAAGCGTCGCCGTACCGCCTCGACAATTTGCCTCAATGTTTCCACAATCCGGCTCTGAATCGGCTTGGCTTCGAGCAGGAGAACCCCACATGCGGATCATCCCAATGATCTTCGTCGGTTCGCTGGCTGCCCTCGTCTCCACGGCAGCGCCCGTACTGGCGAAGAATTCTCAGACGCCCAATTCCCGCACACCCCAGGCCGACGCGCAGGCCACCTCGTCCTCACCCTGCCGCGCCTACCAGCAGGATCCGGACGGGACCTGGAAGGAGCTGCCCTGCCAGGGTCAGGGCCAGGCAGCGGCCGCGCCTCGCCGGCAGCAGTCGGTGACCAATACGCCAAGCAGCACCGCGCGGTAGTTGGCGAGACCTGAGACAGCCGGGGCCGCACCCCGGCTGCTTTCGTTCTTGAGATCAGTTCAGTAAGGCGGCGCCTTGCGCGCCCGCTGCTCCCGGCCCGCTTCGACCCACCACAACAGGTCATCCGCAAAGCGCGGAAACGCCTGCGCAAGCGCGTCGCCGGAATCGCCGGTGGGCTTGCCCTCGGCCGACAGCGCCTGCCCGATCGGTCCGACCGCCAGCGTGCTCGACACCACGACCATGCCCATCTCCGACAAGGTGCCATGCCAGGCCGTGGCGGCGCGCGCGCCCGACAGCCGCCCCGCCGAATAGCTGGCGATCGCCGCAGGCCGCCAGAACCATTCCTCGAGGAAGTGATCGGTGAGGTTCTTCAGCCCCGGCTGCATGCCCCAATTGTACTCGCCGGTCACGAACACGAAGCCGTCGGCGGCCCGGATCTTGGCCGCGAGCTCGGCCATGGCGGCCGGCGCCTCGCCGGGCTTGTATTCCTTGTACATGCGGTCGAGCATCGGCAGGCCGACCGCCTGGGCGTCGATCAACTCGACCTCCTGTCCCTTGCCGCGCAATCCATCCACGAGGAATTGTGCGAGCCGGATGCCCATCCGGTCGGAGCGGTAGGAGCCGTAGAGGACGAGGATGCGATTGCTCATGGCGGGCAACTCCTGGCCGGACGATCCGTGCCAGTCTACCACGCCCGCGATGTCATCGACGCATCAGTGTCATTGAGGATCGGCATCGCGCCGCGGGTCGGTCCGATGCCGGCCGGCGGCGCGTCGTTTGGTGTAGCTCGGCGCAGGCTTCAGCGCGTCACCGTCGCCGAGGCGGAGCGTTCGGACGGCCGGCCGAACACGCTGCGGCAGCCGTCGCTGAGGCTGGCGCGCTGCCTGACCATGCAGGCGATGATGCGCTCGCGGTCGGGGATCTCCGACGAGCACAGCCGGAACACGTCGCCGGTGCACAGCCGCCGCTGGTCGTCCTCGGTGAAGGCATGGCCCGCCCGCGGGCCGGCGACCATCGCGAGCGCGAGCCCCGCCATCGCCACATTCAAGTTCCGCATCCTGAACAGATGAGTTCGCATCAAGGTCCCCAATTCGCCCGCTGTTTGTCCGGTTCGATCGCCGGTTCGATTCCGGTTCACCCGCTGCTTTCGCGCCGCCGCGAAGCAGTTGCCGCCGCAGAATCAATGATGACACAGGGCTGCGCGCCTTCAACACGCGGTCGTCTCACTGCACCACTATTTTGCCGGCTGTTGCATCCGCGACTCCATGACGAGCATCGGAACCTGCGAGACGCCGCCAAATTGTCATTGGGCGAACGCAATCCGGCCCAGCCGCGCCCACACTGTCGCGGCGTAGTGACGACGAACCGATGGTGCTTCGGGCCATCGCACCCTCAGTCGATGGTTGGGAGTCGAGTCATGGCGTACACGATGATCGCCGAGCGGGAGCAGCAGAAGATCCGCAAGCAGCGCGAAAGCGCGCTGATCGTGATCGCCAATGCCCAGGTCATGGAGGCCGAGGGCTGGCAGGTCGTCATCACCGACGAGGACGGCAACACGCTGCCGCTGGCCGAGTTCGAAGCCACGCTCTCGCAGAAGTTCTCGTCCTGGTACAAGCCCAAGTCGCGCGCTGTGGTGCCGACGACCATTCCCGGGCCGAACCTGTTCGCCGAGCCGGCCAATGACGACGCCGCACCGGAAGCCGTGGTCGCGGCCGAGCTCGCGGCCGAGCAGGCCGAGGCGGCGACGGTCGAGGTTCAGGAGGTCGCCGAGGACGATTTCGAGACGGCCGAGACCGCCAACGCGATCCCGGCCAAGGATGACGAGCGCGAGGAGATCGCGCTCGTGACCGAAGAGATGGCCGGCTAGCCGCTGCCGCGCCGCAGCAACGGGCTTACTCCCCGCCTTCGTAGAACAGCTCGAGCGGCAGCCCGACCTGCGCCTTGCCGATCCACTCCCGCGCGATGATGTTGGACGGCCCCATCGCGATCGCGGCGCGGGCGTCGCGGAAGGCGCGCTCGATCGGGCCGCGGTGGTAGCCATAGCCGCCGGTCACCGTCAGCGCCGTCGACGCCACCTTGTTGGCGACCTCGGCCGCGTGCACCTTGAACTCGGTCAGCGGGATCAGGATCTCGCTCTGCGGCTTGCCGGCGCGCCACAGCTCGTCGAGCTTGTGCGCGAGCTCGATCCGCCACGGGCGCAGGCTCTCGACCAGCACCTTGGCCGTGCCGAGCTCCTGGCGGATCGCCTGGTAGTCGGACAGGCTCTTGTTGCGGTCCTTGTGGACGAAGCCGGTGGTGTGCGCGACCGCCGCATTGAGCACGCCGCGCGCCAGCCCCTCCCAGACCGCGCCGAGGCCGATCAGGTAGACCGGCGAGACGCCGTCATAGATGATCTCCTTGCCCTGCCCCTCCGCGCCGAGCCGGTCGCGCTTGGGGACATGCACGTTCCTGTAGCTGATGGGGCCTGAATGGTTGGCGCGCACGCCGAGCGCCTCCCAGGGTTTTGACTCGATGCCCTCGGCCTTGCCGTCGACGATGAAGAAGATGATGTCGGCCTGGTCCTTGGCGCCGGGGGTGCGGGTCTGGGCGACGTAGAAGTCGGCCTGGCCCGAGCTCGTCGTGAACGACTTGTCGGCGTTGAGGCGATAGTCCTCGCCGTCGCGCGAGGCCTCCGACAGATTGTACCACCAGTGCCCGCCGGTGGCGCGCTCGCTGGTCGAGTAGGTCCCGAGCAGCCGGCCATTGTTCGCCTTCAGCCAGCGCTCCTTCTGGTCGTCGGTGCCGAACAGGTTGATGGTCTGGGCGGCGCCGACATGCATGACATAGACGAGGCCGGTCGAAGCGTCGGCCTGGCCGATGCGGTAGGCGGCCTCCGCAAAGTCGACATGGCCGAGCCCGAGCCCGCCGAGACTGATGTCGTTGAGCGCGCCGGTCCAGCCGGCCTCGGCGAGCGCCAGCAGGTTCTCGCGGGGAAAGCGGCCCTCGCGGTCGTTGCGGTCGGCATTGGCCTTGATCACATCGGCCACGACGGCGTCGAGCTGCGGATACGGGCTGTCGTCGATCTTGCGTGCGGCAGTGCTGGTCGCCATCAACGGTCTCCTCTTCTTCCGATAAAGTCAGGCCACGGCCTGGGTTGTCTCAGCCGCCGCAGTGGCGCCGCCGAGATAGAGATGCTTGATGTCCGGGCGCTGCCGGAGCTCGCGCGCGGGGCCGGCGAGCACGCTGCGGCCCCCCTCCAGCACGACGGCGTGGTCGGCGAAGCGCAGCGCCACGGTGGAGTTCTGCTCGGCCACCAGGATCGACAGCCCCTCCTCCGCATTGAGCCGTTTCAGCGCGCGGAAGATGCCCTCGACCACCAGCGGCGCGAGCCCCATCGACGGCTCGTCGAGCACCAGGAGCCGCGGCCGCGACATCAGCGCGCGGCCGATCGCCGTCATCTGCTGCTCGCCGCCGGAGGTCAGCCCGGCCACCGAGCGGCGGTGGCGGGTGAGTTGCGGAAACAGCGCATAGACACGCTCGAGGTCGGCATTGATCTCGCTGCGCCGCGCATCGCGGCCGATCGCGCCGGTGATCAGATTCTCCTCGACGCTCAGCGAGGCGAAGCAGTGGCGGCCTTCGAGCACCGGCACGAGACCGGCGCGCACCAGCTGCGCGGCCGAGGACGACGACACGTCGCGTCCGTCATAGATGATGCGGCCCCCGGTGATCTGGCCCCGCCGGGCCGGCAGCAGCGCCGAGACCGCCTGCAGCGTCGTCGACTTGCCCGCGCCATTGGCGCCTAGCACCGCCACGATCTCGCCGGCGCGGACCGCAAACGACACGTCGCTGACCGCGCGGATCGCCTGGTCATAGGTCGCGGCCAGATGCTCGACCGACAGCAGCACGTCGCTCATGATGAGAACTCCTTCACTCCGCAGAGTGTCGCCGGGACTTGCTTTGCGGCCGTCCCTCGAGACGCACGCCTGCGGCGTGCTCCTCAGGACGAGGTCCGAATTCGCGGGAAACTCCGAACCTCATGGTGAGGAGGCGCGCAGCGCCGTCTCGAACCATGAGGCCCCGATCGGTGCGCGGGAGCATCGCCCCCGCGCATGGTCAACTTACTGCCCCACCGGATCATCACCCGAGGTGCGGATCTTGATGCCGTGCTCCTGCGCGTAGGCCGTCGAGGACTTCTCGATGATCGGCCGCAGCGCCGCCCAGTCCGGCGAGATCCAGTCGGAGACGACCTTCCACTTGGCGCCGTCCCACTGCTGGAAGGTCACGCGGCCATTGCCCTCGTGATTGTCCCAGGTGACGTTGATCGAGTGGAACAGGCCCTTGGCGCCGAGCGCCTCGACCCGCGCCGGATCGAGCTGGAGATGCTCGAATCCCCAGCGCACCTCGTCGCCGGTCAGGGTGCGCTTGCCGAACTTCTCCTGCGCGATGCGGACCGCCTCGACGTTGAGGATGCCGTTCACGATGCCGAGATTGTGGTAGACGCTGCCGATCCGCTTCTTGTCGTCGAGATTGCCCTTGCCGGCGCCGTAGACGGTCTTGATGACCTCCTGCAGCACCGGATATTCGGCGCCCGATGCCTGCGTCGTGATCGCGACATAGCCCTTGGCTGCGTCGCCCGCGGGGATCACGTCTTCCTCCGAGTTGGACCAGACATTGCCGATGATGTGGTCGACCGGGAAGCCCACTTTCTGCGCCGTCTTCAGCGCCACCGGATTCATCACGCCCCAGCCGCGCAGCACGACATAGTCGGCCTTGGCGCGGCGGATGGACAGCCATTGCGACTGCTGCTCGTTGCCGGGATGCGGCACCTCGATCTGCTCGAGCTCGAAGCCGTATTTGTCCGCGAGCAGCTTGTAGATCGGGATCGTCTCCTTGCCGTAGGGCGAGCCGTGATACAGCACGACGAGCTTCTTGCCCTTCAGCTTCTCCGGGCCGCCTTCGCGCGCGGCGATGTAGTTCACGATGCCCGAAGTCTCGCTATAGGGATTGAGCAGCAGCGGGAACACGTAGGGGAAGACGCGGCCGTCGGTGGAATCGGTGCGGCCATGGTTGATGGTGATCAGCGGCACCTTGTCCTTGCTGATGCGGTCGATCATCGCATACGCAATGCCCACCGAGAGCGGATTCCAGGCGGCGACACCCGGCCGGCTCTTCAGCCGCTCATAGACCTCGACGCCGCGCTCGACCTCATACTGCGTCTCGCCCTCGTCCCAGGTCAGCTTGACGCCATTGACGCCGCCGTCACGAATGTTGACGAGGTTGAGATAGTCGATGAAGCCGCCGAAGAAGCCGGTGCCGCCAGCGGCGTAGGGACCGACGCGATAGCTCTGCAGCGGGAAGAACTGCTCGTCGGCTCTTGCCGGCGATGTCAGCGCCGGCAGGCTGGTGGCCAGCCCGAGGGCGAGCACCGCGCCCATGGTCAGTCTCCTGGCCAGCTTTGCTTGTCTGAACGTCGTCATCATGATTCTCCTTCTGGTGTGACTGTTTCAGGACCGGGTTGAACGGAAGCGGCGAGTCGCAGCCACCGCGCGATCGATCAGCGCGACGAGGCCGCGCGGCTCGGCGATCAGGAAGGCGATGATCAGCGCGCCGATGACGATGCGCTGGCTCATCTCGAGCACGCCGGAGTCGAACAGGCTGCCGAGCACCGCGGCTCCGAGCCGCGACAGCAGCAGCGGAAAGACGACGATGAAGGCCGCGCCGATGAAGGCGCCGCGCAGCGAGGCGAGCCCGCCGATGATGATGATGAACAGGATCTGGAATGAGCGATCGAGGTTGAAGCCGGCCGGCTCGACCGTGCGCAAGTAAGCGAACGCCCAGAGCACACCGGCGACGCCGATCAGGAACGAGGAGACGCCGAACGCCAGCAGCTTGGTCCGCAACAGCGGCACGCCGATCACCTTGGCCGCGACCTCGTGATCGCGCACCGCGATGAAGTTGCGCCCCGTCTGCGAGGCGAGCAGCCGCGCCGTCAGCGCGGTGGCGATCGCGACTGTTGTCAGCGAGAACACATAGCGGCCGGTTGCCGAGGAGAATGTCAGGCTGCCGATGCGGATCACCGGCGCGTCGATCACGCCGGACGCATTGTCGTTGGAGAACCAGCCGAACTTCGTCAGCGCCCACTGCACGAAGAACTGCGCCGCCAAGGTCGAGACCGCGAGATAGAAGCCGCGCAGCCGCAGACTCGGCAGGCCGAACACGATGCCAACAGCGGCAGCGATGCCGCCGGCCAGCACGAGGTTGGCGAGGAGCGGCAAGCCCGGCAATCTCAAGTTGAGATTGTAGGCAGCATAAGCGCCGACCGCGAGGAACGCCGCCGAGCCCAGCGACACCTGGCCGGCATAGCCGGTCAGCACGTTGAGCCCGACCGCCGCCAGCGCCAGCGCCAGGAACGGCGTCAGCACCGCGTCCATCAGATAGTCGGAGCCGATCAGCGGCACGAGGCCGTAGCCGAGCAGGAGTAGCAGGACGAGGCCGGCGACATTGGCCGTCAGCCACGTCGATCGTGCGGGCGCCGAAGCGGTCTCGGTGATCACCGTCATCACACCCTCTCCACCAGCTTCTGGCCGAACAGGCCTGATGGCCGCACCAGCAGCAGCGCCAGCGCGACCACATAGGCCGCCCAGGCCTCGATGCCGCCGCCGAAGAACGGTCCGACATAGACTTCGGCGAGCTTCTCGATGGCGCCGATCAGCAGGCCGCCGACGATCGCGCCGGTGATCGAATCGAAGCCGCCGAGCACCAGCACCGGCAGCGCCTTCAGCACCACCAGCGACAGCGAGAACTGCACGCCGAGCCGCGCCCCCCACAGCAGGCCCGCCACCAGCGCGACGATGCCGGCCGCGGTCCACACCGCAGCCCACACCCGCGGCAGCCGCAGGCCCACGGCGAGCGCGGCGAACTGATCATCGGCGACGGCGCGGAAGGCGAGGCCGGTCCGGGTGTAGCGGAAGAACAGCGTGAACAGCGCGACCAGGCTGCCGGCGACGCCGGCGGCGAACAGGTCGAAGCGGCTGATGAAGACACCGCCGATGTCGAACGGGATGTCGCTGACGCCGATCTCGAGGCCATGGACCTGCGTGCCCCACAACAGCTGCGCCGCGCCCTCGATGACGTAGGACAGGCCCAGGGTCGCCATGAACAGGGTGATCGGCGGCTGGTTGATCAGCGGCCGCAGCACCGTGCGCTCGATGGTGATGCCGAGCAGCACCATGATGGCGAGCGTCGCCAGCAGCGCCAGCGCGAACGGCGTGCCGCGCTCGACCAGGCTGACGAAGGTCAGCGCCGCGAACAGCAGCATGGCGCCCTGCGCGAAATTGAGCACGCCCGAGGTCTTGTAGATCAGCACGAAGCCGATCGCGACCAGCGAATACATCACGCCCGAGAGCAGCCCGCCGACCAGCACTTCGATCAGGAATTGATAGTCGAACATCAGATCGCGAGCTCCGTTTCGTCCTCATGGGCGACGCCGAGATAGGCATCGATGACCGCCTGGTTGGCGCGGATCTCGGCCGGCGGTCCGTCGGCGATCTTGCGGCCGTAGTCGAGCACGGCGATGTGGTCGGACAGATCCATGACGATGCCGATGTCGTGCTCGATCAGCACGATGGTCGTGCCGTAGCAGTCGCGCGCGCCGCGCACGTGCTGCGCCAGTTCCTGCTTCTCGCTCAGGGTGACGCCGGCGAAGGGTTCGTCCAGCAGCAACAGTCTTGGACGCGCGACCAGCGCGCGCGCCAGCTCGACCCGCTTCTGCAAGCCGTAGGGCAATGTGCCGGCGATGCGGTCGCGCACCTCCTGCAGATGCAGGAAGCCGATGACGTCCTCCGCGGCGGCGCGGTTCTCGGCCTCGATGCGACGCGCCAAGGGCGTACCGACGACCTGGCGGATGAAGCCGGCCCGCACGCGGTGCGCCAGTCCCATCAGCACATTGTCGAAGACGGAGAGCCCCTTGAATAAAGCAAGGTTCTGAAAGGTGCGGGCGACGCCATGGCGCGCGAGCTGCGCGGTCGGCACCTGCCGGAACGCATGATCGCCGAACCAGACCTCCCCTTGATCCGGCCGGTAGAGCCCGCTGACGACGTTGAGCAGCGAACTCTTGCCGGCGCCGTTCGGACCGATCACGGCGCGGATCTCGCCCTCCGCGACATCGAGATCGATATCGCGGAGGGCCGCGAGACCGCCGAACGACAGCGAGATGTTGGCGAGCCGCAGCACCGCACGCGCCCCGTCCGCGACCGGTGCCGATGCGCCGGACGGCTCCGCCGCGAGCACCTGACGCGCCGTTCCCGGCGCCCAGGTCTCCAGCGCCAGCACGTCCAACGGAGTGGTGAGCCCGCTCAACAGCATTGCCGTGCCCTACTCCGCCGCCTGGACGCGCACGCCCGCTTTGGCCGCAGCCTTGGCTTCCAGCTCGCGCACCAGCGGGATCACATGCTTGCCGAAATAGGCGACCTCCTCCTGGAAGTGCAGGAAGCCGAGCAGAATGAGATCGACGCCGACGTCCTTCAGCGCGACGATGCGCTCGGCGATCTGCTGCGGCGTGCCGATCAGATTGGTCTTGAAGCCGTCATTGTACTGGACGAGATCCTCGAACGTCGATTTCGCCCAATTGCCCTCACGCTCCGGAGACGCCTTGCCGGCATTCGCCACCTCATGTGCGAAGGCATGCACGGCGTCGGGGTTGGCGTGATCGATGATGTCCTTGAGCACGGCCTGCGCCTCGGCCTCGGTGTCCCGTGCGATCGCAAACGCATTGACGCCGATCTTGACCTTGTGATTGTTGGCCTTCGCCTTGGCTCTGATATCGTCGACCTGCGCCTTGATGCCGTCGACCGAATTGCCGTTGGTGAAGTACCAGTCGGAGACACGCGAAGCCATGTCGCGCGCCGCGCGCGAGCTGCCGCCCTGGAAGATCTCGGGCTGCGGATCGATCGGCTTCGGCTTCAGCGAGTAGTTCGTGAAGCGGTAGAAGTCGCCGCGCAGGTTGAAATTGTCCTCGGTCCAGATGCCCCTGAGCGCGCGGATGAACTCCTCCGAGCGGCGATAGCGCTCGTCATGATCGAGCCAGGGCTCGCCGATCGCCGCGAACTCGCCGCGGAACCAGCCGCTGACGATGTTCACCGCCACGCGCCCTTCGGTGAGATGATTGATGGTGGCGATCTGCTTGGCAACCACGGCCGGATGCCACGGCCCCGGCAGGATCGCCGCGATCACCTTCAGCTTGGTCGTCGCCTCGAGCAGCGCATGGCTGAACGAGACCGATTCATGCTGATACTCGGCGCCGTAGCCGGCGGTGAAGCGGATCTGGCTGAGCGCATAATCGAAGCCGGAGGCCTCGGCGATCTGCGCCAGCTTCTTGTTGTAGCCGATGTCCCAGCTGGTGCGCTGCTCGATGTTGGAGATCACCAGGCCGCCCGAGACGTTGGGCACCCAATAGGCGAACTTGATGGACGAATCCGTGGTCGTCATGTGCTTTCCTCACTAGTCCTGATCGTCATGAACACCGCGCCGCCTCGATGAGGACGGCCGCCGGCGTCTGCGCTGCCGGCTGGCAGCACATCTCGGTTGGCTTGGCGATATGGCTCGATGAGCAGGCCGCGCCTGCCGATACCGAGGCGTCGATGCGCCCCGGCCGTCATGTCACAAGATCAACAGAACCAGGCGCAGACCGTGCGCAGCAGGCTCCCATGCGTGCGCGCAAGCGCATCAATGGAGTCGTTGCCGTTGTTGCCGATCATGCAAATCCCCTCTGTCAATCACCGTTCGACCGACGCATGAAGTGTCGCAGAGAAGCGCTGAGCCAGCGAGTCCAAGACCGTCTCTTTTTGGACGAGGAGGTAAAACCGTCTTCCGTAGTTTGGCCCGACGTGGATCAATCTTGCTTTCGGCCGTGTTTCGGTTCCGTGGACCGGAGACTTCGTCGTCGGAGACGAACTAATAGAAACAAATCCCGGTCGTCCGCTCGTCGGGCCAATCTCGAAAAAAGAAGAACAGCACTGCCCGTCGGGCAAATCAGTACGAATTCTTCCAGGATCCTCGAACATCTGGAGGTTGAAGGCAGCGATCCAGCGCTGCGCGGAGAAGCGATTTTCTCCAGGCGCATCAGGCTGATTTGCCCTGTCCAGTCCCGCGGCCAAAAATATTCCGCTTTTCCTAAAGCAGGTTCGATGCTCTCCTGGCGCCATCTCCCGCTCGCAAGAGGGACGGTTCGCGGTCGTCACGGACGTGGAGCGGGAGGAGCGGTGAACGCGATGGCAGCGCAGCGCATTCTTGCGCCGACGAACGTTGCCGTCACGTACGGTCAAGTCGCGTGGTCCTGGCATCCCGACGCCGATGCCCCCACGGTGGCGCGCGGAGAGGCGCGTCATCGTGCACGGTGACCAGAACGCCCGGCGCACCGGGGAGCGCGCGAAGCAGCCGTTAAGATCGCCGCGC
>NZ_CAFJ01000689.1 GCF_000239795.1 Bradyrhizobium sp. STM 3809 | reverse complement strand
CCGACCTGCCGGAAGTCGCAAGGCTGATACGCCTGCTCGGGGTCATCGAAGAACAGGGCGACGGAGTAGGTCGCGTAATAGCGCTCCGCCTCGATCATCTCGTGCGTGACGAAGCTGATGTCCGGATAGGCTGCGCCGAACAGGGCGATCAGCGGCTCGCCCATCGCGCAGGTGAGCCGGCACTGGTGCAGCTCCTTGAACTTGACCGCATAGCTCAGCCAGCCGATGACGTCGCCGATGGTGCCGACCGGAAACTGAATCAGGACGTCGCGCCCGCCGGCGTCGTAGTCGTGGCGCAGCAGCAGCTCCGGTCCCGACCAGACCTCTAATCTGAACGGGACGAAGTAGCGCTTGCTGCTGTTGACGTGTCCCGAGCGCAGGTCGATGTCGAACAGGACATTCGCCGTTTCGAGATCGCTCAGCCGGACGCGCCAGGGCTGGCCGATGTCGGGAAGCATGACCCGGCAGCCATCGTTGAAATCGAACCGAAGCCCCTGGGGACCCTCCTGGGTCGGCACGCTCGACGGGGGTGGCAGCCGAGGCTTCGACGGCGGAGCGGACGCCGGTCCGCCGTGCTGGGCGACGGCGCGTGGGATGGCAATTGGCGGCCCCATCGGCGGGTCCGAGGTTAGAGACAAACTTGCAACGTTCATGCTGAAAGGCCGATGCAGTCTGCGGTCCCCGCAAAACGGAACGCAGACCGCACCATATCGCGACAGATCACTCCACGAAGGCGCGGCGCCACTGATCGAGAACCGGCTTCATCAAATAGCTCAGCATCGTGCGGCTGCCGGTCTGGACATAGACCTCGGCCTGCATGCCCGGCTTCAGATTGACGTCGCCGAGCCGCTTCCGCTCCTCATCGGGCAGCGTGATCCTGACCGTGTAGAACGTGGAGCCCGTCCGCTGGTCGTTGGTAATATCGGGCGACACGAACGAGACCTGCCCACTCAACTTCGGGGTCGTGTGCGAATTGAAGGCATTGAAGTGGACCATCGCGTCCTGTCCGGTGTGGACATGATCGATGTCCTTGGGCTGAACGTGGCCTTCCACCTGCAGCTCGTCCGAATCGGGCACCAGCTCCATGACGGTCTCGCCCGGCTTGATGACGCCGCCGATGGTGTGAACCGCGAGCTGGTGGATGGTCCCGGAATTCGGCGCGCGCATCTCGATACGGTCGAGCTGGTCGCGTGCGGCGACACTCTTCTCCACCAGATCGCCTTCCTTGGCCTGCGAATCGCTGAGATCCTTGACCACCTCGCTGCGGAAATCCTGATCGATCTTGACCGTCTGCAGTTCGGCCTCGCTGATCTTGGAGCGCGTTTCCGCGACGCTCGACACCAGCTGGCCACGCTCGCCGTCGATCCGGGCGGCCTCGCGCTGCAACGTTGTCAATCGCGTCAGCGGGACGAGGCGCTTGTCGTAGAGGTCCTGCACGCCGGCGAGTTCGCCCTTGATGAGGTCGATCTGCTTGGTCTTCGAATCGAGCTGCGCCTCCATGCCGCTGATCTCGTTGTTGAGCTGGACGATGCGGCCCTGCAGCAGCTCCTTCTGGCTCTTGCGCGTGACGGCGCGGGCCTTGAACAACGCATTTTCCGAGGCGATGACAGCGCGAATGTTCGGGTCATCGGCGCGCGAGGTCAGCGTGGCCGGATATTCGGGCTGCTCCAGCCCATCGCGCTCCGCCGAGAGGCGGGCGATCTTGGCGCGCTGCTCGTTCAGCTGCTTGGTGATCGATTGCAACTGCGCCTGGCTCTGCGTCGCGTCGAGCCTGACGAGCAGGTCGCCGGCGGCGACGCGCTTGCCATTGTCGACCTTGATCTCGGCGATGATGCCGCCGGTCGGATGCTGGATCGCCTTCACGTTCGACTGCACGACGAGATTGCCTGGAACGACGACGGCGCCGGCCAGCGGCACCAGCGTCAGCCAGCCGCCGCCGAACACGGCCGCGACCAGCAGGACGCGCAAGCCGAGGCGCAATTCGTTCTCGAACATCCGGCCGACGCGCGGAACGAGCTGCTCGTCCGAATCATCGTCGAGATCGGCGGCCGTTCCTTGCGCCGCGATGAACGTCATGCCGGTCGTCAACGCGGTGCCGGCGGTTCCGACCAGCCGGCGGACCCCGGTCTGCGGCACGGCCGGCGCTTGGCCGAGGCGGGCAGGGAGGTTCTGCGGTCCGAGTCGCGGCGCGTCGCCGAAGCCGCCGTCGCGGCGTGCCTCGCGGACGTCGAGCACGGCCATATTGTTGTTCGGCACGCGGCCAGGCGCGTGGCGCGGCGGCGGTGTCAGCTCCGGCTCGCGACCGCGCACCGGCGCGGGCGATTGCCAGTCCATCTCGCGGATGCCTTCTCCCCGGCGCTCGCGCTGCGCCTGCGCGCCCAGTCCGAACAGCGAGAGGGCGCGCCCCATGGTGCTGCCCTTCTTCTTGCGCGGCTTGACGCGGGTCTGCGCCGGTGGTGGACGGCGGCGTTTCTTGCCGCCGTCGCGTGAGCCGCGGCGTGCCCGCGGGTCGTCGTCGGAGCCGTCGTCGAACGCACCCTGCAATCGCTGCAGCTCGAGAATCAGAGCATCGCCCTGTGGACCGACCGCGCGGGTCTTCGGGCGCACATAGCCGTCGTCATCGAAGGGCCTGAAGTCGTTGATGTGTTTCATGGATCAAGCGCTTTCTACTGGGGCGGCGCGACGGAGCATGCGTGTGTTCGGATTTTGGGCTGCCGTCGGAGCGGCCACCCTCGGTGCGGCGGCGGCGGCGTGCGTGACGGCGGGTCCGGCAGCGGGCTTGCCGCCGGCAACGCGGGCGAAGATCTCCTGACACGGGCCGAAGGCGATCGCCTTGCCCTCGTACAGCACCAGCGCCATGTTCAAGGCGTTCAGCGCACTCGGCCGATGCGAGATGACGATGACGATGCTCTGGTTCTGCTGCCGCATGATCTGAATGGCGCGGCTGAGCGCATTCTCGCCGTCGGTGTCCAGATTCGCATTCGGCTCGTCGAGCACGATGAGGAACGGATCGCCGTACACGGCGCGCGCGAGGCCGACGCGCTGCCGCTGACCGGCCGACAGCGACATGCCGCCCTGGCCGATTCGGGTCGAGTAGCCCTCCGGTAGCCGCAGGATGATGTCGTGCACGCCGGCGATCTGCGCCGCCTTGAGGATGGCATCCGAGCTGGCATTCTCGTCGAAGCGGCAGATGTTGTCGGCGATGCTGCCGTCGAACAGCGCGACATCCTGCGGCAGATAGCCGATGTGACGGCCGAGATCCTCGTTGCTCCACTGGTCCAGCGCGGCGCCGTCGAGACGGACACTGCCGTTCAATGCGGGCCAGATGCCGACCAGGGCCTTGGACAACGAGGTCTTGCCGGATGCGCTGGCGCCGAGGAGCGCGAGGCCCGTACCGGCCTGGATCGCGAACGACACGTTGTGGACGATCGGACGATCGGTGCCGGGCGCCGCCACCGTGAGCTCCTGAACCGAGAGCTCCCGGCACGGACGCGGCAGCGCGACCGGAGGCGCTTCGGGCTTGGCGGTCGCCCTGCACACATCGCGAAGACGCGCAATGCCCTGGCGGGCGGCGACCAATTGCTTCCAGCTGCCCAGCGCGATCTCGATCGGGGCGAGCGCGCGCCCCATCAGGATCGACGAGGCCATCATCACGCCGCCCGAGGCCTGTTCGGAGACGACCAGCGCCGCGCCGATGCCGAGCATCCCGGACTGCAGAATGTAGCGCAGCACTTTCGCCGCCGCACCGAGATTGGAATAGACGTCGCTCGCGCGGATATTGTCCTTCAGATACTTCTCGTTGACCGCGTTCCAGCGCGCCGAGAAGCGGTTCAGCATGCCGAGCGCGCGAATCACTTCCGCATTTCGCTGAGTTGCATCGGCGAGCACCTGGCGTGCCGCGCTGGTATCGCTCGCGGATTTGCTCGCCTGTTTCGAGAGACGGTCGGTGACCAGCGTCATCGAGATGATGGCGACCGTGCCGATGATGGCGGTGATGCCGATCAGCGGGTGAAACAGGAACATGCCGATCAGGAAGATCGGGATCCACGGCATGTCGAGAAACGCGGTGGGTCCCATGCTCGACATGAAGGCGCGCAACTGATCGAGATCGCGCAGCGGCTGCTGCATCAGCATCGGCTTGGTGCCGCGCAGCGGCAGCGTGGCCAGGGCATGGTGGATCGCGTCCTGCAGGCTCGCATCGAACACGGTGGCCACCCGGCACAGCATGCGCGAGCGCAGCGCGTCGAAATAACCCTGGATCAGATACGCAGCCAGAATCATCACCGACAGGCCGATCAGGGTCGCCAGGTTCTTGCTCGGAACGACGCGGTCGTTGACCTGCATCATGTAGACCGAGCCCGACAGCATCAGGATGTTGATCACGCCGCTGAAGACGCCGATGCCGGCCATGCGCCGGACCGCCTGCCGCAATCCACGCGTGACCGGATCGTCGCTTCCCGAGAGAAGGTCGGTGAGGGCAGCCGCGGCTTTATTTCGGGGCCGGTCTTGAGCCAGACTCATCCAGGCGCGTCTCCCTAGGGCTAGTGCTTCCATCAGCGCTCTTGACAGTCGATGCCGACGATTTTCCGGCAACAATGCGACACACGGCCCTTTCTGTCACACGCTGTGGGAGAAAATCTCCGGCAGGCCGCAAGACGCGAGACTGGTTGCCGGAAAATGCGGCAGGCGTCGCCGCCATCCACGTAGTTCGAAATCCGTCTTGAATCGTCGATGGTTGCGGCTCGATACGGGCACGCGCGCACGGCGTCCGTCACACATTCGTCCGGCTATCACCTTGGTTCGGCGCTCATTGGCCGTGGTCCGGGCCGAATGACGCCACGAAGCCGAATAAATCTTCCTGCGGTGCAACGCACAGGCGTTGTCATCACAAGCGTGCGGTATTCGATGACAGTGCGGAGAGCGACCATGGGGACGGCGGCAACACATGGACACCCAGCTTCACGCACGAGCTCAAGCCGCGCGATCACCAATCGCGCCCAGCCCCGTTAGTGCGTTCTCGCAGCGGGCACACGTCATCGATGTGCCGGGCGGTGGCTATGACGGCGTTGGTCGAACAAGGCAGGGGAGGACAAAGCGGCCAGTTTCCATGCGATCCGAGCAACCCGTCACCGGCCCGGCGCGCAACAACTGACCAATCACAGACGTGATCCAAGTGGTCGCGTTCAATCGTAGCGTGGCAACGATCGGCATGGGGGACGGCGCGGTCCACGCCGAAGCCGGACTGAAAGTTGCCGCTGAGAGTATCCGGGGGACGAAGAGTTGTTGGACGACATCACCATCATCGGGGCGCGTGATGCAGGAATGCATTCTAAGCGGGGGACGCAGTTCAGGGGTGCGTGTTCGACGATCCGAAATAGGGTCGAGCCGCTGAGACGAGAATCGATCACCGGTTCAGCGGTGCGTCGCGCCGATTGCGTGCGCGCAGGTCGGGAGGCGCACGCATGAAGATCAGAAAGACCGATTACGGCACGATCCTGCTGCATTGGACGCTGGTCGGCGCCACCGTCATCGCGTTCCTCACAGGGCTGCGCATGGCGACCGAAGCGCCCGGGCATGCCTGGATCGCCAACAATCTCGACTGGCTGCTGCCGCGGCAGCGAACCTGGACGTGGCACATGCCCGCGGGAGTGGTGCTCGCGAGCGTGGCGGTCGCCTACATGATCTATATCGCAAAGTCCGGACTCGGACGGCGCGTTGCCATCGACAAGATGCGCTTCAAAGGCCTGCTCGGGCGGCGGCCCGCACGACTGGGCTCGATCAGCGTGATGCTGCATTGGGTGCTGTTCATCGCAATGGGGACACTGATTATCACCGGCGGCCTGCTGTTCTTCGGCGTGGCGTCAGGCTACGCCACCATGATGATCCATTGGTACGCGACCTGGGTCATACCGGTGTTCCTGGTGCTCCACGTTCTGGTTCACTTCAGCATCGGTGGAAAGATGCAGCTGTATCGCGTTTTTCGTCCTGCACCCCTGCCGCCGCCGCCGCCGAAGCTCGACCCGGTCGAGCTGCTCACCATGCTGGTCGAACAGTCGGAGAAGCTGGAGGAGGCCGAGGCTCCGCCGCGGAAGCCTGCGCCTGCAGCACGGCCCGCCGCGCGCGAGCCGATGCCGGCGCCGCGACGCATGGAGGAGCCGATGCGTGCACGTCCCGAGCCGCGCGTGCCGGCCGGCCGGATGCGTCCGCCAGCGCCTGCCAAGGGCAACTCGCGACGCCGCAATCCGACGTTTCAGGCCAATCCCTTCATGGTCGCGACGGCGGCTGCCATCGTGATCGGTTCGGCGATGTTCGCAGCCGACTACTATGCCGAGGACACCGTCACGGTGTATCGAATCGCGACGTCGGATGCGCCGACGCTCGACGGCGATTCGTCCGATCGCGTCTGGCGCAATATTCAGCCGCACATGGTGACCACCAACCAGGGCGACAATTTCGACGGCACCGGCGAATCGAAGGTTTGGATCAAGGCGGCGCATGACGGCACCTGGGTCTACTTCCTGGTGATCTGGGAGGACCCGACGCGCTCGCTGAAGCAGCTGCCGCTGATCAAGAAGGCCGATGGCTGGCACCTGCTGCAGAACGGTTTCGACAAGGGCGACGAGAACGATTTCAACGAGGACAAGTTCTCGCTGCTGTTCACGACGCTGCCGATCACCTTGGCGGCTGACCGCACCTTCCACATGAGTTCGCAGCCGCTGCCGGACAAGCCGGCGACGCTGTCGGGCCGCGGCATTCACTACACGCCTGCGCCCAATCTCTATGCCGACGCCTGGCTCTGGAAGGCGACCAGCGGCGGTCCGACCGGGTGGATGGATGACGACCATTTCGGCCCCCCGGCCGAGCCGACGCCGGACCAGGTCAAGGGATTGACGCCGTACAAGGGAGGGTTCGCGCCGGATCCAGGCACGGCGAACTATTCGGACAATTTCGTGATCGACAGGGAGGCTGCGAGGCTCGGAAACCGGGGCGTGCGACCGAAGCGCCTTCCGAAGGACGTAGCCGCGATGACGGCCGCGATGGGCGAGATCAATCTCGATCCCAACATCGGCGAGAGCGAAGGCGCGCGCTGGTTCATGACGGAGGCGGAGTCCGTGCCTTATTCCGCAGAGGCGGATGCGCAGACGCCGATCGGGACCGTGGTGCCGGGTGTGCTCGTCAGCGGCGAGTTCACCGGTGATCGAGCCGACATCCGTTGTGCGGCGCGTTGGGCCGCCGGCCATTGGACGCTCGAAATTGCCCGCAAAATGGACACGAAAAGCAAGTACGACGTGCCGATCAAGAACGGTGTCTTCATGCGAGTCGCGGCGTTCGACCACACCCAGATCCGACATACGAGGCAGATCCGGCCGATGCGACTTGAGGTGCAGTGATGGGTAAGATTTGCAAAATCCAGTACAACAGGGAAACGTTCTACGCGAATGTGGGCGATATCCTGCTCGACGGCGCCATCAACAGTGGCGTGGATCTGCCCCATGACTGCCGCAGTGGCATTTGCGGCTCTTGCAAGGTGACGGTCGTCGACGGCAAGCTGTTCGGCGGCATGGAAGGCGACATGGCGCACGCCTGCCAGGCGCGCGTGGTGTCGGACCTCAAGATCATCACCGAGCCGGTGCCCGAGACGGTGACGATGAGCTGCGAGGTCGGCGATCTCGTGCGCCTTGCGCCGGACGTCGTCGGTGTCACGATCGAGATGCCGAAACCGCTGCGCTTCTTCCCCGGTCAATACGCCAAGGTGCAGTATCGCGGCTTTCCGACGCGCTGCTACAGCCCGACCTACCCGATGGTCGGCGCGCCCGACAGCCATCTTCTCTATCTGCACATCCGGATCCTGAAGGACGGCCTGGTGTCGTCGGCGCTCGGCCGCGACATTCAGGTCGGCCATCGTGTCAAGCTGACCGCGCCGCTGGGGACCGCGTTCTTCCGCCAGAAGCATCGCGGCCGGATCATCCTGGTCGCGAGCGGCACCGGCTTCGCGCCGATGTGGGCGATCGCAGTCGCGGCCATCACCGAGAATCCGAAGCGCGAGATCGTCTTCATCGTCGTGTCGCGCACGCTGCAGTCGTTCTACATGCATCAGGCGCTGTGTCGCCTGGCGCGTTTTCCGAACGTCAAGATCATTCCGATCGTCTCGGAGCCGCAGAACGTCTCACCGGCGATCCGCAGCGGCCGTCCGACCGAGCACATGCCGGAGATCAGGCCGAACGATGTCGTCTACACCTGCGGCGCGCCGGCGATGACCGAAGCGGTCGCGAAGATGGCGCGTGCGGCCGGCGCAAAGTGCCATTGTGATCCGTTCGTTTCCTCCGCACAGCCCTCGGAGTCGAGCGGTGGCGGCCTGATGGATCGGCTGGCGGGCTGGCTGGACAGCCAGCGTGGCCGTCCAGCGATGTTCCAGCCGGCGGAATGAGTGTATGCGGCCGCGGAGCGCGCGGCCGCATGACGTCGGACTTCGTCAGCCGGCGATGAAGGCAAGCAGGGTCCCCGTGGCCGAGGCCGGTGGCACCACGATGCTCGAGCCGCTGCGAATGGCGGCGCTGCCCAGAACCTTCTCGGTTTCGGCCAGATCGTGCGAGGCGAGCACAAGGCCGGCGCCGCCTCGTTCCGGCACACCGGCCAGCGAAACGCCGGGATAGCGCGCGGCGAGTTGATCCCGGGTCAGGAAGACGAAATCGGCGCGGTCGCCGCCCGACGGCACCGTCACGGCCCCGTCGGTCTCGCTGCGGCCGTCGCGGTCGATCAGGCGCGACAGATGCGCTGCGTCCTTGGCCGGGTCCGGCGTCACGATGAGCGCCTGCTTCAGCTGCTTGGCGGCATTGGCGTGGCTCATCAGCACGGGGATCCAGACCGTCTCTCGGGTCTTGTGCTGGCAGGCAAAGATGCGCAGGCCGCCGGGTGCCTCGACCACCGGCCACTGGAAGACGCGGAATTTGGCGGCGGACAGCGTGCCGTCCGGCAGCGGCACCGGACGCTCGAAGTCGATCGGGCCGATGGGCTCGAAGCCCTTGGCGCGAATCTCCTCGGCACCGGCTGCGGAATCGATCGCGGTAAACGCGATGCGCTCGATGCCTTCGCCGCGCTGGGCAAGGAAGTTGCGGGTCGGAACATTGTGGTCCGTCTCGGCGAGAATGCCGAGTAGCTCGATGTAGTCCGGATCGAGCATGATGGTGTAATTGCCGGATCCCATCTTGGCGCTGTGCGTGCCGCGCGGCGACAACGTGAAGCCGAGCCGCTTCCAGGTCTCGGCGGCCGCGTCGAGCTCCTTCACCACGACGACGGCGTGATCGATACCGATGACATTCTTGAGGGCCACGCGTTTGTCTCCTTGCAGCGAACTTGGCATATTGGCGGCCGAACTATGCCCAATCGACCCATGCGCTGCAACCGGCGCAGCCGGCCGCCGGGCGCAAGGCAAGATCGATCTCCGCGAGGGCGGTCGATCGGCAGAAACGAGCTGTCGCGATGAGCACGACCACCGATCACGTTCAATGGCCTCCATCCCTGTGGGCAGCCCAGACCCCGCCCGGGCCGGACTTGCCGGTGCTGCAGGGCAGCCAGCAGGCGGACGTGGTGATCATCGGCGGCGGCTTCACCGGCCTGTCGACGGCGCTGCATCTGCGCGAGGCCGGCGTCGATGTGGCCATCGTCGAGGCGATGGAGCCGGGCTGGGGTGCGTCGGGCCGCAACAACGGCCAGGTGATCCCGACGCTGTCGCGTCCCGATCCGGAGGATCTCATCGCGCGTCACGGCGCGGCCGGCGAGCGCTTCGTCGCGATGCTGCGCGACAGCGCGCAGACTTTGTTCGACACCGTCAGGCGCTACGGCATCGACGCCGAGCATGAGCAGGCCGGCTGGGTGCAGCCGGTGCATACGCCGGGCCGCATCAAGATCGCCGAGCGCCGGTTCAAGCAGTGGTCGAAGTTCGGCGCTCCGGTCGAGCTGCTGTCGCGCGATCAGGCGCGCGACATGCTCGGCTCCGACGCCTGGCATGGCGGCTTCTGGAACAGGACGGGCGGGCACATCAATCCGCTCGCGCTGGCGCGCGGGCTCGCGCGCACCGTCCTCAGCCTGGGCGGCAGGATCTATGCGCGGTCCCCAGTGATCGATTTCGCAAGGCGCGGCGACCGCTGGGTGGTCCGGACGGCGAAAGGTGAATTGTCGGCGCGTGCGCTGGTGCTGGCGAGCAATGCCTATAGCGGCGAGTTCTCCAAGGCGCTCGCCCCGGATATCGCGCATGAGGTGATGCCGGTGCTGTCCTGGCAGATGGCCACGCAGCCGCTGTCGGACAATGTTCGCAAGACGATCATCCCGGCGCGGCAGGCGATGTCCGACACCCATGGCGAGCTGTATTTCGCGCGCTACGACGCGCGCAACCGCCTGGTGACCGGCGGCGCGGTGATCGGGCCCGGCAACAAGGCCGAGCGGCTGAAGGCGCGGGTCTCCGAACGCCTGCAGCGGCTGTGGCCGCAGATCGGCGAGGTCACGTTCGACTACGTCTGGAACGGCTATGTCGGCATGACCACGGACTACATGCCGCGCATCCACCGGCTCGGCCCGGATGCCTATGGCTGGACCGGCTGCAACGGCCGCGCCGTTGCGCTGACGATCCCGCTCGGCGCCGAGCTTGCGAAGGCGGTGCGTGGCGCTCCGGCTGACGAGCTGGCCCTGCCATTCACGGAGCCGGTCACGATACCGGCGCATGCGCTGCTGCGCCCGTTCGCGCCGCTGATGCTGCTGCTGTATCGCTATCGCGACGCCCGCGAGATCGGTTAGCGCTCTAGCCTAGCGCCGTCCGCGCGAAGTCGCCGCCCGGAATGGCCGCGAGCAGGGCCTGCGTGTAGGCGTGCCGCGGCTCGCCGAAGACCTGATGCGTGAGGCCGTGCTCCACGACAACGCCGTCCTTCATCACGGCCACGAGGTCGCAGATCTGCGCCGCCACGCGCAGGTCGTGGGTGATGAAGATCATCGACAGGCCGAGTCGCGCCCGCAGGTCGGTGAGCAGGCGCAGGACCTGCGCCTGGACGGAGACGTCGAGCGCCGACACCGGCTCGTCGGCGACGAGCACCGCGGGCTTCAACGCCAGCGCCTGCGCCAGGCCGATGCGCTGGC
>NZ_CAFJ01000690.1 GCF_000239795.1 Bradyrhizobium sp. STM 3809 | reverse complement strand
GGGCCCACAGACCATCCGCCTGCGTCCTGCACCACATACCAGGACCCCGGTTCTGAGCTATTCGCTCAAGGTCACGCCGGCCAACCATTTCGTGAACTGGCAGCAGGATCCGCAGGGCAACTGGCTGGCGCGCTACGTTTTCCCGGAGAAGGTGAACGAACTGAAAATCGAGGTGGATTTCACGGCACAGATGACCGTGATCAACCCGTTCGATTTCTTCGTCGAGCCTTATGCCGATAGTTTTCCCTTCGTCTACCCCGAGGGATTGCGGACGGAACTCGCACCCTATCTCGAGACGATCGAGCCGGGACCGCTGTTCGCGGAGTACTTGAAGTCGATTCCGCGCGAGGCCGACAACACCGTCAACTACCTCGTCGACCTCAATGCCCAGTTGCAGAAAAAGATTCGTTATATCATTCGTATGGAGCCTGGCGTTCAGACGCCGGAGGAGACGCTGTCCTCCGCCGCCGGCTCCTGCCGGGACTCGGCCTGGCTGCTCATCCAGACGCTGCGTCATCTCGGCCTCGCCGCCCGCTTCGTGTCCGGCTACTTGATCCAGCTCCGTCCTGATATCGATCCGGTGGAGGGACCGGTCGAGGTCGAGAACGACTTCACCGATCTGCATGCCTGGGCCGAGGTCTATCTGCCCGGTGCTGGATGGATCGGCTTCGACGTCACCTCCGGCATGCTCGCCGGCGAAGGCCATATTCCGGTGGCGGCCACGCCGCATTATCACTCCGCCGCGCCGATCAGCGGCAGTGCCGGAATTGCCGAGGTCGACTTCGCGTTCGAGATGAACGTGAAGCGCATCCGCGAAGCGCCGCGCATCACGCGACCATTTTCCGACGATTCCTGGCAAAAGCTCGACCAGCTCGGCGAAGCCGTCGACGCCGATCTCGTCGCCCATGACGTCAGGCTGACCATGGGCGGCGAGCCGACCTTCGTGTCGATCGACGACATGGAATCGGCGGAATGGAATACGGCTGCGGTCGGACCGGCCAAGCGCGGGCTCGCCGACAGCCTGATCCGGCGGCTGCGCACGCGGTTCGCGCCGGGCGGTCTGCTGCATTACGGCCAGGGCAAGTGGTATCCGGGCGAAAGCCTGCCGCGCTGGGCCTTCGGACTGTACTGGCGCAAGGACGGCGAGCCGATCTGGCGCAATGCGGACCTGATCGCCAGCGTCGACGGTCCGCGCATGGCGACCATCGCGGACGCCGAGCGCTTTCTGGATACCGCGGCCGAGACGCTCGGCCTCGAGCCGGACTACGTACTGCCGGCCTATGAGGATCCTGCGCATTGGTTGCAGAAGGAGGCCGCGCTTCCCGAGAATGTCGATGCGCTGGATTCCAAGCTCGCCGATCCGGAGGAGCGCGCGCGCATGGCGCGCGTGTTCGACGAGGGGCTGCACATTCCGCGCGGCTTCGTGCTGCCGATCCAGCGCTGGAATGCAAAGCCTGCGCGCTGGCGCAGCGAGCGCTGGGGCCTGCGGCGCAAGCGGCTGTTCCTGATTCCCGGCGACTCGCCGCTCGGCCTGCGGCTGCCGATCAACTCGCTGGTCTACATTCCGCCGGAGGATTTCCCGTATATTCACGAGCAGGATCCGATGGAGCCGCGCGGCCCGCTGCCGGCCTACACGCAGGGACGTCCCGTCATCGTGCCGCAGGTGCCGCCGCTCAAGGCGCTCGATCGCCCGCCGCAGCCGCAGCAGGACGTGCAGTATCAGTACTGGGGCGGGCTCGGCGTGCGCACCGCGATGTCGGTCGAGATCCGCGACGGCATTCTCTGCGTGTTCATGCCGCCGGTCGAAACCATCGAGGATTACCTGGAGTTGATCGCCACGGTTGAGGCGACGGCCGAGGCGATGCAGATCAAGGTGCATGTCGAAGGCTACGCGCCGCCGTTCGATCCGCGCATCGATGTCATCAAGGTCACGCCCGATCCGGGCGTCATCGAGGTCAACATCCAGCCGGCACAGAGCTGGCGCGAGGCGGTGGACATCACTTTCGGTCTCTATGAGGACGCTGCCAAGACGCGGCTCGGCGCCAATCGCTTCCTGATCGACGGCCGCCACACCGGCACCGGCGGTGGCAATCACGTCGTGGTCGGCGGCAACTCGCCGCCAGATTCGCCGTTCCTGCGCCGTCCCGATCTGTTGAAGAGCCTCGTGCTGTATTGGCAGCGGCATCCGTCGCTGTCCTATCTGTTCTCCGGCATGTTCATCGGACCGACCAGCCAGGCGCCGCGCATCGACGAGGCGCGTCATGACAGCCTTTATGAGTTGGAGATCGCGCTCGCCAATGTGCCCCCTGCGGGGCAGAGCGTGCCGCTGTGGCTCGTCGACCGCCTGTTCCGTCATCTTCTCGTCGACATCACCGGCAACACGCATCGGAGCGAGATCTGCATCGACAAGCTGTATTCGCCGGAGGGACCGACGGGCCGTCTCGGCCTGGTCGAATTCCGCGCGCTCGAAATGCCCCCCGATCCGCGCATGTCGCTGGCGCAGCAGCTTCTCATTCGCGCGCTGATCGCCAAGCTCTGGCGCGAGCCGCAGGACGGCAGGTTCGTGCGCTGGGGCACGGCGCTGCACGACCGCTTCATGTTGCCTCACTTCATCTGGGAGGATTTTCTTGATGTGCTGGATGAACTGCGCTCGTCCGGTTACGACTTCTCCCCGGAATGGTACCAGGCCCAGCTCGAGTTCCGTTTTCCGACCTTCGGCCGCGTGCAGCATGGCGGCGTGACGCTGGAATTGCGCCAGGCGCTCGAGCCGTGGCACGTGCTCGGCGAAGAGGGCATGGCCGGCGGGACCGTGCGCTACGTGGATTCCTCGGTCGAGCGACTTCAAGTGAAGGCTGAAGGCTTCATCGAAGGCCGCCATCTCATCACCTGCAATGGTAGGAGGATGCCGATGACGTCCACGGGGCGTTCCGCAGAGGCGGTCGCAGCGGTCCGGTTCAAGGCGTGGCAGCCGGCCTCCGGCCTGCACCCGACGATTCCCGTGCATGCGCCGCTCACCTTCGACCTGATCGACACCTGGAATGGCCGCTCGCTCGGCGGCTGCGTCTATCACGTCGCCCATCCCGGCGGGCGCAACTACGACACCAAGCCGATCAACTCCTACGAGGCGGAAGCCCGCCGGCTCGCCCGATTCCAGGATCACGGCCACACTCCCGGACGAATCGCGATGCCGCCCGAGGAACGCACAAATGAATTCCCGATGACCCTCGACTTGCGCAGGCCGAACCTGCATTGATGGAAAGCAGCGTGTGCGGAGGATCAGGGTATGGACGGCCGGAGCGGCCAGGACCAGGGAGCGAGCCCCGCCGCCGGTCGGCCGGCGGCCCGTCCTCCCTTGCGCCGGGCTGCCCAATGGGCCCGCGACTATGCCCGGCTGCCGGGCATTCCCGATGAGTTTCTGGGCGCCGACGGTCAGCCGCGGCCGGTATGGACGCGCTTTGCCGACACGTTTGCCGCGCTCGCGCCGACCGACATCGACCGCCGCTTCGCCTCCGCCGATCGCCATCTGCGCGAGGCCGGCGTCACCTACCGGTCGCCGGGCGACAACGCCGAACGCTCCTGGCCGCTCAGCCATCTGCCGCTGCTGATCGACGAGGCCGAGTGGGCGCAACTGTCCCAGGGCATCATTCAGCGCGCCGAACTGCTCGAGCGGGTGCTGCAGGACATCTATGGCGAAGGCCGGCTGGTGGCGAGCGGCGCGTTGCCGGCCGCCGCTGTCGCCGGCTCCAGCGAATATCTGCGCCCGGTGTGCGGCATCAAGCCGCCGGGCGGCCGCTTCCTCAGTGTCTATGCGGCTGATATCGGCCGCGGGCCTGACGGGCGCTGGTGGGTGCTCAGCGATCGCACCCAGGCGCCGTCGGGCATGGGCTACGCGCTGGAGAACCGGCTGGTGCAGTCGCGCGCCTTCTCCTCGATCTACAAGTCGATGAATGCCGAGCGGCTCGCGCCGTTCTTCGAGGCGTTCCGCGACGCGCTGCGCGCCAGCGCCGATCGCGACGAGCCGCGCATCGGCGTGCTGACGCCGGGCAGCTTCAGCGAGACCTATTTCGAGCACGCGACCCTGGCGCGCTATCTCGGCTTCCTCCTGGTCGAGGGCGACGACCTCGCCGTCAGCGGCGACCGCGTGCATATCCGAACCGTCGCCGGGTTGAAGCGCGTCGACGTGCTGTTGCGCCGCCTCGACTCCAACTCGCTCGATCCGCTCGAGCTCGATGCCGCCTCGCGTCTCGGCGTCGCCGGCCTGATGGACGTCGTGCGCAAGGGCGGCGTCGTGATCGCCAACATGCCGGGCTCCGGCGTGCTGGAGGCGCGCGCGCTGCTCGGCTTCCTGCCGAGCCTGTCGCGGCGCGTGCTCGGCGAGGATCTCAAGATCCCGCATATCGCGACCTGGTGGTGCGGTCAGAAATCGGCGCGCGACGAGGTGCTGTCGCGGCTCGACGAACTCGCCATCGAAGGCGCCTATGGCCGCGCCGTGCCGGGCTTCGCCAGCAGCGGGCCGCTGCTCGCGGGTGAGTTGTCGGCGGCCGAGCGCGAGCGTCTGCGCGCGGCCATTGTCCAGCGCGGCATCGACTATGTCGGCCAGGAGGTGGTGCGGCTGTCGACCACGCCGGTGTGGGAGAACGGCCGGATCGCACCGCGACCGTTCGTCTTGCGCGTGTTTGCGGCCGCGACGCCGGACGGCTGGACCGTCATGCCCGGCGGCTTCTGCCGCATCGCCGACAAGCTCGATGCGCGCGCGGTGTCGATGGGCGACGGCGCCAGTGCCGCCGACGTCTGGGTGGTCGGCGACAAGGCGGTGGCGGCGCGCAGCCTGCTGCCGGGCTCCGACAATGTCCGCATCCGCCGCATCGCCGGCGTGCTGCCGAGCCGTGCCGCCGACAATCTGTTCTGGCTCGGCCGCTATCTCGAGCGCGCCGAGGCGACGCTGCGATTGATCCGCGCGCTCGCCGCCCAGCATCGCGATCCCGGCAAGGGCTCGCCGGCGCAGCTCAACACCGCCGAACGCATCCAGCGACTGCTGCTGTCCTGGGGCGCGATCGCGCAGACCTCGCGCACCCAAGGGGCGCGCGTCGCCGACGAGGCGCTGCAGGCGGAGGATCAGTTCGGCTCGGCGCTGTCGCTGTTGAAATCGGCGCAGCGCACCGCGGTCTCGCTGCGCGAGCGGCTGTCGCCGGACGCCTGGCAGGTCATCACCGAGATGTCGAACCGGCTCGCCCAGGATGTCGACGACGACGACGCCGTCGTCAGCACCGCCGAGCTGCTGCTCGAGAAGCTCGCGAGCTTCGCCGGCCTCGCCCAGGAGAACATGAACCGCGCCGCCGGCTGGCGCTTCCTCGACATGGGCCGCCGCGCCGAGCGCGCCATCAACAGCGCGCGTTTCGCGCGGCAGTTCGGCTATGACGAGGCGACGCCGGAAGATCTCGACGTCCTGCTGACCCTGGTCGACTGCCAGATCACCTATCGCTCGCGCTATCTGATCGGCCCGTCGCTGGCGCCGATCCGCGACCTCGTCGTGCTCGATCTCTACAATCCGCGCTCCGTCGCGTTCCAGATCGAGGTGCTGAACGAGCACATTGCGGGCCTGCCGGTGCTGAAGGAGAACGGCCTGATCGAGCGGCCGCAGCGGCTTGCCATCTCGCTGGGCGCGCGGCTGACCGCGGCGGAGGCCGCGCATCTCGACGGCCGCACGCTGTTTGCGCTGGAGCAGGACCTGCTCAACCTGGCGGAAGCGATCGGACAGCATTATTTCCCGCACGGCCCCAATGCGACGCGGCCGGAAAAGCTCACGGGCCTCGCGTGATCTACGACATCCGGCATGTCACCACCTATGAGTACGAGAGCGCGGTCAGCTTCGCGCGCTGCTCGCTGCGCTTGGAGCCGCTGAGCGGCGATGGCCAGGAGCTGATTTCGCACAGCGTCGACATCCGGCCGCGGCCCTCGGAGCGCACGGCACGGCGCGATTTCTTCGGCATCCTGACCGAGAGCATCGTCATCGACATCCAGCACCGCCATCTGCGCATCGACTCGCGCTCGCGGGTGAAGCTGTCGCGCAAGCCGCCGGAGCGCGATGCGCCGAGCGCGAACTGGGAGCAGGTCCGCGACGCCGCGTTCGAGGCCACGAGTCTCGGCCCGTCGTCGCCGATCGGCTATGTCTTCCAGAGCGCATTGGTACCGGTGCTGAAGCCGGTGACGGACTATGCGGCGGCGAGCTTTCCGGCCGGCACCGGCATCGTCGCCGGCGCGGCCGACCTGATGCGGCGCATCCGCAAGGAGTTCAAATACGATCCCAAGGCGACGGTGATTTCGACGCCGCTTGCCGAGGTGTTCGACAACCGCCACGGCGTCTGCCAGGACTTTGCTCACGTGATGATCGCGGGGCTGCGCGGACTTGGCCTGCCCGCGGCCTATGTCAGCGGCTATCTCCGCACCATTCCGCCGGAGGGACAGCCGCGGCTGCAGGGCGCCGATGCGACCCACGCCTGGGTGTCGCTGTGGTGCGGCGAACAGCTCGGCTGGATCGGCTTCGATCCGACCAATGATCTCGTGGTCGGCAATGATCACATCATCCTCGGCATGGGGCGCGACTTCTCCGATGTCTCGCCGGTCGACGGCATCATCGTCGGCTCGCCCAAGCAGAAGCTCGGCGTCGCCGTCGACGTCGTCATGGTCGAGTAGGGGCGGTTCCCTAAGCGGGAACATCCGGAACAATTCTCGTGCATCTCACTTGATCCGCCCGAGGGGCTTGAACGGGGGCTGGCTGACCCTTTCGAGCGATGGAGTGATCGACATGAAGCGTGTTGCAATCATCATGGGCCTCGTCGGCGCCTGCATGGCCGGCTCGGCCTCGGCCCAGCCGAGCGTCAACCTCACCGGCACCTACCGCTGCATCCAGATGTGCCGCGACGGCATGATCGGCGCGCCGGCCTTCGTGACCCAGAACGGCGATGCCGTGAACCTGACCACCGAGACCGGCGAGTCGCTGCAGGCCTGGCCGGACTGGAATGCGCCGAACAGCCGGCTGTGGATCGACGCGCGTGATGAAAGCGCGGTCTATTCGCCCGACGGCATGCGCATCCAGTTCGACGACGGCCGCGTCTGGCAGCGCGATCTGCCGCCCCCGCTGATCGTCCAACGCGGGCCGGTGGTGTACGGGCGGTAAGCTTCTCGCAATAACGCTCAGCCCTTCTGCATGGTCCGCGCGCATAGGCAGATGACGTCGTGGGGGGCGCGAGCTGGCTGCGCCCCCATCGGTGTCGTCCCGGCGAAAGCCGGGACCCATAACCACCGACGCCTGTTGTCGGGCGCGCTGGCAACTCCGAACGTGCCCCGCACCACGGCCTGTGGGTATGGGTCCCGGATCGGCGCCGCGCCATCGCTGTCGCGTTGGCGCAGCTTGTCCGGGACGACGGGGTGTTTGTTGCTCGATATCGCCATCAGCTGAGGATCTCATTCGTTCTACGCTGTCATCGTCCGCGAAGGCGGACGATCCAGTATTCGCAGGCCATGGTGATGAATCGAGACGCCGCAGCGTACTGGATGCCCGCCTGCGCGGGCATGACGTTGAGCATGAGGACGCGCTCTCGCGACATGATCTGTCCGAGTGTGACGAGTAGTTAGACCCTCTG
>NZ_CAFJ01000691.1 GCF_000239795.1 Bradyrhizobium sp. STM 3809 | reverse complement strand
CGAGATGCGGCCGCAGATCCCGTGGGAGGACACGATCATCTACGAGGCCCACGTCAAGGGCCTGACCAACAGGCGCGACGACGTGCCGCCCAATCTGCGCGGCACCTATGGCGGGCTGTCGTCGCCCGCGATGATCAAGCATCTGAAGCGGCTCGGCGTCACCACGGTGGAGCTGCTGCCGATCCATGCCTTCATCGACGACCGCATGCTGGTCGAGAAGAAGCTGGTCAACTACTGGGGCTACAACACCATCTCGTTCTTCGCCCCCGAGCAGCGCTACGCGCAGGACAACCCGCTCGATGCGTTCCGTACCACGGTGGCGCGGCTGCACGACGCCGGCATCGAGGTGATGCTCGACGTGGTGTACAACCACACCGCCGAGGGCAATCATCTCGGCCCGACGCTGTGCTACCGCGGCATCGACAACGTCTCCTACTACTGGCTGAAGCCGGACAATCCGCGCTTCTATGACGACTTCACCGGCTGCGGCTCGTCGGTCAACCTGACGCATCCGCGCGTGCTGCAGATGGTGATGGACTCGTTGCGCTACTGGGTCGAGGTCTGCCACGTCGACGGCTTCCGCTTCGACCTCGCCACCACGTTGGCCCGCGAGAAGCACGGCTTCGACCGGCGCAGCGGCTTCCTCACCGCGATCCGCCAGGACCCGGTGCTCGCCGGCGTCAAGCTGGTCGCCGAGCCCTGGGACGTCGGCCTCGGCGGCTATCAGGTCGGCGCCTTTCCCTCGCAATGGTCCGAGTGGAACGACCGCTATCGCAGCGCCATGCGCCGCTACTGGAGCGGCGAAGGCAGCCTGATCGGCGAGGTGTCGAGCCGCATGACCGGCTCGTCGGACATCTTCAATCACGACGGCCGCACCCAGCGCGCCAGCGTCAACCACGTCACGGTCCACGACGGATTCACGCTCGCCGATCTGTTCGCCTACAACAGCAAGCACAACGAGGCGAACGGCGAGGACAATCGGGACGGCTCCAACGACAACCACAGCAACAATTTCGGCCACGAGGGTCCGACCGACGACGTCGTGATCAATGCGCTGCGCCGGCAGTCGCGCAAGAACCAGCTCGCCTGCCTGTTTCTCGCGCAAGGCCTACCCCTGCTGCTCGCCGGCGACGAGGTCGGCAACTCGCAGGGCGGCAACAACAACGCCTATTGCCAGGACAACGAGGTCGGCTGGGTCGACTGGAGTGGCATGGGCCGTGAGGGTGATGACCTCATCGATTTCATCGCGCACATGACCGAGCTGCGCCGGCGCTTCGGCCAGATCCGCGCGCGCCGCTGGCTCGATGGCCGCCGCTCGGACGGCAGCTTCGGCGTGCTGTGGCTGACGCCTTCGGCGGAGGAGATGACGCAAACCGACTGGACCTTTCCCGACGGACGATTTCTCGCCTATGTGCTCGCCCCGGTGGAACAGGAGCAGGCTCCGATCTTTATCGTTCTGAACGCGGCCCCCGAAGAGATCGGATTCAAATTGCCCAAGCTTGCCGAATACAGGACGTGGCAACAGGTTCTCGACACCACCCAAGCCCAGCAGAAGCAGGTCGACTTCTCGGCGGGTAGCGACCTCAAAGCCCCGCCTCGCTCGGTCCTGGCATATGCGGGCCTGGCATGACGGTGCGGCAGTTTGGACCTCGCATCACCCAGGACGGCACGACGTTCCGGCTGTGGGCGCCCGCCGCCAGGCGCGTCGATCTGGTGCTCGACGGCCACCACGAGATGCAGCGCCGCGACGGCGGCTGGTACACGCTGGACGTGGCCGGTGTCGGCGCCGGCGCGCGCTACAAGTTTCGCATCGACGACGAACTCGACGTTCCCGATCCCGGCTCCGACTTCCAGCCCGAGGACGTGTTCGGCCCGAGCGAGGTGATCGATCACGGCGCCTATGCGTGGCGCGCCAGGGATTGGCGCGGGCGGCCGTGGCAGGACGTGGTGTTCCTGGAGAGCCATGTCGGCACCTTCACCCAGGACGGTACCTATCGCGCGATGATCGACAAGCTCGATCATCTGGTTGAGACCGGCATCACCGCGCTCGAGCTGATGCCGCTGGCGGATTTCGCGGGCTCGCGCAACTGGGGCTATGACGGCGTGCTGCTGTATGCGCCCGACAGCGTCTACGGCCGTCCTGACGATCTGCGCGCGCTGATCGACGAGGCCCATCTGCGCGGGCTGATGGTGTTCCTCGACGTCGTCTACAATCACTTCGGCCCGGAAGGAAACTACATCGGCCGTTATGCGCCGACGTTCTTCACCGACGCGCATACGCCGTGGGGCAGCGCGATCGACTACCGCCGTCCGGAAGTGCGCGCCTTCGCGATCGAGAATGCGCTGCATTGGCTGACCGACTATCGCTTCGACGGGCTGCGCTTCGACGCCGTCAATCACATCCTCCACAACGAGGGTGAGATCCCGATGCTGCACGATCTGAGCGCCGCTGTCGGAAAGCTCGTGGAACAGACAGGACGGCACATCCATCTCGTGCTGGAGAACGGCGACAACCGCGCCAGCATGCTGGACTCCGCTGAGGAGCCGCCGCGCGGCAAATTCCGCGCGCAGTGGAACGACGACTATCACCATGCCTGGCATGTGATGCTGACAGGCGAGAGCGGCGGCTATTACGGCGACTACCAGCAGTCGCCGCGCCGCCACCTCGCCCGTGCGCTCGCCTCCGGCTTCGTCTATCAGGGCGAGCAGGCCGCCTTCTGGGGCGGCATTGCCAGGGGCGAGCCGAGCGGTCATCTCGCCCCCGCTGCGTTCGTGAACTTCCTGCAGAACCACGACCAGATCGGCAACCGCGTGTTCGGCGACCGTCTCGAAGCCCTGGCACGGCCTGAGGGCATTGCAGCGGCGCTGGCGGTCACGCTGCTCGCGCCGACCGTGCCGATGCTGTACATGGGCGAGGAGTGGGGCTCGACGCGACCATTCCCGTTCTTCTGCGACTTCCAGGGCGATCTCGCGCATGCCGTGCGCAAGGGGCGCCGCAGGGAGTATGAGTGGGCATACGCGAAGTATGGCGACGAGGTCCCCGACCCGCTCGACATCGAGACCTTCAAGTCCGCAGTCATCGATTGGGAGGCCCGCGATACGTCGCCGGGCCGCGAACGGCTGGCGCTGGTGCGCGATCTTCTCGCGGTCCGGCACAAGCAGGTGGCGCCGCGGTTGCCCGGCGCGAGCTTCGGCACCGCCGAGGTCGGCGATGACGGCCGGCTGACCGCGCATTGGGTGATGGGCGATGGCAGCACGCTCCAGCTGCTCGCCAACCTCTCGGACAAGGAGATCGCGAGCGCCCCAGCCACCCACCCTGGCACGCCGATCTGGGGCGGCGCGCCCGGAGATCGCCTGCCACCCTGGTCGGTGTTCTGGAGCATCGGAGGATAGCCATGCCTCCAGCCATTCCGCTCGCGACCTATCGTCTGCAGCTCACCGCCGATTTCAACTTCGAGGCAGCGGCGCGCGTCGTCCCCTATCTGAAGGCGCTCGGCATCACCCATGTCTACGCCTCGCCGTTCATGACGGCGCGCAAGGGCTCGACGCATGGCTACGACATCACCGACCATTCCAAGCTCAATCCGGAACTCGGCGGGGAACAGGGATTCGCCGAGCTCAGCGCCGCGTTGAAGGCGCACGACCTCGGTCTCATCCTCGACTTCGTTCCCAACCATGTCGGCGTGCATTACGACGACAATCCCTGGTGGCTCGACGTGCTCGAATGGGGGCAGGCTTCGCCGCACGCCGCGTCGTTCGACATCGACTGGGACCAGCTGCCGTATCGCGCGCGCGGCGGCGTTCTGTTGCCGATCATCGGCACCTCCTATGGTCATGCGCTGGAGCATGGCGACATCGAGCTGCGCTACGATTCGAGCGAAGGCTCCTTCTCCTGCTGGTACTTCGAGCACCGCCTGCCGATCGCACCCGAGCGTTATGGTGAGATGCTGCGCATCATCGTCAAGGAGGCCGGCGAGGAAGGTAGCGACACTGGCAAGGCCATCCTGGAGCTCGCCTCGCAGTACCGCGGCCTGCGCCATCCCAATCGCAAGGAGGCGCCGGCCTTCAAGGCGGCGCTCAGGGCGATTCCTGGTGCGGCTGACGTCATTGCCCGCGGCCTCGCCGCCTACAAGGCCGGCGAAGGCCGTCCCGCGCAAACGCTGGCCCTGCATCATCTGCTGGAACGCCAGCACTACAAGCTCGGGCACTGGCGGCTCGCGTCCAGCGACATCAACTACCGCCGGTTCTTCGACGTCAACACGCTGGCGGGCCTGCGTGTCGAGGATGCCGGGACGTTCGAGGCGATCCATCGGCTGGTGAAGAAACTGATCGCCGACGGCCAGCTGCAAGGGCTGCGGCTCGATCATATCGACGGCCTGCGCGATCCCGCACAATACTTCCAGCGCCTGCGCCGGCTGGTCCGCGACGCCCGCGGCCCCGCGGCGGGGCCGTTCTACGTCGTGATCGAAAAGATCCTCTGCGAGCACGAGAAGCTGCCGAGTTTCGCCGGCGTGCACGGCACCACCGGCTATGAGTGGATGAACGTCATCACGCAGCTCCTGATCGACGGCAAGGGGCGGGAGCCGCTCGACGAGATCTGGCGGCAGATCAGCAACAAGCCGCCGAAGCTCGCGCCGGTCATCAAGGAGGCCAAGCGGCGCGTGCTGGAGACCTTGCTGACCAGCGAGTTCACCGTCCTGACCCGCCTGCTGGCGCGCATCGCCAACGGTCACTACTCCACGCGCGACTATTCCGAGGACAGCCTGCGCCAGGCGCTCGAACTCTATGTGCTGCACTTCCCGGTCTATCGCACCTATCTCACCGGCGCCGGCCCGACCGAGGCCGACCGCAAGCTGATCGACCACGCCATCGCCGGCGCGCGCGCCGAATGGTTCGCTTCCGACGGCTCGATCTTCGATTTCCTGCGCGATGCGCTGACGATGGATCTCATCAAGCGCGATCGCAACACCACCCACTCCGTCCCGCGCGTTCGCCGCTTCGCGCTGAAGGTGCAGCAGTTCACCGGGCCCGTGATGGCGAAGTCGCTCGAGGATACCGGCTTCTACCGCTTCCACCGCCTGCTCGCGCTCAACGAGGTCGGCGGCGATCCCTCTGCGCAGGCGCTCGCGATCGCCGACTTCCACAAGCTCATGCAGGATCGCGTCCGGCATTGGCCGCACGGCATGACCGCGACCGCGACCCACGACACCAAGCGCGGCGAGGATGCCCGCACCCGCCTTGCGGCGCTGACCGAGCTGCCCAACGACTGGACCTCGGCGGTGGCGCGCTGGAAGACGATGAACGCACCGCATGTCGTCACCGACGGCCCAATGCGCGCGCCCTCGGCGACGTTCGAATACATGCTCTACCAGACACTCGTCGGCATCTGGCCGGCCAAGGGCTGGGACGACAGTCTTCCCGATCGCTTGCAGGCCTACGCGCTCAAGGCGGCGCGGGAGGGCAAGGAGGAGACGAGCTGGCTCAATCCGAATGAGGGCTATGAGAAGGGCCTGCGCAGCTTCATCGAGCGCATCCTGGACCGCGAACGGTCGGCGGAGTTCCTGCAGTCGCTGGAGACCGTCGCCAGACGTGTGGTGCTGCTCGGCGCACTCAATTCGCTGACGCAGCTCACGCTGAAGGCGACGATGCCCGGCGTTCCCGACTTCTACCAGGGCACCGAGTTCTGGGATCTGTCGATGGTCGATCCCGACAACCGCCGCCCGGTCGACTTTGCCGCGCGCGAGCAGGCGCTGCGGAATAGCGAGAGGCCGGACTGGGCCGAGCTCGCCGACCATTGGCCGGATGGCCGCATCAAGCTCGCCTGGACGCGGCACCTGCTCGAGCTCCGCAACGCAATGCCATCGGTGTTCACCGACGGCTCCTACCAGCCTCTCGAGGTCACCGGCCGTCACGCCGATCACATCATCGCCTTTGCGCGCCGTCGCGGCCGCGACGCGGTCATCGTGGTCGCCGCGCGGACGCTGGCGCCGTTCACCGACAACGGCCGGGTCTGGCCGCACGCGGATGCATTCGACGCGGAGGTCCATGTTCCCGGCTACACGGCTCCGAACATCCAGGACGGCACTCTGTCGGTCTCCTCCATCTTGACCCATCTGCCGGCAGCCGTGCTTTCCGCGCGCACGGAACCGGCAGCCAGCCAAGTCGATCAGCGACGGACGGCGCCTCAGGCGGCTCCCAACTGATCAGCTCTTCTTCGTCAGCAGCAGCTGTCCACGGCTGCGGATGGCGTTCTGCGCGGCCTCGGCAAAGCGCTGCAGCAGCCAGGGCAACGTGACCTCGACGCGCACGTGATCCTCGGCAACGTCCACATGCCCAGACGCGGCCTGGCCGATCGCGCGGACGCGAAAGATCATCTTGTCGCCCTCCCAGCGCTCCTCATCGACACTGAGCACGGGAACACTGCTGGCCGCCCGCCTCAGGCCGGACTGCAGGCGGCGCACCGCTTCGTCCTTGCCGAGGCGATGCGGAATGGAAACGACAAGCGGCCTTGACATCGCGCTCTCCTGACTAACACCCGATCTCATGTAGTCATCGGCGCATACGGCCGCAAAGCCACACACCCGATTTTACCTGATCCATCTCCGGAACTTTCGAAGTTCCGACCAGTTTCCTCGGCGAAGGCAGAGTGACGCACCGCCCCGCTGCCGGGCTCTGGAGGGAAGTACATGTCCATCGGAACGATCATCCTCATCATTCTCGTCATCGCCCTGCTCGGCGGCTTCTCCGGCATCGGCGGCGGCCCGTTCTACGGCACCGGCTATTACGGCGGCGGCGGCCTCGGCCTGATCATCATCATCGTGCTGATCCTCGTCCTGCTCGGACGGATCTGATCCACTTGCGATAATTCCTCGGCGGGCAGGCGTGGCATGAACCACGCCTGCCCGAGCGAGCTAACAAGCTTCACAGCTTGCTCGCCAGCGTCTTGATGGCCGGCTTGATCGCTCCAGCCGCCTCGTCATAGCCATCCCATGCGTTGCTCTTGGCCAGCAGCGCCGGAACCGAGCGGACCGTATAGCGCCGGGGATCGAGCCCGTTCTTCACCTGCGCCCAGGTCACCGGCATCGACACCGTCGCGCCGTCCCGCGCCCGCGGTGACAGCACGGCGACCGCCGTCGACATCCGGTCGTTGCGCAGATAGTCGAGGAAGATCTTTCCCTTGCGCAGCTTCTTCGACATGTTGAGCAGGTAGTCGTCGGGGCTGTCATTGGCCATCCATTGGCACACGCCTTGCGCAAATGCCTTCGCCTCCGGCCAGCTCACCTTGTCGCGCGCGCCATGCAGCAGCGGCGTCACGACGTGCAGGCCCTTGCCGCCGGTGGTCTTGCAGAAACTCTCCAGGCCAAGCGACTTCAGGCGCTGCCGCATCTCCTTCGCGGCCGCGATGACTTCCTCGAACGCAACGTTCGGCGCCGGGTCGAGATCGAACACCAGCCGCCCCGGTACGTCATAGGCATCGGGCGCGCAATTCCACGGATGCAGTTCCACAGCCGCGACCTGCGCCACCGCGATCAAGCCCTCGACACGGTCGATCTGCAGATAGGGTTTGCGATCGCCGGACACCTTCACAAGCTCGAGCAGGTCCGACATGCCCTGCATGCCGTGCCGCTGGAAAAACCGCTCGCCGCCGATGCCGTCGGGCGCACGCACGATCGAGCACGGCCGTCCCTTCAGATGACCGATCATCCAGTCGCCGACGGCTTCGAGATAGGTGGCGAGATCCAGCTTTGTCACCGGCTCGCCATCGCCGGCATCGGGCCACAGCGCCTTGTCCGGCTTGGAGATCGCGACGCCCATCACCGTCGCCGAACTCTTGGATCGAGCCGGCGTCTTGTGCACCGTGGTGCCGCCGGTCGCGACCGTCGCCGCGGCGCGTGCCACGGGCTTCGCAACCTTCGCTGCGGCGACCGGCTCCTCGGCGACGACCTCGCGTGCCGGCTTGTCCTGGCGCAATCCCTTGAACGAAGCCTGCCTGACATTGTTGTCCGCGGTCCAGCCGGCGAACTCGATCTCGGCGACCAGCTCGGGCTTCAGCCAATGCACCTCGCGAGCCTTGCGCGGCGCGTTCTTGCCGCTGAACGGGCTCTTGTCGGATGCGGCCGCCTTCAGCGCCGGCATGATCGCCTTCACCGTGTCCTGCCCGAAGCCGGTGCCGACGATGCCGACATAAGCGAGATGATCATCCTTGTTGACGCCGACCATCAGCGAGCGGAATTTGCCGTTGGTCGTTTTCCAGCCGCCGATCACGACCTCATGGCCCGGCCGTGTCTTGGCCTTGGTCCAGCTCTCGCTGCGGCCGGAATGATAGGCGGACTCCAGCTTCTTCGAGACGATCCCTTCGAGGTTCAGCTTGCGCGCCGATTCCAGCACGGCCTCGCCGTCGCTCTCGAAATGCTCGACATAGCGGATGACAGGCGTTCTGCTCTTGAGGTGGGCCTTCAAGAGCTTCTTCAGTCGCTCTTTGCGCTCGCGCAATGGCTGGCGGCGCAGGTCGAACTCGTCGACGAACATCAGGTCGAATGCAAAGAACACCAGCTCGTCGGTCTGGCCGGCCGAGATCGCCGCCTGCAGCGCCGAGAAATCCGGATTGCCGTCCTTGTCGAGCGCGACGATCTCACCATCGATGATCGCATCCGGCAGCTCGGCCGCTGCTTCCGCGATCGCGCCGAACTTGGCGGTCCAGTCGAGGCCCTTGCGCGTCTTCAAGGTCGCCTGGCCGTCCTCGACCCGGATCTGCACGCGGTAGCCGTCGAACTTGATCTCGTGCGCCCAGCCCTCGCCGCTCGGCGGCGCCGCGACGGAGGTGCAGAGCTCGGGCGGAACGAAATCGGGCAGCGACGCGATGGTCTTCGGCTCGATCGTCTTCGCCGCACGCTGCGCCTTCGCGCTCCCGGCCTTCGTGGCCTTGACTTTCGCGGTGTTGGCTTTCGCGGCCTTGGCTTTCGCAGTGTTGGCCTTCGCAGCCTTGGTTTTGGGCGATGACGCCTTGGTCGCCCCCTTGCTGGACGTCGTCTCGCCGTCGCTGCGGTTGGAGTGCCACACCGCGTCGGCATTCATGCGCTGCGTCTTGGCCAGCATGAACGGCTTCGGCGCCCTGCCCTTGCCGGCCGCGATCTGCTCCATCGAGCGGCCCGACGCGACCGACTTGTCCGCGCTGAGGATGTCGTTGGCCTCGCCTTCCCTGGCGAACTCGTCGCGATGCTTGATCAGCAGCCAGTTGGTGCGCTTGCCGCCGTTGCGATCATGGCGCATCCGCACCAGCACCCAGCTGCCGTGCAGCTTCTCGCCTTGAAGCGTTAACTTCAGGTCGCCCTTCGCGAAGCCGCGTTCGGGGTCCTCGCTCTCCCAATAGCCGCGATCCCACAACATGACGGTGCCGCCGCCATATTCGCCATCGGGAATGGTGCCTTCGAAATCGCCGTAGTCGAGCGGATGGTCCTCGACCTCGACGGCGAGCCGCTTGTCATGCGGATCGAGCGACGGCCCCTTGGTCACCGCCCAGGACTTGAAGACGCCACCGAACTCGAGCCTGAGATCGTAGTGCAGCCGCGTGGCGTCATGCTTTTGGATGACGAAGCGCGGCCGCGCGGCAGGGGCGACCCTGGCGTCACCGGATGGCTCTGCGGTTTTCTCGAAATCGCGCTTCTTGCGATAGGTGGAAAGCTTCTTGAGCGCCACGGCGGTCCCTCGCGTCGAGTGGTAGCGTAGCAAAGCCGGCGGGGTGGTGGAACCGGCCGATCCCCAAGATAACACCGGGCAAAGTTCCGCGTTCCCAGCGCTCGACGAGCCCGGGTTCGGCTGCGGTCCGCCCTCCGCACAAGCGAGAGGGTGTAGGGAAGGCCGGGTGCTGACCGCGGCCCATGGCCCGCCTGCAGACAAAAAGCAGGCGGCAGTCACCACAGGTACGGCCATCGACCGGCCCTCCCTGCGCGATGGTGTTAACGCTTACTCCGCGCTCTCCCCGGTGTCCGGCTTGTAGCCACCGTCGTCCGCGCGCCTCGTCAGCAGCACGAACTTGGCGCCAGCTTCGGGGCGCCAGGACCACGCGACTTCACGTCCGAGAGGCCGCGCTCGTCCGCGCGTGAAGCGCACGCTGCCGTCTCGTCCATCGCCTCCCGCACTCCACGTATCGTGACGACGCGTACGCCCTCTGCATGAGGCGGGATGCGCGGAAGCATCGATCTGATTTGCCCGACGTGGCAAGCGATAGTTGGTGCGACATCGTAACCCGACGGGCAGACACAGCCTGCCGAGTCACTCTTGGCTGCAGCGATGGAACCCGCTGCTGCGCTCGCCCGTTGCGCCTTACCTCATTCGTCTACGGAGATCACAATGGCCCCCCGCGCCTATTGGAAAGGCTCGCTCAAACTCTCGCTCGTCAGCTGCCCTGTCGTGCTCTATCCGGCGTCCACCTCCGTGGAGAAGACCCGCTTCCACCTGATCAACCGCGAGACCGGCAATCGGCTGAAGCAGCAGATGATCGACGCCGAGACCGGCGATATCGTCGAGGGCGACCAGAAGGGCCGCGGCTATGAGCTGTCCAAGGGGCAGTATGTCGAGATCGAGCCGGAGGAGCTGGAGGCGGTCCAGATCGAGAGCAATCACACCATCGACATCGACAGCTTCGTGCCGCGCGAGGAGATCGACCAGCGTTATCTCAACCACCCCTATTACATCGCTCCCGACGGCAAGGCGGCGGTCGACGCCTTCGCGGTCATTCGCGACGCCATGAAGGATCAGGACCGCGTCGCGCTGGCGCGCATCGTGCTGACGCATCGCGAGCACATCATCGCCCTCGAACCGATGGGCAAGGGCATGCTCGGCACCACCCTGCGCTTCCCCTACGAGCTGCGCGACGAAGCCGAATTCTTCGACGACATCAAGTCGCCGAAGATCACCAAGGACATGGTCGAATTGGCTGGCCACATCCTCCAGACCAAGGCCGCGCATTTCAGGCCTTCCGAGTTCAAGGATCAGTACGAGACGGCACTGAAGGCGCTCGTGAAGCGCAAGGCCTCCGGCAAGCAGATCAAGCTGCCGGAGCCGGAGGAGCGGCCCGGCAACGTCGTCAGCCTGATGGACGCGCTGAAGCAGAGCCTCGGC
>NZ_CAFJ01000692.1 GCF_000239795.1 Bradyrhizobium sp. STM 3809 | reverse complement strand
AGCGTGCTTGCGGCACGCCTTCGCTCGCAAGCATTTCCGTTCCCGTGCATGCCTTCCCCGCCCCCGGGGCCGGCTCCCTCCGCACCTCATAGATTGCCCATGCTGTCGCGCACCGCCGAAAACCTGTACTGGCTCGCCCGCTATGTGGAGCGCGCCGAGTATCTCGCCCGCACCATCGACGCGACCCTGCGCGTCACCGCCCTGCCCGCGGCCTATATCGGCAAGACCAACGAGTGGGAATCGGCGCTGATGACCGCCGGCGTCTCGGCGAGCTTCTTCGAGGCCTATCCCGAAGCCAACGAGCACAACGTCATCGAATATCTGTCGTTCAACCAATCCAATCCCTCCTCGATCAAGAACTGCATCGAGGCCGCCCGCCTCAACGCACGCTCGGTGCGGACCGCGCTGACCTCGGAAATGTGGGACACGATCAACGGCGCCTGGATCGAGCTGCAGGAGGTCTGGAGCAAGGGCACCAAGACGCGCGAGGAGCTGGCGCGCTTCCTGCGCTTCGTGCAGGAGACCTCGCTGCGCTTCGACGGCTCGGCCTATCGGACGATGCTGCGCAACGACGCCTATTGGTTCTCGCGGCTCGGCCTGCATCTGGAGCGCGCCGACAACACCGCGCGCATTCTCGACGTGAAATATCACGTGCTGCTGCCCGAGGAGGAGCATGTCGGCGGCCCGCTCGACTACTACCAGTGGACCTCGATCCTGCGCTCGGTTTCGGCGCTGACGGCCTATCACTGGGTGTATCGCGAGACGCTGAAACCCTGGCTGATCGCCGACCTCCTGATCCTCAACGACACGCTGCCGCGCTCGCTCGCGAGCTGCTACGGCAACCTCGTCCGCAATCTCGACCAGATCGGCGTCGCCTATGGCCGCCAGGGCCCGTCGCAGCGCCACGCCCGCGGCGTCCGCAACCGGCTCGAGCACTCCAACATGGACGACATCTTCCAGCGCGGCGTCCACGAGTTCATCCAGGAGTTCATCGCCGACAATTCCCGGCTCGGGGAGATCATCACCAAGCAATATCTGATCTGATCGAGTATGGTGAAAAGCTCTCGGCCGTCGTCATGGCCGGGCTTGACGGTGGAAAGACCGGCATCCTATCGGACACGACCATGCGCCTGCGTATCTCCCATTCCACCACCTACCGCTACGAGCCGGCGGCCACCGGCGTCATCCAGATCATCCGCATGACGCCCGGCAGCCATGACGGCCAGTATGTCGCGGAATGGCAGATCGACGTCTCGACCGATTCGCGCCTGGACATGCATGAGGACGCGTTCGGCAACGTCACCCACGTCATCACCCATGGTGCGTTGCAGGACCTCACGATCACCGCGGAAGGCCTGGTGGAGACCCACGACACCGGCGGCGTGCTCAAGGGCACCGACGAGCGGTTTCCGCCCGGCTTCTTCCTGCGCCAGACCCCGCTGACGACGGCGAACGCCGCCATGAGCACGATCGTCCGCGAGTTGCGCGCGGAATCCGAGAGCGACGTGCTCGGATTCCTGCACACGCTGATGAGCCAGGTCTACGAGCACATGACCTTCGACGAGGACCCGACCCATAGCGGCACCTCGGCGGCGGAAGCGTTCGTGCTGAAGCGCGGCGTCTGCCAGGACTACGCCCACATCTTCATCGCCTCCGCGCGCGCCGCGGGCATCCCGGCCCGCTTCGTGTCCGGGCACTTTCTGCGCTCCGATGGTGCGGTGCACCAGGAAGCGGGCCACGCCTGGGCCGAGGCCTATGTGCCGGATCTCGGCTGGGTCGGCTTCGACGCCGCCAATTGCATCTGCTCCACCGATGCCCATGTCCGCGTCGCGATCGGCCTCGATTATCTCGGCGCCGCCCCGGTCCGTGGCACCCGCTACGGCGGCGGCACCGAGACGCTCTCCGTGAAGGTGAAGGTCGAGCAGGTCGGCCGCAGCAGCCAGTCGCAATCGCAGTCCCAGCGCCAGTCCTGAGGGCCTGCCTCAGCCCTCCACCGCTGCTCCAGAAGAGGTCGTCATTCCGGGGCGGCGCGAAGCGACGAGCCCGGAATCCATTTCCCGGCGCGTTCCGCCTCCCGATGGATTCCGGGCTCGCGCTTCGCGCGCCCCGGAATGACACCGGTGTGTGGGACATGGGCGCGCGCTCCACGGCAGGGTTGGACGGACCGCCGATTTTCGCTAACTATTCGCGCACTGGCTCGAGGGGACTGACGATGACCTATTGCTGCGGAATTCTGGTGCGTGACGGGCTCGTCATGATCGCGGACACACGAACCAATGCCGGTCTCGACAACGTCTCCACCTTCCGCAAGCTGCACATCTTCTCCAATCCCGGCGAGCGCATCGTGGCGGTCGCCAGCGCCGGCAATCTCGCCATCAGCCAGTCCGTGCTGTCGACCCTGACCGAAGGCATGGAGGACCCCGAGACCGGCGAGGTCGAGACGTTGATGAACGCGCCGACCATGTTCCAGGCGGCGCAGCGCATCGGCAAGGCGATCCGCATGGTGCACGCCACCGAAGGTCCGGCGCTGAAGGCCGAGGACATCTCGTTCGACGTCTCCTTCCTGTTCGGCGGCCAGATCAAGGGCTCGCGGATGCGGCTGTTCATGGTCTACACCGCCGGCAATTTCATCGAATGCACCACCGACACGCCGTATTTGCAGATCGGCGAGCACAAATACGGCAAGCCGGTGCTCGACCGCGCCATGCACTATGACGTCGAGCTCTACGAGGCGCTCAAGACCGGGCTGATCTCGATGGATTCGACGATGCGCTCCAATCTCGGCGTCGGCCTGCCGATCGATGTGCTGGTGGTGCGTGCGGACGCCTGCGAGGCGGATCTGAACCACCGCATCGAGGCCGGCGAGCCCTATTTCCACGACCTGCGCTCGCGCTGGTCGGCGGCCCTGCGCGCGGCGCATAACAACATCCCGCGGCCGCCCTATAAGACACAGAGCGACGTGAAACACTGACGCGGCGCGACGCTCCAAAACTGCAAAACGTGAAAAGGTGAGGAAACATGGCTGAAGCAAAGAAGATCGCGCTGGTGACGGGCGCAGGCACCGGTGTCGGCCGCGCCGCATCGCTGGCGCTGATGAACGCCGGCTTCACCGTGGTGCTGGCCGGCCGCCGCAAGGAGATGCTGGAGGAGACCGCCAAGCTCGGTCCGGCCGGCATGAGCCTTCCCGTCTCCGCCGACATGATGAACCCCGCCTCGATCGCGGCGCTGTTCGACACCGTCAAATCGACCTATGGCCGGCTCGACGTGCTGTTCAACAATGCCGGCATGGGCGCGCCGCCGGTGCCGTTCGAGGATCTCACCATGGAGCAGTGGCAGTCGGTCGTCGCCACTAACCTCACCGCGCCGTTCCTGTGCACGCAGCACGCCTTCCGCATCATGAAGGACCAGAGCCCGCGCGGCGGCCGCATCATCAACAACGGCTCGATCTCGGCGCATGCGCCGCGGCCGTTCTCCTCGCCCTACACCTCGACCAAGCATGCCATCACCGGCCTGACCAAGGCCTCGAACCTCGACGGCCGCGCCTATGACATCGCGGTCGGCCAGATCGACATCGGCAATGCCGAGACGCCGATGACCGAGCGCATGGTCGGCGGCGTGCTGCAGCCCGATGGCCGGATGATGCCCGAGCCGCGCATGGACGTGAAAGCCGTCGGCGATGCGGTCGCCTACATGGCCGGCCTGCCGCTCAGCGCCAACGTCCTGTTCATCACCGTGATGGCGACCAAGATGCCGTTCGTCGGACGGGGTTGATAGAAGCGCATCCCTTGTAGGGTGGGCAAAGGCGCTGCCGCGCTATATCGGCAACAGAGGTCGCAATGGCGCCGTGCCCACCATCTTGCCACCTATGATGCCGCCCGATGGTGGGCACGCTGCCGCCCTGCGGGCGGCTGCTTTGCCCACCCTACGGCTGCGTGCCTGCACGGCCGCTACTCCAGCCGCTCCACCGTCCGCAGTTCCGGAAACAGCTTCATCCACAGCAGCGCCACCGCGATGGTGCCGAGGCCGCCGAGGATGGCGGCGGGCATGGCGCCGAAGAGTGCGGCGGTGACGCCGCTTTCGAACTGGCCGAGCTGGTTGGAAGCGTTGATGAACAGGAAATTGACCGCGCCGACGCGGCCGCGCATCTCGTTGGGCGTGGCGAGCTGCACCAGCGAGAAGCGGATCACGACGCTGATCGTATCCGCCGCGCCGAGAATGGCGAGCGCGGCGACCGAGATCCACATCACGTGCGAGACGGCGAACACGACCGTCGCCGCGCCGAATACGATGACCGCCTGAAACATCCGCAGGCCGACGCGCCGCTTGATCGTCGTCCGCGCGAGCACCGCGGTCATCGCCAGCGCCCCGACCGCCGGCGCCGCACGCAGCACGCCGAGGCCGAACGGCCCGGTGTCGAGAACGTCGCGCGCATAGATCGGCAGCAGCGCCGTGACGCCGCCGAGCAGCACCGCGAACAGGTCGAGCGAGATGGTGCCGAGGATGGCGGGATTGGCGCGGATGAAGCGCACGCCGGCGAACAGGTCATCCTTGCTGCCGTCGGGCCGCTCCGCCGGCACATCGTCCGGCACCTGCATCAAACCTGTGAGCGCCATGCCGGCGAGCCAGAACAGCATCATGATGCCATAGGGCAACCCGGGCGCCACAGCATAGGCGAAACCGCCGATCGCCGGCCCCGCAATGGTCGCGAGCTGCGCCGCGCCGCTCGACAGCGCGCTGGCGCGCTGCAGCGTGCCTTCCGGCGCGATCAGCGGCAGCAGCGCCGCGGTCGCTGGGCTCTCGAAGGCGCCGGCGATGCCGAGCACGAAGACGGACGCGAACAGCTGCGCTTCGCCGAGCTGGCCGGCATAGGCGCCCCAGCAGAGATACAGCGCGGTCAGCGCCTCGGCGAGCTGGCACAGCTGCACGACGCGCTTGCGCGGGAATCGGTCGGCGGCATTGCCGGCGACGAACACCAGCAACGCCGTCGGCAGAAACTGGATCAGCCCGACCATGCCGAGATCGAAGGCGCGCCCGGTGAGATCGTAGATCTGCCAGCCGATCGCCACCGCCGCGATCTGGCTCGCGAACCGCGACAGGCTGCGGGACGACAGGAAGAACAGGAACGCGCTTTGCTTCAGGAGATCGCGCGCGCCGATCGGGACCGTGGTCGACATGATGGCGTCTGCGTGACGCAGGCCCTGATGCTTGTCAATCGCAGGCACCGCATGGCCGTAACGCATTGCGCGGGGCTGTTCCGTCAGCTCATAATAGGGCGGGGTTTGGGGGATCTGATGCTGCAGCTGCAATCGGCGTTCGGGATCGTCGCGCTGCTCGCGATCGCATGGGCGCTCGGCGAGAACCGGCGCGCGGTGTCGCTCAAGCAGGCCACGCTGGGGCTGGTGGTGACGCTGCTGACCGCGCTCGTCCTGCTCAAGATCCCCGTGGTGGCGCACGCTTTCGGCGCCATCAACGACGCGGTCGGCGCCATCTCCTCCGCCTCTCGTGCGGGCACCTCCTTCGTGTTCGGCTATGTCGGCGGCGGCGCCCTGCCCTTCGACTTGAAGGCGCCCGGCGCGGATTTCGTGCTCGCCTTCCAGGCGCTGCCGATCGTGCTGGTGATGAGCGTGCTGACCACGCTGCTGTTCTACTGGCGCGTGTTGCCGCCCCTGGTGCGCGGCATGGCCTGGCTGCTCGAGCGCACGCTCGGCGTCGGCGGCGCCGTCGGCCTCTCCACCGCCGCGAACGTCTTCCTCGGCATGGTCGAGGCGCCGCTGTTCATCCGGCCCTATCTCGCGCAGATGACGCGCAGCGAGCTGTTCCTGGTGATGACCGGGGGCATGGCCGGCATCGCGGGCACCGTGCTGGTGCTGTACGCGACATTGCTGGCGCCGCTCATTCCCGATGCGGCCGCGCATTTCGTCATTGCCTCGGTGCTCGGTGCGCCCGCCGCGATCCTGGTCAGCCTGATCATGGTGCCGGAGACATCGAAGCAGCTCACCGGTGGCGCGCTGGGCGATCCCGACATGCAGGCCTCCTCGACGATGGACGCCATCGTCAAGGGCACCAGCGCCGGGCTCGAGCTGTTGATGAACATCGTCGCGCTGCTCCTGGTGCTGGTCGCGCTGGTGCATCTCGCCAACGCGATCCTGTCGCTGCTGCCGGCGGTCGGCGGCGCGCCCGTGTCCCTGCAGCGCCTGCTCGGCCTCGTGATGGCGCCGGTGTGCTGGCTGATGGGCCTGCCATGGGCGCAGGCCGTCACCGCCGGCAGCCTGATGGGCACCAAGACGGTGCTCAACGAGCTGATTGCCTATGTCGAGCTCGCCAAGCTCGATCCGGGAGCGCTCGACCCGCGCGCGCGGCTGATCATGCTCTATGCGATGTGCGGCTTCGCCAACTTCGCCAGCCTCGGCATCATGATCGGCGGCCTCGGCACGATGGCCCCGACACGGCGCGACGAGATCAACGCGCTCGGCCTGAAATCAATCGTCTCGGGCACCCTCACGACCTGCCTGATGGGCGCGATCGTCGGCCTCCTGAATTGAGCCCGGCCGCGTCGCGCGCGGCAGGATCAGCGGCGCGACCTTGCCCATCACGAGCACCGAGCCTTCGGCGGTCAGATGCGCATGATCGAACGACAGGGGAACTTCGCCGGCCATGAGCGGGCAGCCGTGCTGCGCGCACACGGCTGACAGGATCGAGACATAGGTCAGCCGCGCGCCGCTCGGCAGCGCCGCCTGCATCGCCTGGTCGAGCGCGAAGACATCCGAACGGACGAAGGTGTCGGGATCCGGCGTGATGCCGCGCAGGGTGGCGCGTGCCAGCATCGACGGCAGCCGCTCCCGGAACTGCACGGCGGGGCCGAGCAGCACCACCGGAATGCCGGCCTCGCCGAGCCGCGCCAGCGTCTGCTGGAGGTCGTGCAGCATGCCGGCAAAGCGCGGCGGCCGCGCGTCCTCGAGCCAATCCGCCGCCATCACCACGAGATCGGGACGATGCGCGGCGAGGAACTCGCGCATCTGCACGGCGAGCGCGCGGCAGGCCGGAACGCCCTGCGTCTCCGCGCTGAAGGTCGGCATGCAGGTCGGCTGGCTCGCCTGCATGATGTTGACGGTCGCGGGATCGAGCTGCGCCTTGAGGCCGTGATAGGCATGCGCGGCGAAGCTGTCGCCCCACAGCAGGATGTTGGTCTTGCCGGTCTCCGCACGCAGGCAATCCTCGGCCACGCGCCCGTCCGGCGTCGTGAAGCAGGAGCCGTAGCGATACACCGGCTTCATGTCGTAGTCGTTGTAGGCGTCGAGGCGCTGCGCCTCGGCATCCATGTCGGAGCCGGCCCCGCTGCGCAGCAGGCCGAGGCTGCTGCCGGCCAGCAACAGGACGCTTGCCAGCGCCGCGAGACCGAAGGCCGCGCGCGGCGTAGCCGCCAGCCGGCGTTCCCGGAACGGCTGCTCGACATAGCGCCACGACAGCGTGGCCACCGCGACCGTCAGCGCGAACAGGCCCGCCCGCTCCCAGCCGTCGAGCGCGAGGCCGGGCTTGGCGAAGCGGGCGAAGGCGAACAGCGGCCAGTGCCAGAGATACAACGAATAGGAGATGCGGCCGACGAACCCCGCCACGGCGAGTGGCGACAGCGGGCTGCGCGGGCGGTTGGGCACGCCTTCCCCGCTCCACAGAAACAGCGCCGCGCCGAGGCACGGCGCCAGTGCATTGGCGCCCGGAAAGCCCGAGCCTGGGCGCAGCGACAGGATCGGGATCGCCAGCAGCAGCAGCGCCAGTGCCCGCGCGGAGCGCTGCGCCAGGCCGGGGCGCGGCGCCGGCAGGCCCGAGATCGCGATCAGGCTCCCGAGCAGAAACTCCCAGGCCCTGGGCGGGCTGAGGAAGAACGCGGTCACCGACGCCTGGCTGCGGATCAGCATCACGCTGAGCGCGAACGAGGCCGCGGCCAGCAGCGAGAGCGTCAGCGGCAGCGCCAGTTTGCGCCCGCGTGCCAGCCGCAGCACCGCCCAGATCACGACGGGCAGCACCAGGTAGAACTGCTCCTCCACGGCCAGCGACCAGGTGTGCAGCAGCGGTTTCTCCACGGCGGCGTGGTCGAAATAGCCGGATTGCTGCCAGAAGAAGATGTTCGAGGTGAAGGTGACGACGGCGGCCGCGGAGCGGAAGAACTCGGCGCGCTCGGAGCTCAAGAGGTCCCACGACGCCGGGATCGCCGCGCATGCCACCATGACGTACAGCGCCGGCAGCAGCCGCCGCACCCGGCGGTCGTAGAAGCGCGCGAACGAGAAGCGCCCCTGCGCCATCTCCGACGCGATGATGCCGGTGATCAGGTAGCCCGAGATGACGAAGAAGATGTCGACCCCGACGAAGCCGCCGAAGATCGCCGGCGCCTCGAAATGAAAGCCGATGACGGAGAGCACCGCGATGGCGCGCAGCCAGTCGATGTCCTCGCGGTGAGTGGGTGTCACGCGGCGCTGTCCTTCCTCCTGAACGCAGGAAGACACGCGCTCGCCAGCGCTCGGGACAGCCTGCGGACCCCGCCACAGCCCCTCGCGCGATCGCTCCGCGGCGCTCAAGCACCGGTTGCGAACGTCTCCCCCGATTCCAGCTTCGGAACTTTAGCTGAGCCGCAATTGATGTCTAATTATTGTCGGCCACAATTTCGACCGTTTTGAAGTCGGCCGGCAGGATCACCTCGAGCAGCTCGACGTCGTCGGAATAGTCGAGGATCATGTGCCGGATCTTCGGCGGCTGCGTCCAGCAGCTGCCCGCCGTCATCAGCGTCTCGCCAACGCCTTCGAGGTAGCTCTTCACCCATCCCTTGAGCACGTAGACCATCTGGAAGTCGACGGCATGGGTGTGCAGCTTCGAGACCTCCTGCGGATTGCACGGCGGCAGCATGCGGATGACGTGCGCGCGGGCCAGGCCGTGGGTGGCGGCGGCGATGCCGAGGTCCCGATAATGGGCATAGGCGCGCAGGCCGTCGGCCTTGAAGTCCGCCTCGTTGAGATGGCTGATCGCCACCTTCTGCCGCGGCCGCCGCGGCGCCGGCGCCGGCCGGCCCTTGCTGACGAGTGCCTTGCGCGCGGACGGCGCAGCCGCCCTGCCCGGCTTGGCGGGCGCCTTGGCATTGGTTTTTGCGCCGGTCTTGGTGGACGTCTTCGCGGACGTCTTGGCGGCCGCCTTGCTGCTCTTGCGGGTCTTCAGCGCCGCGGCCTTTGCGGCGGCGCGTGATGCTGATTTGGTGCTGCGGCTCTTGCTGGCCATGGCGCTCTCCCTGCGAGTCCTCGGTGCAAGGCTAGCACATGTTGTCGAACCTCAGCAGCTTCTCCAACAAAGGTCGTCATTCCGGGGCGTGCGAAGCACGAGCCCGGAATCCATTCCTCAGCGCGTGATGCAGCCCGATGG
>NZ_CAFJ01000693.1 GCF_000239795.1 Bradyrhizobium sp. STM 3809 | reverse complement strand
CGTGCGGCCCGGCCATGGCACGTCGGGCGCGCGCCGCGCGGTGGCGCGGATCGTCTCCGGGGCGGCCGCCTTGCCCTCCACCCAGTTGTCCAGCGCGGTCAGCAGATCGAACTGATCGGTCGCCGGTCCTCCGCCGCAATGGTTCATGCCGGGAACCAGGAACAGCCGCGCGAAGCCGTCCGTGTCCGGGTATTTCTTCTTCAGCTGGTCGACATAATCGATCGTGTCCAGCGCCGAGAAGATCGGGTCGGCGGTGCCGTGATAGAACAGCATCTTGCCGCCCTTGGCTTTGAACGTGTCGAGATCGGTCGAGGTCGCCGCCTCATACTCCATGCCGGCGTCGAAGCCGCCGGCGCCCTTCATCACCTTGGGCACGTCGCGGTCGATATCGAAATTGCGCACCCAGGCGACAAGATCCGTCGGCGTCTCCGGCGGGCTCATGAAATCATACGGCACGCCGCCGGCGATCAGCGTCAGATTGCGCGCATTCGGCGGGCTGACCTTGGGCGTGCCGAGCTTCCAGGCGCGCCAGCCTGGCGAGGCGAGGCCGGGGTCGTAGGGCCAGCGGGAATAGATCAGCCCGCCCATCGCATTGCGGCTGCCGTCGAACATCAGCTTGATGGCCTTCAGCTTGGGCGCGGACAGGCACTGCGCGCTCTCGCCCTCCTTGCAGGCGAGCACCGCCGGATCGAAGCGGCAGGCCATGACGTTCTGCACCATGCCGTCCTTGGCGCCATCGGCGCCGTCGCACGCCGCGGTCACACCGTCGGCGACCAGCTTCAGGTCCTCGTCGGTCAATGCGCTGCCGACATCGGCCTTGCCATCGGGTCCTGGAGGCGCGATCGACAGCAGCGCCTGCTCCTGCACGATCACGTCGATGCCGGCGAGCGGCACGCGATAGGCCGGCGCGCCGGCGATGACGCCGTCGAACAGTTCCGGGAAACGCTGCGTCACCGCCATCGCCTGGCGGCCGCCATTCGAGCAGCCCGCAAAGTAGGAGCGGCGCGGCGCGTTGCCATAAAGCTTCTCGGTCGCGCCCCTGGCCGCTTCGGCCACCGGCGGAATCGAGCTGTAGCCCTTGTCGCGCCGTGCCTGCGGATCGAGGCCGAACTGGTATGGCCCGAGCGGACCGGGCTCTTCGAGGTGGCCGGAATCGGTCGAGGCAGCCGCATAGCCGTTGGAGAGCGCGTTCGGCGGTGTCGTGCCGGTGAGCAGGCCGAGCGCCGGCCGCAGCACGCCATCCACGCCCCCGCCGCCCTGGAAGACGAACTTGCCATTCCACGTCGCGGGCAATCGGAGCTCGTAGCCGATCGCATAGGGCTTGCCGTCGATGCCGGTGCGCTCGTTGATCTTGCCGCGGATCAGGCAGTGATCGGGCGCCGGGCTCGTGACGCCGGCAGGCGCAGGCGGCGCGAGCTGCACGCCGCCGGCCGCAACGAACTCTGCCGTGACGATACGGCCGCTGCCGGAAAAGCCCTGCGCCAGCGCGGCGCAGCTCGCCTTGAAATCCTCCGCCCGCGCCGAAATCGTCGCTGCCGACGACAGCAACATGGCGGCCAGCGCCGTCACTCGGATCTGCATCAGTCTCGTCCTCCCAGCATCCGGGCCACCGCCCGTCGCGCCGTCATTGGCTTTGCGGCGCTTGATCACCTCACGACCATAGCCAAGCCTGCGCGCGGCCCGCAAGCGGCCGTGCGCGCACGTCCGATTGAAAACCGCTGCCGAAGCGTGTCATCTGTCGGCACGACACGATCGAGGGACATCATGGCTGCGGACATCCGGTTGAATGCGTTTGCGATGAACTGCGTCGGGCACCAGTCGCCCGGCCTGTGGCGGCATCCGCGGGACCGCTCCTCAGACTACAATCGCCTGCCCTATTGGCTCGACCTGGCGAAGACGCTCGAGCGCGGCCGCTTCGACGGACTTTTCCTGGCCGACGTGCTCGGCGTCTACGATGTCTATGGCGGCAATCCGGACGCGGCGCTGCGCCACGCCATCCAGGTGCCGGTGAACGATCCGATGATGCTGATCTCGGCGATGGCCGCGGTTACCGATCATCTCGGCTTCGGCGTCACCTGCACCCTGTCCTACGAGCCGCCCTACCCGTTCGCGCGGCGCATGTCGACGCTCGATCATCTGACCGAAGGCCGCATCGGCTGGAACATCGTCACCGGCTATCTCGACAGCGCCGCGCGAGGCATGGGCAAAGAGCGCCAGACCGCGCATGACGACCGCTACGACGTCGCCGACGAATATATGGAGGTGGTCTACAAGCTCTGGGAAGGCAGCTGGGAGGACGACGCGGTCAAGCGCGACCGCGCCAGCGACATCTTCACCGATCCGGCCAAGGTGCATCGGGTGAGCCATCACGGCGAGAACTACCAGCTCGACGCCATCCATCTGTGCGAGCCGTCGCCGCAGCGGACGCCGGTGCTGTATCAGGCCGGCACATCTCCGCGCGGCCGCGTGTTCGCCGGCCGCCATGCCGAATGCGTGTTCATGTCCGGCCCCTCGGCCAAGATCATCGCGCCGCGCGTCGCCGCGATCCGCCAGGCGGCCGTGGAGGCCGGGCGCGCGGCGAGCGACATCGTCATCTTCAGCATCGCCACCGTCGTGCTCGGCGAGACCGACGCGGAGGCCGAGGCGAAATTCGCCGACTACCGCCGCTACATCGACCACGAGGCGTCGCTCACCCTGATGTCGGGCTGGACCGGCGTCGACTTCTCGACCTATGAGCTCGACCAGCAGGTGCGCCATGTCCTCAACGAGGCCGGCCGCAGCGCCATGGACAACGTGACGCGCGCCGATCCGGACCGGGTCTGGACCGTGCGCGAGGTCGCCGAGCACATCGGCATCGGCGGCATCGGGCCGGTGTTCGTCGGCTCGCCGTCGAAGGTCGCCGATCTCATCGAGCATTGGATCGAGCAGACCGGCGTCGACGGCCTCAACCTGGCCTTCGCCCTGTCACCGGAGAGCTTTGCCGATGTCGCCGACATGCTGGTGCCGGAGCTGACCCGGCGCGGCCGCTACAAGAAGGAATATCGGCCGGGCACGTTGCGCGAAAAGATGTTCGGCCGCGCCAGGCTCGCAGCGCCGCATCCGGCGGCGGGGTATCGGCCGTAGTCACGCGGACAGAAGCTGCAGCATCCGCGCCACCGCGGCTGCGATCGGCTTGATGATCGGCCTGGAAAATTGCGGCTGCAACTGATCGGCGGCCTGGGCCAGCGGGCCGCCGCCGATGATCACGGCCTCCGCGCCATCAGCCTCGATGCAGGCGCGCGTCGCCGCGGCGAGCGCGTCGACCAGCCGCGCGGGATCGGCGGCAAGCGCGACCGGATCGCCCTCGGTCAGCCGCGTGCCGGTGAATTGCGCCGACAGTCCGAGCGCGTCGGCGAGCGCTGAGATGCTCGCCACCAGCGCCGGCGTCACGGTGGCGATGCCGAAGCGCCGCCCGCCCTCGGCCGCCGCGCGCATCGACGCCTCGCCGATCCCGGCCACTGGCCTCGCGTCCGCCGCGCGGATCTCGGCCGCGCCGGGATCGCCGAACGCGGCAATGATAAGGCCGTCGCAATCATGCCGATGCG
>NZ_CAFJ01000694.1 GCF_000239795.1 Bradyrhizobium sp. STM 3809 | reverse complement strand
TGACCCACGATCCGTCCAGGCGATTGCGCACGGGCTCGCTGATGAACAATTCCGACGTATCGTGATCACGGAAGAAGCGATACTGCTCGCGATCGGCAAGAGAGATGTCGGGGATCGGCCAGACCTGGGAATGGTTCCTCAAACGGCCATCCACGCCAATGATCAGCAGCCTGTCGATCTGCGGCAGAGACGGCAGCCTCTCATCCAGGAAATCGTGCATTTCGCGCGTGCCGATCCTGGCCTCGATCTCCTCTCGGTCAAGCTTGTGAAAGCCGGTGTGCTCGATCAAATCCTTCAGGATCAGGTCGATCGCATTGAACGAGCGAGAGCTCTCCTCGGACAGCACGAAGGACAGCTGAGCGAGATTGGCCTTGGTCTCGTCCTCCACCCGGTCGTGCAGGTTCTGGATGGTCAGGCCCGCGGCAATCACCATGACCACCGTGAGCAGCGCCGCCATGATCATGGTGGCATAGGTCGACATCATCCGGCGCGAAAGACTGCCATCGCCTGCGGGGCGCCGGCCGCCCGCGTCCTCGGTGTCCGACCTGGTGTCCGACTTGTTGTCCGACTTGGCCGGGTGATGCAGCCCCTCGCTCATGGACGCTCCTGCATCGCCGCCACGGCGGCGATCGTCGCCTCGATCGTCTCGGCAAGCACCGGCATGCGAGCCTCGACCTCGGCGAGCGTGGCGAGGTCGAGCTCGATCTCGCAGGCGATGGTCGAAAGCCGCGCTGCCCCGAGGCTCGAGGAGAAGCCTTTCAGGACGTGGGCGGACTTGCGAGTCTCGGCGAGATCGGCTGCCGCCAGGCATTCACGAATTCTCTGCAGGGCGTCCTCGGCCGCGGCGGGAAGTTGCGACAACATCCGCACGAGTTCCTCCTCGCCGAGGGCATCGCGCAGGAGCTCGATCTGATCCGGATCGAGCAGCGGATCGCTTTCAGCAACGGTATCCATGCTTGATATCCATTCTGGGAAAGGGTCGGCGCGAGCGGCGCAGTCCGGGCGCCTTCGCCTCCGCTGCCGGCAAAGCTTGAGCGCAACCCGCGGCGATGCGGCGGTCGATGCAGATCACGGTCGTGTCGTCGGGCAGCGTCGCCTGCCCGGTGATTCCGGCCGCCGCACAGAGACGATCGATCACCTCGTTCGGCGCGAGTCCGGAATGGCAGGCGTTCAGGACCTTCAGCAGGCCTTCGTCACCGATCCGCTCGCCGAAGGAGTCGGGATATTCGGGAAGTCCGTCGCTGAACAACAGCAGCAGCGAGCCCTCCGGGAATTTGCGCTTGTAGGTCTGGTATTTGGCACCGGGCTCGATGCCGAGCGGCAGTCCGGTGCCCTCGCAGAAGCGCGGCCGCCCCGATTGGCTCTGCACCAGGATCGCCGGCGGCGCGCCCGCCGAGGCAAACCTCAGCTCGCCCCGACGATGATCGACCACGACATACAGGAACGTCGCAAACTGCCCGGGTGGCAGCAGCCGTACCAGCCGCTCGTTCAGCACCGAGAGCAGCGCGGCGGGGGCATCGTGCAGGTTCTTGTACTCGTGGATCAGCGCATGGAGCCGGAAGGTGTTGAGTGCGGCGTTGACGCCATGGCCGGTGAAGTCGGCAAGAAACAGCCCGAACGCGCCCTCGTCGATCGGCAGCATGCCCCAGAGATCGCCGCCGAGCTCGGATGACGGCCGATTGTAGGACGCGATCCTCATGCTCGCCTTCTCGGCGGACTCGGAGAGCGACGCGAAGGACGGCAGCAGTTCGAATTGCATGCGCCGCGCGGCCTCCAGCTCGCGCGAGATCCGCTCGCGATAATTGCGCAGTTCCCGCAGCGAATTCCAGCGCTCCAGGTGCACGACCACGCGTGCGATCAGCTCCGACGGGTTGACCGGCTTGGACAGAAAGTCGGACGCGCCGCCGGCGAACAGCTCGCCCATCTTCTTGCGATCGAAAGTCGCCGTCTGGACGAGGATCGGAATGTCCGCCAGGTCCGGATCGGAGCGCACGCGCCGGCACACGTCGAGGCCGCTCATGTCGGGCATCTGCATGTCCAGTAGCAGGAGGTCCGGCTTGAAGCTGCGGGACTGCTCCAGTGCCGAGACGCCGCCCTCGGCGAACTCCAGATTGGCGAAGTTGCGGCGACGCAGGACGGATTCCACGAGCTGGCGGCAGAGCGGATCGTCATCCGCGATCAGGATCCGCGCATCGCAGATTCCGTCGCGCTCGCGCCGGTCGTCGCGGGCCGCCTCGGCACCATGGACCTGGTTGCTCATAGACGAAACTCCAACTCGACCGTGGTGCCGCCGTCGCGGATGGCGACGTTGTCGGAAAACGCCTGCAGGATCGCGAGCCCGCGACCCATCGTGTCTTCTCCCGCCCTGGGCTGGATGGATGCTGCTTCGTAACCGCTGCCGCTGTCATGCACGAGCACCCGCAGCTGCGACTCGTCCCAGAGCGCGTCCATCTGGATCGGGGCGCGCGCCACATCCGGCGAACTCAGCTTGGACTCGATCGCATCATGGGCTGCGATCAGGCCGTCGAGGCTGCCGCGCGAATCCGGGTCGATCCGCAAATTGCCGTGCAGCACGGCGTTCATCAGCGCTTCCTGAACGGCGCTGTAGACACGCACGCGGAGATCCTCGGTCAACGCCGTGCGGTGCTCCATGGCATGGATGAACACCTTGACGATGCAATGCCTGTAGGCCGACCGCGTGGTGACCACCAGGCGGAGATGGCGGGGCTCGACCGCACGATCGATGTCGTCCTCGCAGGTGCCGGCGAGACCGATCTCGATGCATTGGGTCGCAGGCGGCTCCAGAGCCGCTTCGAGCGTCGCCTCCGAGGTGCCGTCCCAGCAGGTGACGCGCGGCCCGGATCCAGGAGCCTGCAGGGAATCGTCCATGGTTCAATCCTCGATCGTGAACAGCGTGCTGAACTTGGTCACGCCGAACATGCGCTTCACCTGTCCGCTCGGACGGCGCAGGATGAGCTCGCGATCGTTCTTCTTGGCCTCATCCCGCGCCAGCAGGAGCATGCCGAGCCCTGCGGAATCGATGAAGTCGAGCTTGGAAAGATCGAGGATCACCGACCTTCCCGTCGTTGCGAACAGTTCAGCGACCATCTGCTTGAACGGTCCGTGGTCGGTGAACGTGAACTCGCCGCTCATCGAGATCTGGCCGGCTCCGCGATCAACCTGTAGCTGCATGGCTTCCTCCTAGAACAACTCAACGGTTCCACTGTTTGCCGACTCGCCGTCAGCCGGCATCGCCTCGGCGGGCTGCTCGCCGTCGAGAATCTGGGCGACGAATCGCGCCCGCAGATCGCCGAGCGTGAAGCGGTCGAGCAGCTTCTTGACCCATTCGGTGTCGAGTTCCTGTCCCTCGGCCGCCGGGGGAAGCGACTCCATGGTCGTTTCCTTCAGCTCGTCGAGCGCCTCGTCGACGACGTGAAGCGTATCCACGACATGCTCGAGGCGCTGGCGCGTCCTGTCCTGGAACTGGATCCCGGTCACCATCGCCGACACATCGGCCGAGATCACCTCGGCTTCCTTCATGGCATCACCGACGACCGAGGCGAGACTCGCGCTGCGCCGGATGAGCGCAGACATCAGCACCTCGAGCCGATCCTTGGCGAGCAGGTTCTGCGACATGTCGATCGTGGCCACCCGCTTGAGCGTCTCGTGACCATTGGCAATGCCGTCGGTCACCGCCTTGAGCTCGGTCTCCATGTCGGTCGACAGCCGCGCCGTCGCACCCGACAGTTCACGCACCTCGCCCGCGACGACCCTGAATGCCGCGCCCGCCCGTCCCGCCCGTTCCGCCTCGATGCGCGCGTTCAGCGCCAGCATGTTGGTGGTCCGGTTGATCTTGCTGAGCTCCTCCATGCAGCTGTCGACCTTGTCGACATTGCTGTTGAGCTCGCTCAAGGCATAGACCATCTGCATCGCGTCCTTGGACAACAGAAGGATCTTCTCGACGACGTCGCTCAACGTCTCCTCGAGCAGGCCGGCGATCCGGTCGATCGGCACCACCTCGCCGTCCACCTCGATTCCGATCGCCAGCTTGCTCAGATCGTCGACTCGCGCCGTCTGCTGCTCGGCGCAGATCGCCAGCCGCCGAAACCGTCCGCTCAGATTGTCCGCCTCCGTCTCCACGACCGCGGAAGCCTGCTGAATCTCGGATACGAGCGTCCTGATCACGCGCTGCTGCATGGCCGCGAAGGAGATCCAGCGCCGCATCAGTTCGTCGTGCCGCGCCGGCTCCGCGGGCGCGACCGGCGCCAGCGGCGGCGCCTCGGACTCCGCAAGCTTCGGCGCGGCCGCGCTGTGGTGCCTCCACTTGAACATGACTACACTCTCACTCCGCGCGCGGCCAGCGACTCGCACCGTTTCAGGACGTTCGAAGCGATCTGGGCGAGCGGCAGCTCCACCTCGGTCGCACCGCATTCGTGGGCGGCCTTGGGCATGCCGTAGACGACGCAGCTGGCCTCGTCCTGGCCGATGGTGGGCGCGCCCGCCGTGCGCATCTGCAGCAGGCCGAGGGCGCCGTCGCGTCCCATGCCGGTCAGGATGACTCCGATCGCATTGGGCCCCGCGGCATGCGCCACGGAGCGAAACAGCACGTCGACGGACGGACGATGGCCGGAGACCGCAGGTTCCTCATGGACCCGGCAGACATAGTTCGCGCCGTTGCGCGCGAGCTCGAGATGATAGCCGCCGGGGGCGATGTAGACGTGCCCGGGCAGGACGCGCTCGCCGCCCTCGGCCTGCTTCACCGTGACAGCGCAAAGCTGATTGAGGCGGGCGGCGAAGGAGGCGGTGAACATCGCGGGCATGTGCTGCGCGATCACGATCGCCGGCGCGTTGGACGGAAAGGATGTCAGCACCTCCTGCAGAGCTTCGACTCCGCCGGTCGAGGCGCCGATGGCGATGATCTTCTCCGAGGAGTAATAGGACCCGCCGGGCCTTGGCGCCGTCTCGGACGGCCGCTGCCCCGGGGGACGAATCCTCGCGACCGACGCTGCCTTCACTTTGCTGACGATCTCGTCACGCAGCAGCGGAAGGCCCTCGACCAGGCCGACCACCGGCTTGGCGACGAAATCGACGGCTCCCATTTCCAGGGCCCGCACGGCCGTGTCGGCCCCCTTCTGGGTCAGCGACGAGATCATCAGCACGGGCATCGGCCGCAGCTTCATCACCTTGTCGAGGAAGGCCAGGCCGTCCATGCGCGGCATCTCGATGTCGAGCGTGAGCACGTCGGGGTTCAGCGACTTGATCATGTCCCGCGCGATGATCGGGTTGGGCGCGGCTCCCACCACCTCGATATCGGGGTCGGTCGACATGATCTCGGTCAGAACCTGCCGGACGAACGCGGAGTCGTCGATGATCAGAACGCGAATGGCACTCATGGGAACCTCAAAAGAGTTCGACCGATCCGGCAACCGGCTCGACCTGGATTTTCTTCTTGTAGGACGTCTCCTCCCGGACGACGGCATCCTGCTCGGCGCGCGCCAGTTCGAGCAGCATCACCCTGCCGCTGCTCGGCCAATAATGGACCCTGCGCGGCAGCGACCCGCGCAGATGCTTGGCCGCGATGCCAAGATTTTCGGCCTGGAGGTACTCTTCGACGAAATCCGCATTGCGGTGCCCGATATTGGTGGCGCTCTTCAGGACGTTGCCGCCGCCGAAAACCTTGATCTCCAGCCGCTGCCGCGAGCCGCCGCGCACGAGAATGTCGTTGATCAGCCGCTCCATCGCGACGTTGCCGTAGCGCATGCTGTCCGAGGCCGCGCTGCCCCATCCTGCCCCGGCGGATTCCGGCAGCATGAAGTGGTTCATGCCGCCGACACCGGTCAGCGGATCGCGGATGCATGCCGCCACGCAGGAGCCGAGCACGGTCACCAGCATTTCCTCCTCGCTCGCGCTCACATAGTGATCGCCGGGGAAGACTTTCACGGCGGTGGCGTCGAACTGCGGGTCGTAGTAGCGACGCGTCCCACCGGCAGCGTCGGAGTCCATCGACCGTGAGGACCGCCTTGGAGTCATGGCGCTGTTCATTTGATCCTGCGATAGGTCGTACGTCCGACCAGATCGAAGCGGTCGGAGATGTTGAGCAGATTTTCCGAATGGCCGATGATCAACCAGCCGTCCGGCTTGAGGAGATCGGCGTAACGGTCGAACAGCCGCCGCTGCGTGGCCTGGTCGAAATAGATGACGACGTTCCGGCAGAAGATGACGTCGAACGGTCCCGACATCGGCCAGGGCCCGAGCAGGTTGAGGTGACCGAACGAGATGAGTTCACGAACTTCGTCCTTCATGACGGCCTGCTTGCCGCGAAGCGTGACGAAGCGTTTGCGATAGGTCTCCGGAATTCCTTCCGCGCGCTCGAAGTCGTACACGCCCTGGGCGGCATGCGCGAGCACGTTCGTATCGAGATCGGTCGCCAGGATCTTGACGTCCCAGCCGGACAACATCTGCTGGCAAGACAGCAGCGTCATCGCGATGCTGTAGGGCTCCTCCCCCGTCGAGCAACCCGCCGACCAGATGCGCAATCGTCGACGATCGTGATCGGCCGCCACGATGCCCGGCAGGATGATCTTCGTCAGGTTCTCGAAGTGATGCGCCTCGCGGAAGAAGCTCGTATGGTTGGTCGTCACCGCGTTGATGAAGTTGTGCAGTTCATCATCGCCGGCATCGGTCTCCAGCAGACTGCAATATTCCGAGAAACTCGCCATTCCGAGCGCGCGCAGGCGCCGGCCGAGCCGGCCGTGAATGAACGCGCGCTTGCGCTCGCTCAGGACGATGCCGGCCGTATCCATCACGAGCTTCGAGAGTTTGTGGAACTCCCTGTCCTGCAGCGCGAATTCTTCCTGCACGTCGACTCTCCCCTGGAAACGGGCGTCACCCGAAGCGGGTGACGCCCGCTCAACTGTCAGAATTCCTTCCAATCAACGTCGCCCGCAGCGCGGCGACGAGCAGGCTCCGCTTCCGCCATCCGGCTCGGCTGCGGCGCGGACTTCGGCGCCGCAGGCTTTGCCGGCGCGGCGCGGACGTTGCTGAGCTTCTCCTTGCCTGCCCCGAGCGAACGGTCGACCACCGGATTGCCGGTGCGGGCGGGCGCGGCGCGGCCGCTTTCGAACGCGCTCAGCACCTGGAACTTGCCGACCATCTCGGTCATCGCGCCGGTCTGGTCTTCCATCGACTTGGCCGCGGCAGCAGCCTCCTCGACCAGCGCAGCATTCTGCTGCGTGACCTTGTCCATCTGGGTCACGGCGTTGTTGACCTGCTCGATGCCGCCGCGCTGCTCCTGCGACGCCGCCGAGATTTCGGCCATGATGTCGGTCACGCGCTTCACCGACTGGACGATCTCTTCCATGGTCTTGCCGGCAGTATCCACCAGGCGCGAGCCCGACTCCACCTTCGAGACCGAGTCGGAGATCAAACCCTTGATCTCCTTCGCAGCGTTGGCGCTGCGCTGGGCGAGGTTTCGCACCTCGGCGGCGACCACGGCAAAGCCGCGACCCTGATCGCCGGCGCGCGCGGCCTCGACCGCGGCGTTCAGCGCCAGGATGTTGGTCTGGAAGGCGATCTCGTCGATGACGCCGATGATGTCGGCGATCTTGCGGCTGGCCTGGGTGATGCCGTCCATCGTCTGCACCACTTCGGCGACGACCGAGCCGCCCCTGATCGCGACGTCGGAGGCCGACGAAGCGAGCTTGTTGGCCTGCTGGGCGTTCTCGGCGTTCTGGCGCACGGTGGAGGTGAGCTCCTCCATGCTCGCCGCGGTCTCTTCGAGGCTCGCCGCCTGCTCTTCAGTCCGCTGCGACAGGTCGGTGTTGCCGGAGGCGATCTCGCGGGCCGCGGAGCTGATCGTTTCCGCGCTCTCCGCAACGTCGGCGATGATGACGGACATCGTGTCGAGCAGGCCGTTGACGCCCTCGCAGAGCTGGGCGATCTCGCCCGACTTGCCTTCGAGCGGGATGCGCTCGCGCAGGTCGTTCTGCTTGGCAGCGTTCACGACCTCCTGGGTCTGCGCCACGGCCGCCTGCATCATCTCCGAGGCCTTCACCTGGGCGGTGATGTCGGTGGCGTATTTGACGACCTTGAACGGCTTGCCGTCAGGCCCCATGATCGGGTTGTAGCTGGCCTGGATCCAGACTTCCTTGCCGCCCTTGCCGATGCGCTTGTACTGGCCGGCGTCGTACTCGCCGCGGCCGAGCTTGTCCCAGAACATGCGGTAGTCGGACGAGCTGCGGTAGGCGACGTCGACGAACATCGAGTGATGCTGGCCCTTGATCTCGTTCAGCGAGTAGCCGAGCGTCGCCAGGAAGTTCTCGTTGGCGGTCAGGATCTTGCCTTCCATCGTGAACTCGATGACCGCCTGCGCCTTGTTGATCGCCGCGATCTGGCCGCCGTAGTCGGCGTTGCGGATGACGTCCTCGGTGATGTCGGTGGCGTATTTGACGACCTTGAACGGCTTGCCGTCCGGTCCCATGATCGGGTTGTAGCTGGCCTGGATCCAGACCTCCTTGCCGCCCTTGCCGATGCGCTTGTACTGCCCGGCGTCGTATTCGCCGCGACCGAGCTTGTCCCAGAACATCCGATAGTCGTGGCTCTGGCGGTACGCCGGATCGACGAACATCGAGTGATGCTGACCCTTGATCTCGCCCAGCGAGTAGCCCAG
>NZ_CAFJ01000695.1 GCF_000239795.1 Bradyrhizobium sp. STM 3809 | reverse complement strand
CCTGCGCATGCACGCTTCAATGGCAGGGGGGTATTTGGAATGCAGTCATATCTTCATTCATTGGGCCGCTCGGCCGGACTTGCCGTTCTCGTCGCGCTTGGCGCGTTGCTCGCGCCGCAGGCGGCGCGGGCCGACCGTTGCGACGACCTCGCCAAGGAGCTGAAGAACGGCATCGAGGGCATCAAGATCGGCCAGACCGCGGCGGGCACCGTCTATCTCGCCCATCCCAAGGCGCGCGAGCTCACGCTCGGCTGCTCGTCGAAGAACTTTTCCAACCAGCTGTTCGGAAAAACCGATCGCAAGCCGCCACCTGAGTTCGTCGATCTGATGGCGAGCGCGGCGGCGATCGTGTTCACCCTGCCCAAGGACGACATGGCGCGCGGCGTCAGCCGCTGCTACCGGCGGCTTGGCATCTTCCGCGGCGACGACGTCCCCAGCCGCTACCGCCGGCTCGACATGCGCTGCGTCAGGACCAAGACGGAATCCTCGATCACGATTTCCCGCAGCAAGGATCAATAGGCGGACCCGGGTGCCGCCGGTTTCTGCGACGGAATCAGCGAGCCGTTCACTCTAGGCGGCCGCCACTCACAGTTGCAGACAATTCGACCGATCCGGTTGACTCTTCCTTCGCTGGACATGGCCACGCTCAGGGCAACACCAAGCGAGGAGCCGGACCATGTCCGTTTCGAGCGTTTCGTCGTCATCACCGCCGCCCTCACCGCCGCCGGTCTCGACCGAGACGACCAAGCCACAGACCCAACAGACGCAGAGCCAGCAGACGCAGACCCAGCAGGCGCAATCGTTCAAGGCCGACAAGACCGGCGACGAGAACGCCGCCGAAAAGCAGGCCTCGCGCCCGCCGCTGCCGCCCGGCCAGGGCACGCGCGTCGACATCATCGCCTGACGATCCCACCCTCAGGCCAACTTCGTATGGCGGCCGCGCCTCCGGCGTGCGCCGCCATACGTGTTGGTCCGCAGGTCGCCTGCGGGCGGTCCTGTTCGACGCCGAGACGATGCAAAGATCGCCTTTCGAGCCGTGGGGCACGTTGAGGCGGTGGCTTCCCCCCCTGTTTCGCCCCTCACCGTGAGGAGATCGCCGCAGGCGGGCGTCTCGAAGGGCGAGGCCCCCGCTGGGGCCTCATGGTTCGAGACGGCGCTGCGCGCCTCCTCACCTGAGGGTCGAGAGCCGCGAGCGGCGCTGCACGTTAGCCATGATCAAGGACCTGCTGCGCGCTTCTCGGCGCGCATTCAGACCTCACGCATCCAGCGCCTTGTAGTGGCGGAAGATGCCGTCCTCGTTGAAGGGGATGCGGCGGTCGCTGGCGAGGTAGGCTGAGATGTTCGGCCTGGCGGCGACGCGGTCGTGCAGCGCGACGAGGCCCGGAACGTTGCGCTCGAAGGCGGTCATTCGGCTGGGGAAGGCGTAGCGCAGGCCGGCGATGATCTGGAACAGCGACAGGTCGACGTAAGTGAGCCTTCGGCCGGTGATGTAGGCGCCGCCGCTGTTCGCCAGGATACGTTCGAAATAGCCGAGGAATTTCGGCACCCGCTCGCTCCAGAACTCGGCGGTGCGCTTCTTGGCGGGCGCGCGCTGGTCCTCGTAGTACAGCGTCGGCCCGAGCGGATGATGCGTGTCGTGGACCTCGACGACGAAGTCGGTGATCGTCAGCTGCAGCTGGTGCACCCAGAGCTGGCCGGCCTCGGCCTTGGGCGCGAGGCCATGGCGGCCGCCGAGAAAAAACAGGATGTTGGCGGTCTGGCCGATCACGAGGCGGCCCGCTTTGAGGAACGGCGGCGCGAACGGCGGCGTGGCGCCCTCCGCCTCCAGCATCGCGGTCATCGCCGCGATGCCCTCCTCGCGCGCGACGTCGCGATAGGCGGCGCCCGCCTCCTCCAGCGCCAGCCGGACATATTCGCCGCGGCCCTGGATCATCGGCCAGTAGTAGAGCTCGTAACGCATGATGAACCTCAAGACGAGCGCGCGTCTCTCGTCGATCGAGGCCCGCAACGACCGGAGCGCACCTTCAACGAATCACAATCATCCCGGGGCAAGGCCGACAGGCCTTGAACCCGGAATCTCGAGATTGCTTTGCGGCCATAGTCCACAATCTCGGGATTCCCGGTTCAATCGTCAACACGAAGGCGCTTTGCGCCTTCGCATGGACGCTTGCCCCGGAATGACGCCGACGGTGGTTGATGGGCGACGCGTGTCAGTTTGCCGCGAAGCAGTATAGCAGGCCGTCGCCGCCGGTGCTCTTCAGATCGGCTTGCGAGCAGCCGCCGTCCGGGCCGCGCGAGGGATGCGAGCTGTTCCACGACTTCGAGGCATCGTCGTCGCGCAGGCCGATGCGATCGGAATGGCCGACCATGGCTGCTCCCTGCGTGGAGCTGGTCCAGTTGCGGCAGGTGCGGTCCTCGCCGGGTCCGAACGCGGTGCCGTCGGGCTGCGAGCCGGTCAGCACGTCGTGACGGTTCGGCGTGTCGCCGCGGCCGTTGATGACCTCGCCCTTCTCGCTCAAGGCGGTCTGCTTGGTGAGATTGTTCGCGGCGCTGTGCAGCTCGGCGACGTCCTTGGCGATGACGACGCCCTTGGCGTTCTGCCACGGCCCCTCGCCGATGCGGTCGCGCGCATTGACCGCGGGCTGGCCGTCGGCGGCCTGGGTGGAGAGATAGGCGCGCCAGGTCTTGTTGGAAGAAGTCTTGGCGCCCGCCCCGGCCGACTGCGCCAAGGTCTGGCAGTGCTTGTCGGCGCCGGCGAGCCCGCCGAGATTGCCGCCATTGCCAGGCCCGTTGCTGGTGAGGAAGAAGCTCATGTCGGCGCTCTGGGCCGACGCGGTCGCGACCAGGCCGGGAACTGCGGCGAGCAGCGCGCTTGCGATCAACAGATTGCGGATCGGTGTCATGGAGTCCTCCCCTGGTGGACGTGATGCCGACGCATCGCTTATGCGCGATGTCGTGTCTGGCTGTGGAACCCGTTTCGGCCCGCTTTATTCCGCCAGAACCCGGGCAAAGCAAAGGCGCCGCGGAGGGCTCCGCGGCGCCTGATGTTTGTCTTTCCGGCTTCGGCTCAGCTGACCTGCTGGATCGCCGAGAGCTGCCAGTCGGCGCCGGGGTGGCGCAGGAAGGTCCAGATCTCCGTGACCTCCTGCGGCTGGTCGGAGCCCTCAACGACGCGGCCCGAGGCGCGCTCGATGGTCTTGTCGGCCAGCGTGAACCGCATCGCCACCGTGGCGTAGTCGGCGCCGTTCTCGCGCCACGCCTCGGCCAGGTCGCCCTGCAGCAGCTTCACGCCGGAGACCTTGTTGACCACGCCGCGGGCCTGGTTCTGCTCGAGATCGCGCTCGAAATACGAGGCCATCTCGGGCGTCGACAGCAGCCGGAGCCGGCCGACGTCCTCGTTCGACCACGCGGACTGGATCTCGCCGAGCAGCCGCTCGAACGCCTCATAGTCGGCCGGCTGGATCTGCAGCGGCGGCTGGTTGCTGCCGCCGCCGAAGCCGCCGAAGCCACCAAGACCGCCACCGAGACCGCTCAGGCCCGAGCGGAAGCTCTGCTGACCGTCATTGGGGCCCGGCGCCGGGCCGGACGCATAGGCCGGCTGGTTGCGGCGCTGCCACCAAGCCATCGCGAAGCGGACCGCGACCACCACCAGCAGGATCTGCAGGATCAGGCCGATGAACGAGGCGAAGCCGCCGAGGCCGGAGAACAGGCCGCCGCCGAACAGCATGCCGAACAGGCCGGCGCCGAGGAAGCCCGCGGCGAGGCCGCCGAGCAGGCCGCCGGCGCGGCCGCCGAACAGGCCGCCGCGCGACGGCGCAGCCTGATTGAAGCCGCCGGGCTGGCCCGGCTGAGTGATGGTGCGGTTGAACTGCGACGCCGATCCCGGCGCGGTCGCGGTCGGAGGCGGCGCGGAGAAGGTGCGCGTGCCGCGGGAGCCCGAGCTGGAGCCGCCGCCGATCCGGGCGTCGGCCGCCGAGACGGCGAGCACCGTCGGCAGCGCCAAGGAAAGGGCCACGGCCATCGCCTTGAGGAGGCCGCTTTTGCGCTGCAAGAAGCTCATCTGTGTTTCCCATAACTCCCCGGAATGGGGATGCCCGTAAGATGGGCACTTCGGGCCGAAAAGGAAGGCGGCACGAGGCCGCGCGGCTGCGGCTCTGGGTCGCGGCTTCAAGCCGCTCGCCCGCCTTGTCCGGCTCCCCTGGTAACCTATTGCGGCGCCATGGTTTCCTTCACCGCCGCCACCAGCTGACTGAGCGTGAAGGGTTTGGGCAGGAAGGCGAACTGCTGGTTCTCCGGCAGGCTCTTCTCGAAGGCGTCCTCGGCATAGCCCGAGACGAAGATGATCTTGATGTCGGGATTCTTCTCCCGCATCACCTTCAACAGCGTCGGCCCGTCCATCTCCGGCATCACCACGTCGGACACCACCAGATCGAGCTCGCCGTTGCACTCCTCCAGCGCCTCCATCGCCTCGATACCGTTGGAGGCCTCGATGACGCTGTAGCCGCGCGAGCGCAGGCCGCGGGCGTTGAGCGCCCGAAGCCCCTCCTCGTCCTCGACCAGCAGGATCGTGCCCTGCCCGGTCAGGTCGGCGCGCGGCTTCGGCGCCTCGGCGGCGGGCGCTGTGTCCTTCGCGGCGCCGTTGGCCGCCTGCGGCTCCGGCTGGACCTCCGGCACGACGATGTGGCGCGGCAGGAAGATCTGGAACGCGGTGCCCTTGCCGAGCTCGCTGTCGACATAGATGAAGCCGCCGGTCTGCTTGATGATGCCGTAGACCGTGGACAGGCCGAGGCCGGTGCCCTTGCCGACCTCCTTGGTCGAGAAGAACGGCTCGAAGATCTTCTCGCGGATCTCCGGCGGGATGCCGGTGCCGGTGTCGCTGATCTCGATCTTGACGTAGTCGGCGACCGGCATGCCCTTGTAGCCGCCCTGCGCCGCCTCTTCGGCCGAGACGTTGGCGGTGCGAACCGACAGCTTGCCGCCGTCCGGCATCGCGTCGCGGGCGTTGACCGCGAGGTTCACGACCACCTGCTCGAACTGCGAGACGTCGACCTTGACCGGCCAGAGGTCGCGGCCGTGCACGAGATCGAGCTTGACCTTCTCGCCGATCAGCCGGCGCAGCAGCATCGTCAGGTCGGACAGCGCGTCGCCGAGGTCGAGCACCTGCGGCCGCAGCGTCTGCCTTCGCGAGAACGCCAGCAGCTGCCGCACCAGCGTCGCGGCGCGGGTCGCGTTCTGCTTGATCTGCATGATGTCCTGGAACGACGGGTCGGTCGGCTTGTGCGCGTTCAGCAGGAAGTCGTTGGCCATCATGATGGCCGAGAGCACGTTGTTGAAGTCGTGGGCGATGCCGCCGGCGAGCTGGCCGACCATCTCCATCTTCTGCGACTGGTTGATCTGGTTCTCCAGCGCCCGCCGCTCGGTGGTCTCGAGCATGTAGACGATCGCAGCTTCCGTCTCGCGCTCGTCCTCGTCGACGGCGGTGACGAAGAACTGGCCGAAGCGCTCCTTGGATCCCTCCAGCATCACCTCGACCGGCGGGATGTCCGCCTGGCCTTCCGAGGCCTGGTTGATGGCGGCGATCAGCAGGTGCCGGTCGCGCTGGCTGACGCTGCGGAAGATCGACTTCGCCGCGGCCGGATCGCCGCTGACGCTCTGCGCCAGCTTGGCATAGCGCGCATTGGCGCGGACCACGGCGCCGCCGCGGTCGACGGTCGCGATCGCCATCGGCGTGTGGTCGAAGAAGCGCATGAAGCGCACCTCGGCGGCGCGCTCCGGATCGGAGCGTTCGTCGCGGGCGCGGCTGATGACCAGGGTGCGCGAGGCGCCGGGCTTGCCGTCGGCGCCGAAGGCGAGCTTGTGGTAGAGCCGCGCCGGCATGGTCTTGCCGCCGCGCATCTTGAGGTCGATGTCGAACACCTCGGTACGGACCTCGCCGGGCACCGCGACGATCGAGGTCAGGAGCGAGGCGCCGTCGCCGGAGACGACGTCGGCGAGCTTCAGCCCGCCGGACCCGATCTCGGCGAGATCGTAGTCGAGCCAGTTGGCGAGTGTGGCGTTGACGTAGACCAGGCTGCCCTCGGGGTTGACCGAGAAGAAGCCGCAGGGCGCGTGGTCGAGATATTCGATCGCATGCTGCAGCTCCTGGAACACGTCCTCCTGGCGCTCGCGATCGCGGGTGATGTCGGCGATCGACCACACCGCGTAGCGGGCATGGCGCTTGGTCTGGCCGAGCGGGCGCACGCGCATGCGCAGCCAGCGGGCCTGGCCGCCCTCGGAGGCGGTGATGCGCACCTCCTCCTGCTGCCGCTTGCCCTCGCGCGCCGCCTTGAGCAGGCGGAACACGGCCTCGGAAACGTCGGGATTGCCTATGAAGACGCGCTCCACGGGGCGCGCCTCCTGCGCACTCGACGCACCGGTCATCCCGAGATAGGCGGCGTTGGCATAGACGACGTGGCCGCGCGGATCGGTCACCGCGAGCCCGTCGAAAGCGTGATCGGCGATCGCACCCAGCACGGGATCGTCGGTCGCCTTGTCGGCGAAGCGGACGATGCCGGCGGCGAAGGCGAACAGGTTGAACAGGCCGACGGTGGCGAGCAGCGACAGCAGGCCGAGAATGTAGGGCTGCGCCTGGTTGCGGCCGATCGTCATCAGCGCAATGGCCACCGCGACGAGGCCGAACGCGACCAGCAGGATCAGCAGGATGCTGCCGCTGCGGCGCGGCCGCTCCGGCAGGTTCACCTGGTCCGGTGACGCTTCGTTGTCTTTCTCGGCGCTCATGGCTTGAGGACGCGACCTGTCGGCTGGGAGCCCCAGCCCGTTCACACGGCTCCCGCTTCCACCTGCCTGAATCGACGGGTCAAGCGCAAGCCCGTCAAGCCGATATTCCATGATTTATCCGTATTTTGCGGCCCGGTCGCGGGCCTGCTCGATTGTCATCGCGGACGCCCCGAGAGGTTGCGCCGCAGCCCCATCACGTAGCCGATGATCTCAGCGACGGCGTGATAATGTTCCACCGGGATCTCCTCGTCGATCTCGACGGTCGCATACAGCGCGCGCGCCAGCGGCACGTTCTCGACGATCGGGATGTCGTGCGCCTTGGCGATCTCGCGGATCTTGAAGGCGATGTTGTCGACGCCCTTGGCGACGCAGACCGGCGCCGACATGCCGCGCTCGTAGGACAGCGCGACCGAGTAGTGGGTCGGGTTGGTGATGATCACGGAGGCCTTGGGAACCGCAGCCATCATGCGCTTCTTCATGCGCTGCTGGCGGATCTGGCGCATGCGGCCCTTGACGTGCGGATCGCCTTCCGACTGCTTGAACTCCTCCTTCATCTCCTGCAGCGACATCTTCTGGCGCTCGTACCATTGCCGGTACTGGAACAGGTAGTCGCCGATCGCCACCAGCGCGAGCAGCGCGACCACCGAGCCCATCAGATGCGTGGTCAGCGACATCGTCACGCCGAGCAGTTCGGCGACGTCCATGTGCAGCAGCGATTCCAGCCGCAGCCGCTCCGGCCACAGGATCATCACCATGACCGTGCCGAGCAGCACCAGCTTGAACAGCCCCTTGGCGAAGTTGGCCGCGGCCTGCTTGCCGAACAGGCGCTTGGCGCCGGACAGCGGCGAGATCTTGCTGAGCGACGGCTTGAGCGGTTCGCCCGACCACACCAGGCGGTGCTGCATCATGTTGCCGGCGATCGCCGCCAGCATCACCATCAGGATCGGCACGCCGATTGCCGCGATCACCGCGAAGGAGAGACCGCGCGCCAGTGCGAGCAGCCCCGCGCCGTCGGTATGGATCATCCAGGAATTGGCGATCAGATTGCGCATCGGCACCAGCACGGCGGTGCCGATCGAGCCCGAGAAGGTCGACATCACCAGCGTCGCCGCGGCGATCACGAACCAGGTGTTGAGCTCCTGGCTCTTGACGACGTCGCCGCGCTCCAGCGCCTGGTCGAGGCGTTTTTGCGTCGGGTCTTCTGTTTTGTCCTCGGTATCACCCTCCTCGGCCATCGGTCAGGCTCCCCTCACCGCGGCATCATCAGGATGATACGAGATCGTTCCGGGCCGCATGGTTCGAGACGCGCCGCAAGCGGCGCTCCTCACCATGAGGTTCGACAGCCCGGGCGGCACTGCACACCGGACCATGAACACGCCAAGAGGCGTGTTCATGGAGAGGGTCTCGATTCGCGCAACAAACTCGGCCTCGTCCTGAGGAGCCCGCCGAAGGCGGGCGTCTCGAAGGACGTTGGAAGGCACAAGGCCGACAGCAGACACCGGCAACACACGACTTCGTCGCCTCACCGCGGCATCAGCTCGTGGAGGACGCCTTCGAAATAGCCGAGAAACGTGCCCATCATCGCGGTGAGCACCAGCGCGAAGATGAGGAAGCCGATCAGGATCGAGAGCGGCGCGCCGACGAAGTAGACCTGCATCTGCGGCATCAGCCGCGCCAGCACGCCGAGTCCGATATTGAAGACCAGGCCGAACACCAGGAACGGCGCTGACAATTGCAGGCCGATCTTGAACGCCGCCGCGAACGCCTTGGTCGCCAGCGAGGCGACGTCGCCGCTGGGAACGAGCTCCCCCGGCGCGAAGATCTTGTAGCTGTCGCTCAGCGCGGCGATCACCAGATGATGGCTGTCGGTCGAGAACAACAGCGTCACGCCGAGCATCGTCAGGAAGTTGCCGATCAGCACGCCCTGCTGGCCCTGCGTCGGGTCGACCGCGGTGACGAAGCCGAGCCCCATCTGCTGCGCGATCACCGAGCCGGCGACCTGCAGCGCCGACAAGGTCACGCGCGCGGTGGCGCCGAGCACGATCCCGATCACGATCTCGTGCACCATCATGACCACCAGCGGCGACAGCGCCTGCAGGTCGACCTGATAAGCCTGACGGTGGAGCGGCAGCACGATCATCGTCAGCAGCAGCGCCGTGGCGAGCTTGATGCGGACGGGAATGTTGACCTCGCCGAGCCCCGGCAGCAGCATCACCATCGCGCCGATCCGCGCGAAGGCGAGCATGAAGACGGCGGCCAGGGTCGGAAGAAACGAGATGTCGATGCGCATCGTCCGCGGTCCCGGCGCCGCCGGCCGCGGGTTTCTGCGGCACGCCGGTCTGCGAATCGATCGCCTCCCGGACAAACGAGGAGGTGATCGAGGATGAGATGATCGGGGAAGAGCCGAACGCAAAGGCCGCTTGCGCCCGATCGGAAGCAGCGGCGCCCCCCGCACCGCTCCTCACGACCGGTCGCAGCGCCCTTGCAAGGGACAGCTCTGCCGCGCCGGACATTGCCTCATCCGCCGATGATTCGCGACGAGATCCGCATCATGTGCGAATGCAGCGCATCGGCCATGAACGGCAGCGCCAGCAGCAGCGTGACGAAGATCGCGATGATCTTCGGCACGAACACCAGCGTCTGCTCCTGGATCTGCGTGAGCGCCTGGAACAGCGACACCACCACGCCGACGACGAGGCCGACCACCATCAGCGGCGAGGACACCAGCACGATGGTCCAGATCGCATCGCGCGCGACGTCGAGCGTTTCGGCTCCGGTCATGTCCTGTCGTCCCTGGTGGTTGCCGGCGCCGTTCGAGCGCCCTCATGCCGCACACGGGGCCGGCTCATCCGGCCCCGCAGATCGTGCGACGTGACACGCGCGCGGCGCGTCACGTCGACAGCGCCCGCAAGCGGGCTCAGATCGTCATCTTCATCACGTCTTCATAGGCCTGGATCACGCGGTCGCGCACCGACACCAGCGTCGACACGGCGACGTCGGTCTCGGCGACGGCCGTGACGACGTCCATCACGTTCGCCTTGCCCGAGGCCATCGCGACCGCCTGGCTGTCGGACTTGCGCCCGCTCTCCATGACGCTGCCGATCGCATCCTTCAGCACCGAGCTGAACGACGGACCACCCTTGTCGGCGCCGGCACCATTGCCGAGCACGTCGCGCACGCGGGCAAGACCACCGAAAGCACTGCCCGAACCGCTGGTATCGAGCACGCGGGCGGAATTCGCATAGGCATTCGCTGCGGAGATTGGGGAGGCCATGACTTTCGTTCCTGTCCTAGGTCTTCAGAATGTCGAGCGTGCGTTGGATCATGCGGCGCGTCGCGCCGATGATGTTCAAATTCGCCTCGTAGGACCGCTGTGCATCACGCATGTCGGTCATCTCGATGAGCGGATTGACGTTGGGGTACTTGACATTGCCGGACGCGTCCGCGGCCGGATTACTGGGGTCGTACTTGACGCGGAACGAAGACTGGTCGGGCACCACCTTGCCGAGCGTCACGACGTTGGCGTCGAGCGCGCGGTCGAGGGCGGAGCTGAAGGTCGGGACCTTGCGGCGATAGGGATCGCCGCCGGCCTTGGCGGCCGTCGAATCGGCATTGGCGATGTTCTCGGAAATGACGCGCATCCGCCCGGCCTGCGCACGCAGGCCTGACGTGGCGATGGTCATCGAGCGCAGGAAGTCGCTGGAGTCGTTTGCCATGCGTGTCGGTCTCCGTCCTCAAAGCTCCGGCTCAGCCCTTGCCGATCGCCGTCTTCAACAAATGCAGGCTCTTGCCGTAGAGCGAGGTCGCCGCCGCGTAGTCCATCTGGTTGGCGGACACCTTCAGCATCTCCTCCTCGAGGCTGACGGCATTGCCCGCCGGCCGCGTCTGAAATCCGACCTTGCGATTCTGGTCGAAGGACGCGCTGTCGCCCGACGACGGCGCGATGTGCGCGGCGCTGGTGCGCGTCAGCGGCAAGGCGGCAAAGCCGCCCACGGCCTCGCCGGCCGCATTGAACTTCGGCTCGACCAGATCCTTCGGCCTGAAGTTCGGCGTGTCCGAGTTGGACACGTTCTCCGACAGCACGCGCTGGCGCTCCTGGTGCCATTGCATCTTGGTGCGCAACGCCGACAGCACGGGAAGATCGTTGATGGACATGGCGTCGCTCGGTTGTGTCCGACTATCGGACGGATTCGATAGGTAGAAATTGCCGTGCTTATGGTTAACGGAGGGTTAAGAAACGGCTGCTCAACCCCCGGGACTATCCCGGGGTTTTGACACTTTCTTAGGAAAGTCCGGACCGATCGGCTCCTCTGTGCTTCAATTCGGGACGGGCGGCGTTTCCAAGAAGTCGTTTTGGCCCGGCCGATTCATGGGTTATTAAGATCCCAGGCGGCAGATCCTGCCGTTTTGCGTTAACGGGTTGGTTCCGGTTCTGAAGGCCTCGTTCACTGACGCTGTCGCGTTGGACACAGGGGAGACTTCGAAAGGACGCGGTATTTGCCGGGGACAGAGATGCAGGCGCTGACGGCCTTTTTCATATTCGTAGCGGTGCTGGCGCTGATCGGCCTTGCCGCTTTTCTCGTTCGTCGATTCGCCGGGAATCGGCTGGGAACCAATCCGAATCGCGGTCGGATGCCCCGTCTGGCCGTGATCGATGCTGCCGCCGTCGACGGCCGCCGCCGCCTGGTGCTGGTGCGCCGTGACAACATGGAGCATCTGCTGATGATCGGCGGTCCGACCGACATCGTGGTCGAATCGAACATCGTGCGGGCCATGCCGCCGCGCGAGCAGCTGCCGCAGCGGCCGGGCCTGAATGCCGAGCAGCCCGCGACGCGCATCGCGCCGGTGCCGGACATGCCCGCCTGGAACGAACCCGAGCCGAAGCCCGAGGCCGCCGAGCTGGCCGAGGTGCCGGTTCCGGAGCTGCCGCAGCGCCCGCAGCGTCCGTCGTTCATCGACGAGGTCCGCCGCACGGCGCCCGCCGCAGCCGAGCGGCGCGAGCCGCCGCCGCCTTTCCCGCCAGAGCCTCCGCTGCCGCCACGGCGCCCGCGTCAGGAAGCCCGTGCCGAGCCGCGGGTGGCCGAAGAACCGCGCCTGGAGCCCCGTCCCGAGCGGCCCATTCCGCGCAGCGAGCAGGCGCCACGCCCGTTGCGGCCTGCGGAGCCGCAGCGCCAGGCCGACGCGCCCCGCCCGCCCGAAGGGCCGCGGCTGCCGCCCATCCGTTCCGCCGAACGCGCTGACCGCGCCGAGGCGGCTGAGCGCGTCGCGCCGCCGCCGGTGGCCCAGATGCCTTCACCGCCTGCGGCCCCGCCATCGCCGCCGCCGGTGGATCAGAGCGCCGAGGCCAATCTGGCCGAGATGGCGCAGCGTCTCGAGGCGGCGCTGCGGCGTCCGAGCGCTGAGCCGCCGGCTGCGCCAAGCGGACCTGCCGTGCTCCGCCCTGCCCGCGCCGAGCCCGCCGCTGCCCCGGCCCAGGCGCCGATCAAGACCAGCTTCGAGAATCTGGAGGACGAAATGGCCTCGCTGCTCGGACGTCCGAAGTCCTCTCAGTGAGATCGCGCAGCCTCCCGCGTAGAGTTGTCTTCATCGCTGTCCTGATTGCCGCCGGCACGTTCGCGGGGAGCGCGGCCGCGCAGGACATCAGCATCAATCTCGGCGGCGCCGGCGGTGGCGGCGTCACCGAGCGCGCGATCCAGCTCATCGCCCTGCTCACGGTGCTGTCGATCGCGCCGTCGATCCTGATCATGATGACGTCGTTCACGCGCATCGTCGTCGTGCTGTCGCTGCTGCGCACCGCGATGGGCACCGCGACGGCGCCGCCGAACTCGGTGATCATCGCGCTCGCGATGTTCCTGACCGCCTTCGTGATGGGGCCGGTGCTGCAGAAATCCTACGACGACGGCGTAAGGCCGCTGATCGAGAACCAGATCGGCGTCGAGGACGCGCTGCAGCGCGCCTCGGTGCCGCTGCGCGGCTTCATGCAGAAGAACGTGCGCGAGAAGGACCTCAAGCTGTTCGTGGACCTCTCCGGCGAGGCGCCGCCGGCGACGCCCGACGAGCTGTCGCTGCGCATCCTGGTGCCGGCCTTCATGATCTCCGAGCTGAAGCGCGCCTTCGAGATCGGCTTCCTGCTGTTCCTGCCCTTCCTGATCATCGACCTCGTGGTGGCGTCGGTCCTGATGTCGATGGGCATGATGATGCTGCCGCCGGTCGTCGTGTCGCTGCCGTTCAAGCTGATCTTCTTCGTGCTGGTCGACGGCTGGTCGCTGGTCGCGGGCAGCCTGGTGCAGAGCTACGGGGGGTAGACAGCCTGACTAACGGGGCACGAGCGGCCGCGCTCGTTCCCTCATCTCCATGACTCAGCTGTCGCAAGGCGGCAGCTATCTCACGCTCATCTACAGCGCCGCGCTCGATGCTTGCTCCTCATGGTGAGGAGCGTCGCCCTAGCGACGCGTCTCGAACCATGAGGCCACGCCGGGGCCTCGCCCTTCGAGACGCCCGCCTGCGGCGGGCTCCTCAGGGTGAGGGGAAATAGTTTGCTTCTCCGCTCCAAACCGAGGTCGAAGCGACCTTTCTCCATCCTCTCCACGAGCATGTTGCTCAGGGTCGTCGTGCAGCGCCGCCTTCGCCCCTGATCCTCATGGTGAGGAGCAAAGCCCTCGC
>NZ_CAFJ01000696.1 GCF_000239795.1 Bradyrhizobium sp. STM 3809 | reverse complement strand
CCGTCAATGGAGCAACCTGCGCGATGCGCATCTCACCGTCTCCTATTCGTGATCATGGATGAAGCCCCCAATGGCACCGGCACTGCCGCACCGGGAACGTTGTGGAGTCGGCGAAGTTCCCCTGTCTCGATCACTCTTTCTTCGACACAACGTGTTTCGCCTCACCTCAATGATGCCATCCGAAGTCGCCAACGCTCGCAGCGCGCCATCATGCAAATGCGGCAGGGCCGATGTGCTGCTGCACGGCGGAACTGATGAAACCACGCCTCGTTCATCTGGCCGCAACTGGTGTCGCCCAACACTCGCGGGGACAAGCATGGATCAACTATCAGGCTACGCGCACCGGCCGTTTCCCTTCGTGATGCGCTATCTGCGCAAGCGTCCGGCAGCTCATCTCATCATTCTCACATCCGTCGTCGGTGCAGTTGCCTGCTCGGTAGGCACCCAATACGGCGTCAAGTTCCTCGTCGACAGTCTCTCGGCGGGACCGCACGTCAACGGCAATGTCTGGGCCGCCTTCGTGCTGCTGATGACGCTGATCGCGACCGACAACATTCTCTGGCGCGTCGCCAGCTGGATCGCGAGCTTCACCTTCGTGACCGTCACGGGCGATCTGCGCCGCGACATCTTCCGCCATCTCACCGGGCACGCACCGAGCTATTTCGGCGACCGCCTGCCGGGCATGCTGTCGAGCCGCATCACCGCGACGTCGAATGCGGTGTTCACCGTGGAGAACATGTTCGTCTGGAACGTGCTGCCGCCATGCATGGCCACGATCGCCGCGATCTGCCTGATTGGAACCGTCAGCGGCCCGATGGCGGTCGGCCTGCTGTTCGTCGCGGCCATGATGGTGCTGGCCATGTTCCGTCTTGCCGCGGCCGGCAAGCCGCTGCACGATGACTTCGCCGACAAGGCGGCGATGGTCGACGGCGAGATGGTCGACGTGATTTCGAACATGCCGCTGGTGCGCGCCTTCTGCGGCCTGCGCCATGAGCACGACCGTTTCGACGCGACCGTGAACAAGGAGCTGGAGGCGCGCGGGCGCAGCCTGCGCTACCTCGAGAAGCTGCGTATCCTGCATGCGACGGTGACGATCGTGCTGACGGTGGCGCTGATGGCCTGGGCGATTTCGCTATGGCAGCGGGGCGGGGCGACGACCGGCGACGTCGTGCTGGTCTGCACGCTCGGCCTCAGCATTCTCAACGCGACGCGCGACCTCGCGGTGGCGCTGGTCGACGTCACCCAGCACGTCGCGCGGATGAGCGAGGCGATCGCCACCTTGCTGCAGCCGCATGAGCTGCGTGATCACCCGGAGGCCGAGCCGCTGATCAAGAGCGGCGCCGCGATCGCGTTCGACAACATCACCTTCCACTATCCGGGGGGCCACAAGCTGTTCGAGAGCTTCTCGCTGCGGCTGCAGCCCGGCCAGCGCGTCGGCCTCGTCGGCCAGTCCGGCGGCGGCAAGTCGAGCCTGTTCACCTTGCTGCAGCGGTTCTACGATCCGCAAGCTGGCCGCATCACGATCGACGGCCAGGACATCGCCAAGGTCACCCAGCAGAGCCTGCGCGAGGCGATCTCGGTGGTGCCCCAGGACATCTCGCTGTTCCATCGTTCCATTCTGGAGAACATCCGCTACGGCCGGCCGAGCGCCACCGACGACGAGGTGCTGCGCGCGGCCATTGCGGCGCGCTGCGACTTCGTCGAGACGCTTCCGGAGGGCCTGCAAACCATGGTCGGCGACCGTGGCGTGAAGCTGTCCGGCGGCCAGCGCCAGCGGATCGCGATCGCGCGGGCCTTCCTCAAGGACGCGCCGATCCTGCTGCTCGACGAGGCCACCGCCGCGCTGGACAGCGAGTCGGAGGAGGCGATCCGCGAGGCGCTGAGCCGGCTGATGCGCGGCCGCACCGTGATCGCGATTGCGCACAGGCTGGCGACCTTGCGCAACTTTGATCGGGTCGTGGTGCTGAAATCGGGCAGGATCATCGAGGACGGTGCGCCCGATCGGCTGATGCAGGGCGAGGGGCCCTATCGCGAGCTCGTCACCCAGGAGATGAACCGGCTCGCCAAGTTCGCGGCCTGAGCCAAGACGAGCGTTGCATCCCGAGCGCGTCCGAGGCGTCCGGGTCGGCGCCAACTCGCACGAGGTCAATCATGTCGGCCGAAGCTGCAACCACACGGGCATCGATGGCAGTCGCGGACGCGCCTGCCGAGCAGCCCTTCTATATTCCCATGACCGGACCCGCGGCGCGGCCGCGGCGCTCGCTCAAGCACGACGACACCTTCATCGTGCTCGACGGCCATGGCGACATCGGCGCCTCGGCGGGCGGTCCGGATGGGCTATTCAATGCGGATACGCGCTACCTGGCGCGGCTCGAGCTGACGCTTGCTGAGATGCAGCCGCTGCTGCTCGGATCGAGCCTGCGCGACGACAATTCGGCGCTGACGATCGACCTGACGAACCCCGACATCTATCAGCAGGGGCGGCTGGTGCTTCCGAAGGACATGCTGCACATCGTGCGCACGATCTTCCTGTGGCGCGGCACCTTCTATCAGCGTATCGGCCTGCAGAACCACGGCGACAGGCGCGCCAGCTTCGACCTCAAGCTGACCTTCGACAATGATTTCGCCGACCTGTTCGAGGTCCGAGGCTCGGTGCGACAGCGGCGCGGTACCGGCTCGGGCCGCCTGATCGGGCCGTCCGACGTCGAGCTCGACTATCGCGGTCTCGACGCTGTGACGCGCACCACGGCGCTGCATTTCGATCCGCGCCCGTCGCGGCTGGCGGTCGATGTCGCCACCTATCACTTCGATCTCGACCCGCAACAATCGACCTCGCTGTTCATCGCCGTGACCTGCAATGCGCCGACGGGCCAGCAGCCGGGCCGGTTCTTCCGCAGCATGCTCGCACACCGCCGGGAGATGCGCCGCTGCACCAACGGGACCACCACGATCGAAACCTCCAACGACATTCTCAACGAGGTGCTGTGCCAGGCGGCGGCCGACCTCAACATCCTGATGACCGACACGCCGGAGGGGCGCTACCCCTATGCCGGCATCCCCTGGTACTCGACGACGTTCGGCCGCGACGGCCTGATCACGGCGATGCAGATGCTGTGGGTCGATCCGCGCATCGCGCGC
>NZ_CAFJ01000697.1 GCF_000239795.1 Bradyrhizobium sp. STM 3809 | reverse complement strand
GGCGGGCTCGTTCTTCTTGCCCGAGATGAAGCGGATCGTGTCTTCGGACAGGCCCTTCGGGGCCTTCTCGGATTCGATGACCGTCTCGAATCCATAACGATATTGATCAACGTCGATCCGCCTGACGCGGTCGACCGTCTCTTGTACGGCTGGCATTCCATCCTCCGCTCGCGGTTTCAAGGACCGCGGTGGACATCTCTGGAACCGTCTTACGACGTTTCGCAGACGAAATCACGCCCTTAGAATCGCTCAAGCGCTGTTTCGTCACGTCCTTTAAGTAGGGTCATCGACAGCTTTCGCCAAGCCTCGAGCGCCCGATCGACCTCCGCAGGGGTCGTGGACCAGCCCAGACTGAGGCGCACCGCTCCCTGGGCGGCGGCGGAACCGACGCCCATCGCCTCCAGAACGTGGGAGGGCTGGACCTTGCCCGAGGAGCAGGCCGAGCCGGAAGACACTGCAATACCTTCGAGATCGAAGCCGATCACGGCGGTCTCGGCCTTCAGCCCGGGAGCCGTGAACAGCGTGGTATTCGGCAGCCGCGGCGCGTCGAACGAGAACACCATGCCGCCGGATGTCTGACGGAGGCCGGCCTCCAGGCGGTCGCGGAGCGCCGTGACGCGAGGCAGATCCGCCGCGAGGCCGGTCAGCGCCGCGGCCGCCGCGGCGCCGAACCCGGCGATCCCCGCAAGGTTCTCGGTTCCCGCCCGGCGCCCCCGCTCCTGTCCGCCGCCCCGCAGGAGGGGAACGATGTCCTCGACCTCTGCCCCCAGCAGCAGCGCGCCAATCCCCTTGGGGCCGCCGATCTTGTGTGCAGAAATGGTCACAAGGTTTGCGCCCATCTCATTGATATCGAGCGGGATTTTACCGAACGCCTGGATCGAATCGACGTGCAGCAGGCCACCGGCCTGGCGGACGGTCTCAGCGACCTGCGAAACCGGTTGAAGCGCGCCGGTCTCATTGTTGGCCGCCATCACCGAGACCAGTGCCGGCGGTCCGTTGGCCAGGAGTGCCTCGAGCCGGCCGAGGTCGACCAGGCCGGACCGATCCACCGGGATCGTCTCGATCGCCGCCGGCGCGAACCGGCCGCCGGCCAGCACCGAGGCATGTTCCACGGCCGACACCAGGAGCCGCGCCACCGGTCCGGCCGGCGCCTTCAACACGGGGCTCAGCGCCAGCGTATTGGCCTCCGTACCGCCGGAGGTGAAGACGACCCGGCGCGGCACCGTGCCGAGGCCGCGGGCGATCACTGCGCGGGCCTCTTCCATCACCCGCCGCGCCCTGCGGCCCTCGTCGTGCACCGAGGACGGATTGCCGACCAGGTCGAACGCGGCAACCATGGCCGCGCGCGCCTCGGGGCGCAGCGGCGTGGTGGCATTCCAGTCGAGATAGACGCGATCGCGCATGGCCTCTCTTACCACCTTGCGCGACGGCGCCAATCGGAACCGCGCCTCAGGCCGGCTGCTGCACCGCCTTGAGCGGCGCGGGCGTCGCCATTTTCAATCCGAACAGTGGCCGCAGCCAGCTGATCCGCCGCACGATTTCGTAGGTGACGCCGCAGACCGCAACGGTGCCCGCGATGATGATGGCCGCTTCCAGCCCGGCCGAAAGGCCGCGGCCCTGCAAGCCGTGCGCGATCATGATGATCGCGGTCTGATGCACGATGTAATAAGGGAACATCGCGTCGGTCAGATAGCGCCGCACCGGGCCGTCGGCCGGAACGAGGCGTCGCGCCAGGCCGAGCACCGCGGCCATCGCCAGCCATTGATAGCAGCCATAGGCAAGGCCGGCGGTGGTCTTGAGCGCCGGCACCGGCGCCAGCGTCGTGCCGAAGCCGGCCCGGATCGAGATGAAGACCGTGAAGACGCCGGCCGCGGCCGCGAGCGCGACCCAGCGCCAGCGCTCCAGCGCGGCCCAGACAGTCCGATCCCTCGCCAGCAGAAAGCCGATCAGGAAGGCCGTCGCATAATCCGCGTGGTTGTACCAGTCGCCGACCAGCGCGTGGGTCGATGGAAACAGCGGAAGCAGGACGATCCGCCAGGCGACGAACAGCACGCAGGGCAGGATCAGCAGCCACGGACCTCCGAGCACCGCACCCAGCCGCGCGCCAAGCCGGTCCGCCAAGGACGGCCACAGCGCCAGCACACCGATCACGGCCGCGGTGTAGACCCAGAGGTACAGCACGAACCACAGATGGTTCCAGGTCGGCATCACGACGCAGGGACCAGGACAGAACTGCACCGAGAAGCCGAGATAGTGCCGCAGATAGAAATCGAGGAAACCGCCGGAATAGCCGACGCTCTCGACGACCTGCGCGTAGGACTGCGGCGGCACGATCACCAGCATGCCGAAGACCAGCGGAACCAGCAGCCGGACCGAGCGCGCGCCCAGCAGGGCTTTCAGGTCGTATTTGCCGAGCATGAACCGGGTCGCCACGCCCGAGACCAGGAACAGCAGCGACAGCCGCCAGGGATTGAGCAGCAGCATCACCGGCTCGAGCCAGACCAGCCGGTGGGCGCTCTTGATGTGGAAGCCCCACGAAACGTAGAGCATGCCGACGTGGTAGAGGATCAGCAGGCCGAAGGCCCCGATCCGGACCCAATCGAGGTCGATGCGCCGTTCCGAGAGGAAGTCTTGCTGTGGTGCCGACATGATGTTCGCCTCCTTGCCGGGCGCGACGTGGGAGCGTCGCGCCGGAGCTGAATGAGATGCCCGAGACGAACAGTGCCAGGGATGCGACCGCCGTCGAGCCGGCTCGGGACCAGTCCGCCGGTGCGCGGGACGAGGTGCCGCGCCCGGGGACGAGCGGTGGTCGTCAGGGGATCAGCGGTGAGTTCGGCGGGCGCTGCTGCAACCCTTCCGGTTGAAAGCAGCCCGTACCGGCGCCATCCGCTGCCCGTCCGGCGCCATGCGGCGGGAGTTCCGATTGCGGCCGGTTGGCGTTGAGCGTTGTCGGGCCCCCTCATCACGCAGGCATGCTGCCGAGCGGCCGACATGGTGGTATCGTCGCCCGGCGGCAGAGACGGCGGGTGCGCTCCATGAGCAAGATGACTGATCTGATCCTGCGTCCGAATGATCGGATCTTCTATGCGACCACGGCCGCGCTCGCGGTCGGCATCGGCATCATCAACGCCTTTTCGTCAGCCCATGATGCCGCCCGGCGGGGCGGTGCCTACGACATCGGAAAGCCGCTCATGTACGAATTGACGAGCATCCTGTTCGTCATTCTGCTGACGCCCTTGCTGGTGGCCGCCGTCCGATCGATTCGCAGCTCGCCCGGTGTCGTTCGTCGCGCGACCCTCGCCGCGGCCTCCCTTCTCGTATTTTCGGCGCTGCACATGCTGGGCATGGTGGCCTTGCGCAAGCTGCTGGTCTGGACGGCGGGCGGCAGCTACGATTTCAACCTGTCCTGGCCCACGGTCCTGTACGAGTTCCGCAAGGACATCATGACCGTGCTGATCATCAGCACCACGCTGTGGCTGTGGGACGGCTACCACGCAGGCACCGGACGAAGCTCATCCCGGGAGCGGGAGGACGACACCGCCGTCCCGGCCGCGCTCTGGTTGCGTGACGGCACGAGCCGGCTCCGGATTGCGCCGGCCGAAATTCTGTGGGTCGCTTCTGCCGGCAATTACATCGAATACACCATGGCGGGCGGCCGGCAGCATTTGATCCGCGGCACGCTCTCGGCGGCCGAAACCGAGCTCGCCCGTTTCGGGCTCGTTCGCATCCATCGCGGCCGGCTCGCCAACCTCGCCCGGGTGACCGCGCTCTCGGTTCTGCCATCGGGCGACTTCAGCCTGACCTTCGATACCGGACAGTCCATCCAAGGCAGCCGGCGTTATCGCAGCGCCGTTGCCCAGTTGGAGCGGACGTCCGCACCAAGCCCCGCCTCCGCGCCGCCAGAGAAGGAAAATTCCAAGTCTTTCAACCAGCTGCAGGGAGATCCAGAGAGAACAGGCTGATCTCGCGCGCGAGCGCGCATCACGGCGAAGACACGGCGCGCCATCCCGTCTCCCCATCGCCGGGCGTTGAAAATCCTTGCTTTTTGCCCTGCGCTCCATGCTAGAAGGCCATCTTCCAGTCACGCCAGCACCGCTCCGTCCGAGCGAACGGACGGTGCTCGATCACCACTTTTCCTGCTGAACTCGTCGGCGAGGCGCCGGATGAAGCACGGACGAAGTCGGTCGATGCTCTGCCAAGGATTCTCTGATGCCTGAAGTCATCTTCAACGGTCCGGCCGGCCGCCTCGAAGGCCGTTACCATCCGGCGAAGCAGAAGAACGCGCCGATCGCGATGATCCTGCATCCGCATCCGCAGTTCCACGGCACGATGAATCATCAGATCGTGTACCAGTGCTACTACGCCTTCGCGCATCGCGGATTCTCGGTGCTGCGTTTCAATTTCCGCGGCGTCGGCCGCAGCCAGGGCTCGTTCGACCACGGCACGGGTGAATTGTCGGATGCCGCCTCGGCGCTCGACTGGGCGCAGACCATCAACCCCGAGGCGCGCGCCTGCTGGGTCGCCGGCTTCTCGTTCGGCGCCTGGATCGGCATGCAGCTGCTGATGCGCCGCCCCGAGGTCGAGGGCTTCATCTCGATCGCGCCGCCCGCCAACCTCTACGACTTCTCGTTCCTGGCGCCCTGCCCGTCCTCCGGCCTGATCGTCCACGGCGAGAAGGATGCGGTGGTGCCGCCGAAGGACGTCAACACGCTGGTCGAGAAGCTGAAGACGCAGAAGGGCATCGTGATCGACCAGCAGGTCATCCCCGGCGCCAACCACTTCTTCGACGGCAAGCTCGAGCCGCTGATGGAGACCATCACCGCGTATCTGGATATGCGGCTGGCCAATGTGAGGTGAGGCTGAGCGCCTCGCTCCTGTAAAATCCGGCGCAGAGCCACGACGTGTAGGGTGGCAAAGGCGCGTCCGACGCTCCATCGACGCAGACGGTCGTCGAAGCGCCGTGCCTACCATTCCAACCGCCAGCGCGGACCCGACGGTGGGCACGCCTTCGATCGCCGCTTCGCGCCGATCTGCGGCTTTGCCCACGCATCCACCGCTGTCATCATCCGCGAAAGCGGGTGATCCAGTACGCCGCGGTTTCTCGGCTGATCATTGGTGGCTCGGAGTACTGGATCGCCCGGTCAAGCCGGGCGATCCAGCTGTGGGTGCGGCGCGAGCACGCGGTGCGACAACAAGGTCCCTACGCCGCCTGCTTCAACAAATACGCATCATGACGCGCCAGGAAAGCGCGGAGCAGGTGCGGATACTCTTCGCTCACAGCTGTCTTCACGCTCGGCCGCTGCGCCAGCTGTTCACGCCATGCGCGAACCCTCGGCGTCGCTGCGAAGATGCCGAGATCACCATACGCATCGAACACATCGAAATAGCGGAAGATCGGCGCGAACACCGCATCGACCAGGCTGAACTGCGCGCCCGCGAAATACGGCCCCTCGCCGAGCGCCGCCTCGACGCGGGCGAACTTCGCCGTCAGGGCTTCGCGCTTGGCGGCGAACACCTGAGCATCCTGCGTCGTCTCCAGGCCCCAGAGATCTCCTGATATCGCCGAGCCGAACTCCATCCAGGCGCGGTGCTGGGCGCGCGTCAGCGCATCCGCCGGATGCAGTGGCGCGCCGCCCTGCGTGTCCTCGATCCATTCGCAGATCACGTTGCTCTCGAACAGCGCCACCTCGCCTTGCGGCGTGGGCACCACCAGCACCGGCACCTTGCCGAGCGGCGAGATCTTCAGGAACCAGTCGGGCTTGTTGGCGAGATCGATGTCGATCCGCTCGAACGCGATCCCCTTCTCGGTGAGCGCGATGACGGCGCGCTGCACATAGGGGCAGAGCTTGTGGCTGATCAGCTTCAGAACGGGCGCCATGGCATCCTCGGCAGTTTGATGCAGATGCATTAAACTAGATGCATCTGCATGAACCTGTCAAGATGAATGCACTTGCATGAATCAGGGCCGCGCGATCACCCCGCCGGTCATTGGGAAAGGCACGCCCGTGGTGGTCGGATAGCTCAGCGGCAGGCCCTTCATGCCGCGCACCGCCAGGAAGCCGAACGCCTGGGCCTCGACGGCGTCGGCCGACCATCCCAGCGCATCGGCCGATTCGACGGTGGCCGGCGCGAGGCGCTCGCGCAGCATCCGCATCATCGCGTGGTTGCGCGCGCCGCCGCCGCAGACGATCCAGCTCGCCGGCGGCTTCGGCAGCAAGGGGACGATGCGCGCGATGGCGGCCGCGGTGAACGCCGTGAGGGTCGCTGCGCCGTCCGCCGGGCTCACATCACCGAGCTTCAGCGCCGCGAAATCGTTGCGGTCGAGCGATTTCGGCGGCGGCAGCGCGAAGAACGGTAGCGCCAGCGCATTGGCGATCCACGGCTCGTCCGGCGTGCCCTGCTCCGCCGCGCGGCCATCCTGGTCGAACGCCTGGCCCGTGGTCCGGTGCATGAAGTCGTCGAGCAGCGCGTTGCCCGGGCCGGTGTCGCAGGCGATCAGCACGTCCTCGCCGTCGATATAGGTGATGTTCGACACGCCGCCGATATTGACCACGGCGACAGGCCCCGGGCGCGACACCGACTGCGCCAGCGCGCGGTGATAGACCGGTACGAACGGCGCGCCCTGGCCGCCGAAATCGACGTCCGCGGCGCGGAAATCATGCATCACCGGAATATGGACCGCCTTGGCGAGCGCGCCGGCGTCGCCGATCTGCACCGTCAGGCGCCGCTCGGGGCGGTGCAGCACGGTCTGGCCGTGGAAGCCGATGATGTCGATGTCCTCCGGCATCAGGCGGTGCTGGCCGAGGAACGCCGCGATCGCCTCGGCATGCGCAGCCGTGACGGCCAGCTCGGCGTCCCGGACCGGCCCCGGACGCGCGTCGCGCCGCTCGATCTGCACCGCAGCCGCCAGCGCCTC
>NZ_CAFJ01000698.1 GCF_000239795.1 Bradyrhizobium sp. STM 3809 | reverse complement strand
CCAGGAGCAGCAGCACGATGCAGCCGAACGAGGCGGCGACCGCCGGGTCGATCCGGCGCAGCAGAGCGACCGTGCGAGGGGGCGATTGGGGGGCTGCTGCCTCGCTCATCCGAACCACTCCAGGCGGTTGCGCACACGCACCAGACCGAACGCGCCGATCGAGACCGCCAGCATCAGCACGAGCCCCTGGAACAGCGGCTGCCACAGCGGATCGAAATCGAACACGAACAGGAGATCGCCGATGGTGCGGAATGCGAGCGCGCCGAAGATCGCGCCGATCGCGCTGCCGCGTCCGCCCATCAGCGAGACGCCGCCGAGCACGACAGCCGCAATCGAGAACAGCGTGTAGGCGTTACCGCTCGCATAGGCGGCCTCGCCAGTATACGAGAAGAAGGTGAGAAACAGGCCGCCGATCGCCGACAGCAGGCCGGCGAGCGTGTAGGCTGCGAACTTGGCGGCACGGATCGGCGCGCCGGACATGTAGGCTGCGACCTCCGACGATCCGGTGGCGAAGGCGGCGCGGCCGATCACCGAGCGGCTGTAGGGCACCCAGATCACGAGCGCCGCGGCGGCCAGCGCCACCAGGCTGGTCGGCACCACGCCGAACAGGCGTCCCGTCAGGGCATCGGCCAGCGTCTCGTTGACGGAGCCGCCGGGATTGGGCCTCAGCATCAGCGCGACGCCGTAATACATCGCGCCGGTGGCGATCGTGGTGACGATCGGCTGCAGGCGGCCAAAGATCACGATCGCGCCGTTGATCATGCCGCAAAGAAGGCCGGTGCCGAGCACACCGATCACCCCGAGCGCGGTCTCGGTGGCGCTGCCGACGACGATCCAGGAGGCGAGGCAGTTCGTCAAGGTCAGGATCATGCCGACCGAGAGATCGATGCCGGCGGTGATCACCACGATCGCCTGCGCCATGGCGACGAAGGCGAGCAGGGTCGCCTTGTTGGAGGCGGTCTGCACCATGTTGGCGCTGAAGCCGGCCGGATGGTTGGTCGCATAAATCAGGAACATCGCGGCGAAGATGCCGATCGCCAGCAAGGTGCCGCGCTGCTCGGCGAGCCAGTACCGCCACTCGCTCATTGCGCGCTCGCTTTCGCCGGTTCGCCGTCATCGACATTGAGGGCGCTGCTGACCAGCGCGCGCTCCGTGATCTCGGCGCCGGCTAGCTCGCGCCTGACGGCGCCATCATACATCACCAGCACGCGGTCGCAGCAGCCGATCAGCTCGTCATAGTCGGTCGAATACAGCAGGATCGCGGCGCCCTCGTCGGCGAGCCGGCGCAAGAGCCGGTAGATCTCCTGCTTGGTGCCGACATCGATGCCGCGGGTGGGGTCGTTGAGCAGGATGATGCGCGGCTTGTTCATCAGCCATTTCGCGATCACGACCTTCTGCTGGTTGCCGCCGGACAGCGCGCTGACGGGCAGGTCGGGGGAGGCGGTCTTGATCTCGATCAGGCGGATCATCTCGTCGATCATTTCCGACTGCCGCCTGCGGTCGATGATGCCGAAGCGCGCGAAACGGTCGAAGGCGGCGGCGGAGAGGTTGTCGCGCACCGACATCGGCAGCATCAGCCCCTCGGTCTTGCGGTCCTCCGGAATCAGCGCGAGCCCGATGCGGCCGGACTTGGCGGCCACGGGGCTGTCGATCGCGACCTTGTCGCCGTCGATGAGAACCTCGCCGCTGGTGTCGCGCAGCACGCCGAACAGCGCCAGCAGCAGCTCACGCTGGCCCTGGCCGTCGAGCCCGCCGAGGCCGATGATCTCGCCGGCATGCAGCGAAAACGAGATGTCCCTGAGCCGGTCGCCCCAGCCGAGCGCCTTGCACTGCAGGGCCGGCGGCCGGCCGTCGGGCTTGCGCAGCGGCTTGTCGGGAAAGGCGTGCTTGTATTCGCGGCCGATCATCAGCTCGATCACCTCGGCATCGGTCCTGGTGCCCGCGGCGAAGGTCGATATCCTCCGGCCGTTGCGGAACACGCTGCAGTCGTCGGCGAGTTCGGCGATCTCGTGCATGCGATGCGAGATGTACAGCAGAGCGAGGCCTTCGCTGCGCAGGCGCTTCAGCACCTCGAACACCTTGGTGACGTCGGCGGCCGTCAGCGCCGAGGTCGCCTCGTCGAGGATCAGGATCTTCGGCCGCCGCGCCAGCGCCTTGGCGATCTCGACCATCTGCCGGCGCGACAGCGGCAGGTCGCGCACCAGGGCCCGCGGGTGGATGTCGCCGGCGCCGGCGCGGTGCAGCGCCTCCTCGGCGATGCGGCGCTGGGCGCGGCGGTCGATCATGCCGAGCCGCGTCGGCGGATGGCTGATCAGGATGTTGTCGGCGACCGACAGATCGGGGATCAGCGACAGCTCCTGGAAGATGCAGACGATCCCCGCATCATTGGCGGCCGCAGGACCGGCGAAGGCGACCTCGCGCCCCTCCAGCGTCATGCGGCCCTCGTCCGGCGCGACCACGCCGACCATCAGCTTGATCAGCGTCGACTTGCCGGCGCCGTTCTCGCCGAGAATGGCATGGATGCGGCCGGGGTGAACCTCGAGGTCCGCCCGGTCGAGCGCGATCACGCCGCCATAGCGCTTCGACAGTCCTTCTGCGCGAAACAGCGGCGCGGCCGCGATCATGATGCTTAATTCCCCGGTGCTTCAGCGGCCGTCCAGCCGATCCGCCGCGCCACCGTCGGGCGGCGCGGCGGAGTCGCGCAGAGTGGCAGTCTACTGATTTTCCTTCGACTGGCCCATGATCTCCTGCGCCGTGAAGTTGATACCGCAGGTCGGGAAGGAATTGCCGACGAAGAAGTTGTCGGACTGCGACGGGAAGTAGTCCTGATCCTTCTTGAAGTTGGGATCCTCGACGACGGCGAGCGGCAGCTTGACCGATTGCGGCACCACCTTGCCCTCGAGGGCGGCGATCGCCACCTTGATCGCGACGGCGACCTGCGCCGGCCCGGTGCCGGCCGACGAGCATTTCAGTCCTTCCGACGCCTTGGCGGCGCAGAACTTGCGGAAGCCGTTCTCCGTCTCGCCGCCGAACGGCACCATCTTGTGCTTGGCGTCGAGCATGGCCTGCACGATGCCGGTGTCGCCGCCCTGGCCGGAGATCGCATCGAACGGCCCGTTGGTCGCGATCGCATCCGCGGTGGCCTTCTGCGCGACGCCATCGTCCCATTTGCCGACGACCTCGGTGGTCTGCCACTTCTTGCCGGAGCTGTTCAGCACTGACTGGAAACCGTTGTGGCGGTCGGTGTCGACCGACGTGCCCGCGACGCCGCGCACCTCGAGCACCTTGCCGCCGCCGGGCACGTTCTTGACCAGCCACCGTGCCCAGAGCTCGCCGAGGCCCTTCTGATCGACGTTGACGTTGATCGCGTCTTCCGTGGCGAGAATGTTGTCGAAGGCTACGAGGACGACGCCGGCCTGCTTGGCGCGCTTGATCACCGGGCCGAAGGCGGTCGGGTTCTGCGCGTTGACCACGATGGCATCGTAGCCGGAGTCGATGAAGTTGTTGATCGCCGAGATCTGCGCCGGCACGTCCTCGCCGGTCGAGACCACCTTGAACTCCTTCAGCTTGGCCTTGACCTCCGGCTGCGCCGCATAGGCCTTGGCGGTCTGGATCATCTGGATGCGCCAGGTGTTGGCGATGTAGCCGTTGGCGAGCGCGATGCGGTAGGGGCCCTTCTTGGCGGGATATTTGAAGAACTTGGTGTCGCCGGTCCACGGCACCATGCATTCGGGCTCGGCCGCGGGACCCTTGACCAATTCCGGCTCTGCAAGCGCCTTGCTCGCGAACGCCGAAAGCAGCACCAGCGATGCGCACGTCACAAGGCATCGCGCTTTGATCGAATTGGCCTTGATCAGGTTGGAAGACATTGGTGACCTCCCCATTGTTGCAGCGCCAATCATTGACGCATGTGCGAGACGCCTCACTTGTGCGTGGAGGTTGTTCGAGCATCGCTCGTCATCTCGACGACCGCAGCGATACTGGCCAATGACAGCGCTGTCAATTACCGCTCTACGGCCTCTGACGCGCCGGCGGACTCGAAGCGCACTGCACAAATGATACTGTATATAATGTCTTTGCCGCATCGACTGGCAGCCCTGGTCGGGTGCTAGGCCGATGTCAGCGCTATCACCGAGGTCCCGGAATTTTTGCGCCGCATCAAGCAAAATGAGACTGTTCGTTAAGGTTGCGGCTGGCCGCCTGATCCGGTGCAGCGCGCCGTCAGCTAGCCTCCAGCCGATGGGGGTCCACCACTGCCTTCCAAGATGACGGGTGAGGCCTGCCGCCAACAGGGCCAGCAACGACTGGCCGCACAATCGTGTGCTCCAGCAATGGGCGACAAGGGAGGAGTTCGATGCAGATGGGACGCGTGGGGTTCGCCGTGGTCACGGCGCTGTTGCTGTCCAGCGCGGCATACGCTCAGGAGAAGATCAAGGTCGGCGTCACCGCGACGCTCGAAGGGACCTACACGGTGCTCGGCGAGGACGGCATGCGCGGCCATGTGACCGCGCTGAACGTGCTCGGCAAGAAGATCGGCGACAAGGAGCTGGAATTCGTGGTCGCCTCGACCGATGCCACGCCGGATTCCGCCGTGCGCGCGGTCCGCAAGCTGATCGAGCAGGACAAGGTGCAGATCCTGTTGTCACCGCTGTCCGGCGACGAGGGTATCGCGGTCAAGAATTTCGCCAAGACGCATCCCGAGCTGACATTCGTCAACGCCGCCTCCGGCGCGCAGGAGACGACCTATGTCGACCCGGCGCCGAACTTCTTCCGCTTCAACATGGACGGCGCGCAGTGGCAGGTCGGACTCGGCAAATATGCCTATGAAACGAAAGGCTATCGCAAGATCGCGACCGTCGGCGAGGACTACTCCTTCATCTATACCCAGGTGTTCGGTCTCGCCCTGGAGTTCTGCGGTCTCGGTGGCAAGATCACCAGCCGGCAATGGGTCCCGCTCGGCACCAAGGACTTCGCATCGGTGATCGCGGCGCTGCCCGACGATGTCGACGCGATCTATCTCGGCCTGGGCGGCGCCGATGCCGTCAACTTCCTCAATCAGTATCAGCAGGCCGGCGGCAAGGCTCACCTGATGGGCGGCTCGATCATGATCGACCAGACCATCCTGTCCTCGAAGGGCAATGCCAAGAACGCCCTGATCGGCACGATCGCGGCCTCGGGCCAGGCCGATACCTGGGAGGATCCGCGCTGGCAGAAATTCGTCAAGGCGTATCAGGACTCGTTCCCGCCGGAGAAGCGCTTCCCCAGCCCGTCGCTGCTCGCCACCAACTATTATGGCTCGACCATGGCGTTGATCCTGGCGCTGCGCGAGGTCAATGGCGACCTGTCCGACAACCAGTCCAAGCTGAAGGCGGCGTTGGCCAAGATCGAGATCGACGCACCCAACGGCAAGATAAAGCTCGACTCCAATCGTCAGGCGATCGGCACCAACTTCGTCACCGAGGTCGTCGATGACGGCAAGGGCGCGCTGTTCAGCAAGGTCGTGAAGGTGATCCCCGACGTCAACCAGACGCTCGGCTACGACGCGGCCACCTTTGCCAAGATCGGTCTGCCGAGCCGGACGGTGCCTGAATGTAAGAAGTACTGACCAAATCTGGTCAGCAACTGACGCGGCTGGAGCGCGTGCTCCGGCCGCGTCGTCGCGTCTCTTGCATTCTGCAAGGCAATGATCGACGCTAGCATGATAAGAAAGAAGTCAATTTGGTGGGGACGTGATGAGTAGGGCGCTTGCTGTCTTTCATGCGCGCTTCGGTCGGGCGACCGTCTATCAGCTCAATCGGCCGTTCAATGTCCATGCCCATCGCGAGGGGCATTTGATCTTCCACGTTGGCGGAACTCCGGCCAATATCGACGTCTGCGACCAGCGCTACGTCATCGGCGAAGAGTCGATCGTCGTGGTCAATCCTTGGGAGCCGCATAATTTCCTGCCGAACGACATCGACAACGGCGCCATCTTTTTCGTGCTCTATGTCAATTCGGAGTGGTTCGCGCCGCCGGCGGCACGTGAGGGCCTGAGGTTCGGGCGAACCTGTTTCCGCCGCACAGCGGCGCTCGACCGCTGCATTCGCCGCACCGCAGCGCTGGTATGTGGCGCGCCATCGCTCGGCTGTCTCGATGGCGAGCTGCGCCACCTGATCGAGAGCTGCTATGAGGAGAGCTGGCGCGTCTCCGAGCTGATGCCGGAGCGGTCGAGCGCTGAAGTCACGGATTTCCGTGTTCGCAAGTGCATCAAGCTGATGTCGGACAGTCCCTGTGCCGAGATCGAGCTCGACCACATCGCGCGCGAGTCGGGCCTGTCGCGGCCGCATTTCTATCGCCTGTTCCGCAGCCAGACCGGCGTGACGCCGAACCTCTATCTGAATACGCTGCTGATGGAACGGGCGCTGGATGCGCTGGTCGCGACGGAGACGCCGATCGCCGACATCAGCTTCGATCTCGGCTTCTCGTCGCAGAGTGGCTTCACGCGCTTCTTTGCCGGCAATGTCGGCATGGCTCCGACGGATTATCGCCGCGCTGCGAAAGTGCTCCGCGCCTGAGGTTTTGCTACGCATCGCGCGAAAAGAGACTGTCGATCAAACCCGCGCCCTCGGCTGCAGCTACACTCGTCGCAACGTGATCCGGCACAGGATCCGACGAGGGAGGACGAGCGATGGCCGGCAGACCCGGCGATCTCCGGCGGAACACGCCATGGCGAGGCGACGATGACATCGCGCTCTCGCTCGGTCGCCGCGATATCTCGTCTGGCCTTCTGAGTGTTGCGGTTGCCTCTCTCGATGTCGTCATGGCCGGGCTTGTTCCGGCCATCCACGTCGCTCCGCGAGCTGAGGACGACGTGGATGCCCGGGACGAGCCCGGGCATGACGGAAAAACCAACTGGCAAAATTGGTCGTCGCGGCAGCTCCGTTTTTCAGGATGCAACTACCCTGCGCTCGCGAGGGTAAGCCGATGAGCCGCTTCGTCGAGCGACATCCGATCTGGTCTCTGATCATTCTTCTGGTCGTGGCGTTCCTCGCCTGGCTCGTCTTCGCCGTCTGGCCGCCTGGCCTGGAGGACGCGATCGGCCGCAAGAAGGTGTTCCTGAGCGCCGTCTTCAACGGCATCACGCTCGGCGGACTCTACTTCCTCGTGGCGAGCGGCTTCACGCTGATCTTCGGCCTGATGCGCAACGTCAACCTCGCGCATGGCTCGCTCTATCTGTTCGGCGGCTATGTCGGCTACGGCATTTCGGCCGCGACCGGGTCCTGGATCCTCGCCTTCATCGCCGCCTTCGTCGTCGTCGCCATCATCGGTGTGCTGCTGCAACTGCTCGTGTTCCGCCGCATGGAGGGGCAGGATCTGCGCCAGACGATGGTGACGATCGGACTGTCGATCGTGTTCGCCGATCTGATGCTGTGGGCGTTCGGCGGCGACTTCTATCAGATCCAGACGCCGGCGTGGCTGATCGGACCGGTCCAGCTGCCGCTGATGACCGCGGTGAAATCGTCCGGCGAGGCGGTGTTCCTGCAATATCCGCTGGTGCGCCTCGTGATCTTCTGCGGCTCGGTCGTGATCGGGATCCTGATGTGGCTCGCGCTGAACCGCACGCGCGTCGGCATGATCGTCCGCGCCGGCGTCGACGATCGCGAGATCCTCGCGGCCACCGGGGTGCAGATCCAGCTGGTCTTCGTGCTGGTGTTCGCGCTCGGCGCGGGATTGGCCGGCATCGCCGGCGTGGTCGGCGGGACATTCCAGTCGATCTCGCCGGGCGAGGATACGCGCTTCCTGCTCGCCTCGCTCGTCGTCGTCATCGTCGGCGGCATGGGATCGATCCCCGGTGCGGCGCTCGGCGCGCTCATCATCGGTCTCGCCGAGCAGCTCGGGTCGGTCTACATCCCGACCTACGCCATCGTCGTGACGTTCCTGATCATGGTCCTGGTGCTGGCGCTGCGGCCCCAGGGCCTGTTGGCGAGGCGGTGAGATGTCGCTGATCCAGGAGGCGCAAGCGCGAGAGGGCATGCTGGCAGGCGGCGCGGCGGAGCGGCCGGCCGTGTGGTCCGTGACCGAGCAGCCATGGGCCTGGGCGCTGGCGGCGCTGCTGCTGATCATGCCCGTGATCGCCAATGGCTTCTTCCTGATCGAGATCTTCGGCACGACGCTCATTCTCGGGACCATCGCG
>NZ_CAFJ01000699.1 GCF_000239795.1 Bradyrhizobium sp. STM 3809 | reverse complement strand
CTAAGGCTGAGGCGACACCATCATCATCGGAGGCGGCGGGGCTGGTCCCCGCCGCTTTCGGCTCCAAGATCCAGGATTGACGCCGGTCTCGTTCGACGTCGAGGCGTTTCGCCGGCAAGCGCGGAACGCGAGCGCAACAGCAGTCGCCTCTCGACGATAACGCCATCCGCCGGCGGCGCGGCTCCCGAACGGAGACCGCCGAGAGGAGCCAGGGCCATGCCCCTGCGGGTCGAACTCAAGCCGTTCGAACGTATCGTGATCGGCGACACCGTCATCGTCAATTCCAACACCCGTGCGCGCTTCATCGTCGAAGGCGACGTTCCGATCCTGCGCGAGCGCGACACCGTGACCGCCGAAACCGCCGACACGCCGGCGAAGCGCCTCTATCTCTGCGTTCAGACCATGTATCTGAAGAGCGACGCGGGACGCTATCGCGCATCCTATCTGGCCTGCATCAACGAGTTGCGTGACGCGACGCCGGGCGCCGCCCGCCTGGTCGAGGAAGTCGACCGGCACGTCAGCGCCGGCGCGCTCTACAAGGCCTTGAAGGAGATCAGGGCGCTGATCCAGTGCGAAAGCCCAGGGATCGCGCCCGCCGAGGTCGTGCCTTGAGCTCGCTTCACGTCCGAGCGTGAATCTGCCGAGCCTCGCGCGAGTTCCTGGTTCCGTATTAGCACGGACATTAAAATTAACGGGACGGAGAAAAGCCGGGCCTAACGATGGAACCTGAGGAAGGTGCGTGACGTCGGGCGCAGGGCGGAGTCGATCCGCTCGCCTTGGCGAAAGCAACGGACCGACCATCGCTCTGACAGGATCAGCGGTCGCCTGCGATCGCAACGCCACTCTTGGAAGGCCAGTTTCATGGATGATCTGTTGCGTGAGTTCCTGACGGAGACCAGCGAGAGCCTGGAC
>NZ_CAFJ01000700.1 GCF_000239795.1 Bradyrhizobium sp. STM 3809 | reverse complement strand
TCAAGCCCGGGCATGACGAGCGTGCTTGTCTTGCGCGCTCGGCTAGCCCGCCAGGTCCAGCTTCGACTCGACAGTCGAATCCGCCTTCAGCCGGTAGATGATCGGCACGCCGGTCGCCAGCTCGCGCTTCAGGATGCCTTCGGGCGTGAGCTTCTCCAGCACCATGATCAGGGCGCGGAGCGAGTTGCCGTGGGCGGCGACCAGGGTGCGCTGGCCGCGGAGGACGCCGGGGAGGATCTCCTGCACGTAGTAGGGCAGCGCACGGGCGAGCGTGTCCTTGAGGCTTTCGCCGCCGGGCGGGGGGACGTCGTAGGAGCGGCGCCAGATCAGGACCTGGTCCTCGCCCCATTTGGCGCGGGCGTCGTCCTTGTTGAGGCCGGAGAGGTCGCCATAGTCGCGCTCGTTGAGCGCGAGGTTTTTGCTGGTCGGCAGGCCGGGCTGGCCGAGCTCATTCAGGATCAGCTTCAGCGTGTGCTGGGCGCGGGTCAGCTCGGAGGTGAAGGCGACGTCGAAGGTGAGACCCTGCGCCTTCAGCTTGCGGCCGGCCTCCTGGGCCTCGCTGACGCCCTGCGCGGTCAGGTCCGGATCCTTCCAGCCGGTGAACAGGTTCTTGAGATTCCACTCGCTCTGGCCGTGGCGCACCAGCACCAGGAGACGTTCGCTCATCGCTAACTGATCCACTTGGTTTGATTAGAACAGGTCCTTGAGGCCGAGCACGTCGTCCATCGTGTAGTGGCCCGGCGGCTTGCCATGGGCCCACAGCGCCGCCTTGAGCGCGCCATGGGCGAAGATCATGCGGTCCTCGGCCTGATGCGACAGCACCAGCCGCTCCGAGGGTCCGGCGAAGATGACGCTGTGATCGCCGGCCGCGGTGCCGCCGCGCAGCGAGGCGAAGCCGATGTCGCCGGTGCGGCGCTCGCCGGTGATGCCGTCGCGGCCGCGCGCGGAGTGCTGGTCGAGCGGGATGCCGCGGCCGTCGGCGGCGGCGCGGCCGAGCATCAGGGCGGTGCCGGAGGGCGCGTCGACCTTGTGCTTGTGATGCATCTCGAGGATCTCGATGTCGAAGCCGGTGTCGAGCGACTTGGCCACCTGCCTGACCAGCGCCGCCAGCAGGTTGACGCCGAGGCTCATATTGCCGGACTGCACGACGATGGCGCGCGTGGTGACGCTCTTGATCACGGCATCGTCCGAGGCCGACAGGCCCGTCGTGCCGACGACATGGACGATGCCGCGCTGGGCGGCGATGGCGACGTTGGCGATGGTCGCGGCCGGCACGGTGAAGTCGAGAATGCCGTCGGCCTCGGCCGACATCGCCCAGAGATCGGCCGACAGCTTGATGCCGTTGGCGGGCAGGCCGGCGAGCACGCCGGCATCCTTGCCGATCAGATCCGAGCCCGGCGCCTCCAGCGCGCCCGCGAGCTCCGCATGATCGCTGTCGGCGATGGCGCGCACCAGCGCCCGGCCCATGCGGCCGCCGGCTCCTGCAACGATCAAGCGCATCTTCGACATCTCGCGTTCCTCCGCCCCGCCAGGGGCTATAGCCGGGGCCGATGGCGGCGGCAACCGAGGCCGCCGTCACGCCGGCGCGGCTCAGGGCTGCGGGCCGTCATAGCCCTCGATGATCACCAGGTCGCCCTCCGAATGCAGCGAACGCATCGCGACCAGGCGCTGGTATTCCGGGGAATTGTAGCACGCGAGCGCGGTCTCGTAGTCCTTGAACTCGATGACGACGTTGCGCGAGCGCGAGGTGCCTTCGCGTATTTCGTACCGGCCGCCGCGGACCAGGAATTTCGCGCCATACTGATGGAACACGGCGCCGTTCTGCGCGACGTAGTCCTTGTAGCCGTCCATGTTGTGCACGTCGATCCGCGCGATCCAATAGGCCTTGGGCATCCCTGGGGTCTCCTCGTTGTCAGCAGCTGTTGCTTAGGCGCGATTGGTCTTGCCGACCAGCGCCACCGCGCTGTCGATGTCGGCGACGATGCTCTCGGCGGCCGCGGCCGGATCAGCCGCGCCAGTCACGGGGCGGCCGACGACGAGGCGGTCGGCGCCGCCGGCGATCGCCAGCGCCGGGGTCATGATGCGCTTCTGGTCGCCAACGTCCGATCCCGCCGGACGGATCCCGGGGGTGACCAGCTGCATGCCAGGGCCGACCAGCGGGCGCACCAGCGCCGTTTCCTCCGGCGACAGGATCAGGCCGTGGATGCCGATGTCTCTCGCCTGCACGGCGCGGTGTGCGACGAGCTCCTTGACGGTCATGGCGTAGCCGGCGGCGGCGAGGTCGGCATCGTCGTAGGAGGTCATGACGGTGACAGCGAGCAGCTCGAGCGAGGAGCCGGCGGCGCCGGCGAGCGCGGCCTTCATGCTCTGGGAAAATCCGTGAACGGTGAGGAAGCGGGCGCCGAGTTTGGCGATCTGGCGGGTGGCGCGCTCGACCGTGTTCGGGATGTCGTGCAGCTTGAGGTCCATGAAGACGTGCTTGCCGGACGCGGCGAGACGCTCGGCGAGGCCGAGGCCGCCGGCATAGGTCAGCTCCATGCCGATCTTGTAGAACGTCACGCTGTCGCCGAGCCGCTCGATCATCGCTTCGGCCTCGGCCACGCCGGGCAGATCGAGGGCGACGATCAGGCGGTCGCGTGCGGCAATCTCGGTCGGCATGTCACCTCACGTGGTCTGTTGGGCGGTTTCGATCAGTTGCCCCACCAGCGCATCGAGCGCGGCGGCGTCGGCCGGCAGCCTGAGCCGGTCCATGTCGTTGTACGCCTTGTCGGCAAAGGCAAGCGCAAGCTGGCTCGGGATCACCGGGGCGTTGCACGCGGTCAGCATCAGCCGCAGCGCGGACAGCACGCGGACGCCGCCGAAGCGGTTCTCGGAGGCCGCGGCGATCGCGAACGGCCGGTTGCGGAACACCCCGCCGCGGCCCTCCGGCGGCTCGTCGACGCGGGACAGCCAGGCGATGGCGTTGCTGAGCAGCGGCGGCACCGAGGCATTGTATTCGGGCGTCACCAGCAGCACGCCATGGTGGGCGGCGATCATGCGTTTGAGGTTGACCGCCTCGCGCGGCACGCCCGCGGCCGCCTCGACATCGGCCTCATAGAGCGGCAGCGGAAAATCTGCGAGCGAGATGCGGGTCACATCGGCGCCGGCCTGCGCGAGCTGATAGGCGGCGGTGGCGGCGAGCCGCACGTTGTGGGAGCCGGACCGGGTCGAGCCGGGAATGATCAGGATCTTGAGGGCGGACATCGGGCGGACGGGTCTGCGACCCGCCGCGCAAAACCGCGGCTGCCGGTCAGGGCTTGCGATACACCCAGACGCGGGCCGGCGGAAGGTTCATCCAGATCCGCTCGGAGGCCTGGGTGGTGACGCCGGGCAGCGACTTCGGAATTGGCGGGACGACCGAATAGGTGAACTGCACGAAGGGGGCGTTGGGCGACATCGCCGCGAAGGCGTCGCGCACCAGCTTCATGCGGGTGAGCATCGGCTTGGTCACCAGCGGCAGGCCGGAGACGACCGCCGAAGCCGGGGCGCCCAGCACGTTCCACAACGTGTCACGGAGGCGATAGGCATCGCCCTGCACCACCTTGGCGTGCGGGTAGCGGTCGCGCAGCAGCGCGCAGAAGCTCGGATTGTATTCGACCAGGACGAGACGTTTCTGATCGATCCCGTGCTCGACCAGGGCCGCGGTGATCGCGCCGGTGCCGGGCCCGAGCTCGATGACCGGGCCGGTGCCATGCGGATCGACATATTGCGCCATGGTGCGCGCGAGCAGCCGGCCCGACGGCATCACGGCGCCCATATGCAGCGGCTTCTCGATCCATGAGCGGAGGAAGCGCACCTCGTCGTCCAGACGAAGAGGCTTTTTCGACGCACGCACGGACGTTTGCAGGGGCATCTCAGTACCAGACGGGACCGTTTTCACGGCGATGTCAGAAAAGAGTCACAAAGACGTATAGGTCGCGGGCGGGACGGTCAAGCCGAACCGTAACTCACGATTAAGGCTGCCGGGTCCGTGGACTTACAGTTGAATGTGATAATTTTTTGCATGTGCGGAGCAGCAAAAACGCGGCATTTGCCCGAGCGGACGACGCCCGGCGATGACCGCCGCGCGCGCCGATCGCTCAGCTCGCGGCCTTGCCGAAGAAATCCTTGACCTTGGTGAAGAAGCCGGCCGCCTCGGGCTGGGTGGCGCCGGACGACAGCTTCTCGAACTCGGCGAGGAGCTCCTGCTGCTTCTTGGTCAGGTTCTGCGGCGTCTCGACCACAACCTGGACATACATGTCGCCGGTCTGGCGCGAGCGCAGCACCGGCATGCCCTTGGACGCGATCCGGAAGCGGCGGCCGGACTGCGCGCCGGCCGGGATCTTCACCTTGGTCTTGCCGTTGTCGATCGTCGGCACCTCGAACTCGCCGCCGAGCGCCGCGGTGACCATCGAGATCGGCACCCGGCAATGCAGGTCGGCGCCGTCGCGCTGGAAGAACTCGTGCGGGGTGAGCGACAGGAAGATGTAGAGGTCGCCCGGCGGACCGCCGCGCAGGCCGGCCTCGCCCTCGCCGGCGAGACGGATGCGGGTGCCGTCCTCGACGCCCTGGGGAATGTTCACCGACAGCGTGCGGTCGCGCGTCACCCGGCCCGAGCCGGAGCAGGACGGGCAGGGATCCTCGATCATCTGGCCGCGGCCATGGCAGCCGGGACAGGTGCGCTCCAGCGTGAAGAAGCCTTGCGCCTGGCGGACGCGGCCGGCGCTGCCGCACATCGCGCAGGTCTTCGGCTTGGTGCCGGCCTTGGCGCCGGTGCCGGAACAGGGCTCGCAGGTCACCGAGACCGGGATCTCGATCTGCGCGGTCTTGCCGAGGAAGGCCTCCTCCAGCGTGATTTCCATGTTGTAGCGCAGGTCGGCGCCGCGCTCGCGGCCGGTGCCGCCGCGGCGCTGTCCGGCCATGCCGAACAGGTCCTCGAAAATGTCGGAGAAGGAGGATGCGAAGCCGGCGCCGAAGCCGTGCGGGCCGCCGCCGGCGCCCTGCTCGAACGCGGCATGGCCGTAGCGGTCGTAGGCGGCGCGCTTGTCGGCGTCGCGCAGCACCTCATAGGCCTCGTTGATTTCCTTGAACTTGACCTCGCTGGAGGCGTCGCCCGGATTCTTGTCGGGATGCCATTTCATCGCGAGCTTGCGGAAGGCGGCCTTGAGCTTGGTCTCGTCGGCGTCGCGCTCGACTTCCAGGGTCTCGTAGTAGCAGCGCTTGGTGGACATCAATCAAACCCGCCCGAACATCGTCAGACCTCAACGGCTCGCGCGCGCACCGCGCGCCGGTTCAATGAAATGACCCCCATCCAACGAGACGCCGACAGCGCTCTTTGGCATGGGGGTCATGGCTCTCGGCCTCTACCGTCGATTAAGCAGATTTCTTCTTGTCGTCGTCGACCTCGGTGAACTCCGCGTCGACCACGTCATCCTTGGCGGCGTCACGGGCCGCGTCGCTCTCGGCCTGCTGCTTGTACATGGCCTCGCCGAGCTTCATCGACGCCTGGGCCAAGGTGTTGGTCTTGGCCTTGATGGCTTCGGCATCGTCGCCCTTCAGCGCTTCCTTCAGGTCGCTGACGGCGTCCTCGATGGCGCGTCGCTCGGTGTCGGCGACCTTGGAGCCATGCTCCGCCAGCGCCTTCTCGGTGGAATGCACCAGCGCGTCGGCATGGTTCTTGGCGTCGACCGCCTCGCGGCGCTTCTTGTCGGCCGCGGCATTGGCCTCGGCGTCCTTGACCATCTTGTCGATGTCGGCTTCCGACAGACCGCCCGAGGCCTGGATGCGGATCTGCTGCTCCTTGCCGGTGGCCTTGTCCTTGGCCGAGACGTTGACGATGCCGTTGGCGTCGATGTCGAACGTCACCTCGATCTGCGGCATGCCGCGCGGCGCCGGCGGAATGCCCATCAGGTCGAACTGACCGAGCATCTTGTTGTCGGCCGCCATCTCGCGCTCACCCTGGAAGACCCGGATGGTGACCGCGTTCTGATTGTCCTCGGCGGTCGAGAACACCTGGCTCTTCTTGGTCGGGATCGTGGTGTTGCGGTCGATGATGCGGGTGAACACGCCGCCCAGCGTCTCGATGCCCAGGGACAGCGGGGTCACGTCGAGCAGCAGCACGTCCTTGACGTCGCCCTGCAGCACGCCGGCCTGAATCGCCGCACCGATCGCCACCACCTCGTCGGGGTTGACGCCCTTGTGCGGCTCCTTGCCGAAGAACTGCTTCACCATCTCCTGGATCTTCGGCATGCGGGTCATGCCGCCGACCAGCACCACTTCGCCGATCTCGCCGGCGGTCAGGCCGGCATCCTTCAGCGCCTTGCGGCACGGCTCGATGGTCTTCTCGACGAGGTCGGCCACCAGCGCCTCGAACTTGGCGCGGGTCAGCTTCATCGTCAGATGCTTCGGACCGGACTGGTCCGCGGTGATGAAGGGCAGGTTGATCTCGGTCTGCGTGGTCGACGACAGCTCGATCTTGGCCTTCTCGGCAGCTTCCTTGAGGCGCTGCAGAGCAAGCTTGTCGTTGCGCAGGTTGATGCCCTGCTCCTTCTGGAATTCGTCGGCGAGGTAGCTGACCAGACGCATGTCGAAGTCTTCACCGCCGAGGAAGGTGTCGCCATTGGTCGACTTCACCTCGAACACGCCGTCGCCGATCTCCAGGATCGAGACGTCGAAGGTGCCGCCGCCGAGGTCGTACACCGCGATGGTGCCGGACTTCGACTTGTCGAGGCCGTAGGCGAGCGCCGCCGCGGTCGGCTCGTTGATGATGCGCAGCACCTCGAGGCCGGCGATCTTGCCGGCGTCCTTGGTGGCCTGGCGCTGGGCGTCGTTGAAATAAGCGGGGACGGTGATGACGGCCTGGTCGACCTTCTGGCCGAGATGGGCCTCAGCGGTCTCCTTCATCTTCTGCAGGATGAAGGCGGAGACCTGCGAGGGCGAATAGGTCTTGCCGTCGGCCTCGACCCAGGCGTCGCCGTTGCCGGCCTTCACGATCTTGTAGGGGACGAGCTTCTTGTCCTTCTCGACCATCGGGTCGTCGTAACGGCGGCCGATCAGGCGCTTCACGGCGAAGAAGGTGCGCTCGGGGTTGGTGACGGCCTGGCGCTTGGCCGGCTGGCCGACCAGCCGCTCGCCATCGTCACTGAAGGCGACGATCGACGGCGTGGTGCGCATGCCCTCGGCGTTCTCGATGACTTTCGACGATTTGCCGTCCATGACGGCCACGCACGAATTCGTGGTGCCGAGATCGATCCCGATGACCTTTCCCATGGTCTCATATCCTTCTTTTTGCGGCAGGTTGGGTGGGGCCCTGACGGCGCCCCCATCCAAAACCCCCTCAGATCAAATGCTCGCGATATTGCGACGATGAGCGTCATATAGGAGGGGGGGAGGCACCCGCAAGGACCGGAGAAGACCTGCGAGCGCGGAAAAACCGCGGATTTTTCGGCGCTGCTCGAACGCCCCCAGAACAGATGCGGATGGCACCGCCGGAGCCGCCGGCGCCGGCGGCTCGACAGCCGCAAACCGACATGAATGGCGCGCCATCGGGCCGCAAAGTCGCCCTCCCTGAGGCTCCCGGCGACCGCGATCATGCTTAGCAAGGCCATAACGGCCGGGGATCGGGATCGGCTGTCGCTTCATCATTCCAGCGCCGTGTTCGTCAGCGCGGCCATCTCCGGACGGAACCTCTGGTCGCACCCGTCGGCCTGTTGCCGGGGCGGCAAACCCGCTAAAAGGCGTCTCGTTCGAGGCGGCCATTGCGGGGACCATGCTGGCGGTCGAACTGGGTCAATGAACGAGGCAGCTTCTTCATGATGTTCTTCCGACTTGTCGCAGCGGCGCTGGTATCGATCTCCCTGCTCGGACCGGCCAAGGCAGCGGACGCGATCTTCCCGCCCGGCGTCCGCATCGGGCTTGCGCCGCTGGTCGGGCTGGCCAAGGCCAAGACCTTCCCGGGCTTCGAGACCGAGGATGGCAGCGTCAAGGTGCTGCTGACCGAACTGCCGGCCAAGGCCTATGGCGAGGTGAAGAACGCGTTCACCGCCAATCCGGCCGGTACCGGCAACGTCAAGCCGGAGAGCATCGAGACATCGGCCGGCACGGCCTACTACACCGTGGAGAACGGGCGGGATGGCACCACGCCGGTGCGTCGCTACTCGATGATCCTCCCTGGCGCCGGCTTCTCGGGCTATGTGGCGGTGCAGGTCCCGGAGGCCGCAGGCAAGATCTACACCGACGATGCCGTGCGCCAGATGTTCGCCTCGGCCGTGGTCCGCAAGGACGTCCCGGTCGATGAGCAATTATCGACCATGCCGTTCAACGTCACCGAGCTCGCCGGCTTCAAGACCGTCCGCACGCTGGGGCCGGGCGCGCTGATCCTGGCCGATGGCGACGACGAGAAGGGCTTCGAGGCGGCGCCGTTCGTGGTGATCGGGCTGGTGGCCGGCGGCGCGCCCGAGGCCTCCGACCGCGGCCGCGTCGCGCAGCAGGCGGCGACCACGATTCCGGGCGTCCGGGAAGCCCGCATCACGATGTCCGAACCGATCCGCATCGACGGCCTGCCGGCCTATGAGACCCGCATCGACGCCATCAGCGGCAAGGACAATACGCCGGTCACCGTGGTGCAATGGCTGCGCTTCGGCGGCCCGAGCACGCTGCGGATCATCGGCAGCGCGCCGCGCGACCAATGGTCGGCGGCGTTCCCGCGCTTCCGCGCGGTCCGCGACGGGATCCAGCCGAAGGGCTAGCCGCGGCGCTGGACGCATGCGGTTGCCGCTCCGATTGCGTCTTTCTCTCGCAGCAATCTTCGGTCTATGATCCCCGAAACGTCTCGAACGGGGGGAATGACATGAACCGACGGCAGATCCTCCGGCTGCTCGGCAGCACGGCCTTTGCGGCAGCGGTCGCGGAGCAGGCGCGCGCCGCCGCGGCGATCAAGCCGGATGGCGCAGCCGCGCTGCTCGTGATCGACGTGCAGAACTGCTTCCTCCCGGGCGGCAGCCTCGCGGTGAAGGACGGCGAGCAGGTCGTGCCGATCATCAACAAGGTCGCGAAGTCGTTCAGCAACGTCGTGCTGACGCAGGACTGGCATACGCCGGCCCATGTCTCGTTCGCCTCCACTCACCCCGGCAAGAAGCCGTTCGAGCTGGTCGATCTCGCCTATGGCAAGCAGGTGCTGTGGCCGGATCATTGCGTGCAGGGCACCGACGGCGCGGCACTGTCGAAGGACCTCGCGATCCCCCAGGCCGAGCTCATCCTGCGCAAGGGCTTTCACAACGACGTCGACAGCTACTCGGCGTTCACCGAGGCCGACGGCAAGACCAGCACCGGGCTCGCGGCCTATCTCAATGCGCGCGGCATCACCACGGTGTTCGTGGCGGGATTGGCGACGGATTTCTGCGTCGCCTGGACCGCGCTCGACGCGCGCAAGGCCGGCCTCGACACCTATGTGATCGAAGACGCCTGCCGCGGCATCGACACCCAGGGCTCGCTGGCCAAGGCCTGGACCGACATGGCCGCGGCCGGCGTCAAGCGCATCACCTCCGCCGACATCGCCGCATAGGCGGCGGCGTCACGATGACATCCTGCGCCCCGTCGGCCCGCAGCGAAGTCTCGGTAGCGTCCGGCGGTCGGAGCCTGCAGCCCCACGCCGACTCGCTCTGAATATGCGATCAAGAATACGCACCCATGCGAGCACCGCCGCGTGCATCAGAAGAGCTGCTGCCGCTCGGTCGCAATCACCGAAAT
>NZ_CAFJ01000701.1 GCF_000239795.1 Bradyrhizobium sp. STM 3809 | reverse complement strand
AACTTCAAGGCTGGCGATATCGCGGTGACTGTCTGGACTGGGCAGAGGCGATCCGTGCTGGATCCTGAGGGCGAGATCGCGGTGGCGTCGTCGCCGCCGTCTCACGGCGGAATACGAGGATGGATGGTGGGCACGCGGCCGCCGTTGGCGGCTGCTTTGCCCACCCTACGTTTTCCCGGGCCTGAGCTACTCGTCGAAGCCGACGAACACCGTCGCGTCCTTCACCGACTTGCGCTCCGACACCACGGCGTTGGCCGGAAAATCGTGATCGGGCCAGCCGAGCGCGATGCTTTTCATGATGACCTGGTCGGCGGCGATGCCGGCGTGCTCGCGCACCACGGGCGATTGCATGATGCCCTGGCTGTTGATGACGGCGCCGAGGCCGCGCGACCAGGCGGCGTTGACGAGCGCGTTGGTGACGGCGCCGCAGTCGAACGGCGTGTCGTCGCTGCCGGCAAGCACACGGTCGTAGGTCACGATGATGCAGACCGGGGCGTCGAACTGGCGGAAGCCGCGCAGCACCCAGTCCTGGCGCTTGTCCTTGTCGTCGCGCGCGATGCCCATGGCGGAGAACAACTGCTTGGCGACCTGGACTTGGCGCTCGCGATGCGCGCCGGCGAACGGCTCGCCGATGCGGAATTCGCGCGACTGCGGGACGCCGGCGACCATGCGCTCGGTATTCCCGGCGCGGATGCGGTTCAGCGGCTCGCCGGTGATGACGTAGAAATTCCACGGCTGGCTGTTCATCGACGACGGCGCGCGCATCGCAAGCTGGATGATCTCCTCGATCAGCGCGCGCGGCACCGGATCGGGCTTGTAGCCGCGGATGCTGCGGCGGCCGAGGATGACGTCGTCGAATTCCATGTGCGTGATGTTCCTGCCTGGATTTGTTGTTGGGATATTCGCGGCTTTCCGGTTCCGGTGCAAGATTTGCGGCGCACTGGACGGTGTCCCGGCACGTCCTCACGTCAACATCGACAGCACGACACGCGGCAGATCAGCCGGACTTTCCACCACACGGTCGGCGCCGGCCGTCTCCAGCTCGTCGCGGCTGCCGTAGCCCCAGAGCACGCCGAGGCTGCGCATCTTGACAGCGTGTGCGCCGGCGATGTCGTGGCGGCGATCGCCGACCATGACGCCGTCGCGCGCGTCGATATTCCGCAGTGAGAGAATATGTGCGAGCAGCTCGGGCTTGTGATCCAACGCCCCCGAGGGCACCGAGCCATGAATGGCCGTGAACAGCGATGCGAGACCGAGATGCTCTAGGATGCGCCGCGCGAACAGCTCGCGCTTCGAGGTCGCGAGATGGAGCCGTAGTCTGGCGCCGTGCATCTCCCGCAGCGCCTCACCGATGCCTGGATAGAGCGCGCAGTCGAACAATCCGGTGTCACCATAGTGCTGGCGATAGGCCAGAACGGCGGCGTCGACCCGGTCGTCGCCATAGGTCCGCAGCAGCGCGCGCAGCATGTCCTGCAACGGCGGGCCGATGAAGGCGGTGACGTCGAGCCCGTCGTCGGGCGCATGTCCGAGCGACCGCAAGGCGGCGCGCGTGCTCGCGGCAATGCCGGGGCGCGAATCGATCAGGGTGCCGTCGAGATCGAGCAGGACCGAGTGAATTGGCGACATGACCCAGCATACCGCCGGGCGGCCGAAGCGCCAACGTCAACGTCCTCTCGTCGCCTGCGCTTCATCACTGAGCGCTTCTCGTGCGATGTCTCCTGACGCAGGATGTGCCCGCTGGGCTTCAACGCCCAGCATGATGCGGGGA
>NZ_CAFJ01000702.1 GCF_000239795.1 Bradyrhizobium sp. STM 3809 | reverse complement strand
CCGAGTGAGGCGGGATGCGCGGAAATGTGGATGTGATTTGCCCGACGACACAAGGTTGAAACCTGCGACAAACTGGCTCGACGGGCAGTTCGTGCAGAGCTGCCATGAGCGAACGGCCCGTCGGGCGCGACGACCCCGACGTGACCGGGTCGCGTTCAGAATTACATCGTCGTGAACTACCAAGCGTAGCGGAGGACGCCGCGGCCTGCGTAGGACGAGGTGACTTTGGAGAACTCGCCCTCGAAGCTCGCGGCGGCCGACCAGCCGCCGTGCCAGCGGATCTCGGCGGTGGCGGTGGCCAGCGCGGAGTCAGCGGCGGGCCGCGCGCCGTTGACCACGAAGCTCGCGCCGGGCAGCGCCTGGAAGGTCGCGGCGAGCGAGCGGTCGACGTTGAAATCATGCGCCCAGGCGAGACGGCCGCGCAGAGTCAGGACGCCGTCCTGCTGCGCGAACGACCTGTCGCCGCGCAGGCCGATCTCGCTGCGCGTCGCGGTGACGGACTTCGCCGCATAGGTGAGCGCGAAAGCGCCGGTGCCGGCGCTGACCTGCTCGGCATAGGCCGGCAGATCGAAGCGCGTGAGCTGCGCGGCCGCGTAAGGCGTCAGCGCGATGCCGGCGAGCCAGGGCGCGACGACGCGATGACCCGCTTCGAGCCGGCCGGAATAGGCGTTCGGCTTGAACTCGGCATGCAGGCGGTCAGTGCCGGCGATGGTGACGGTGCGATCCGTCGTGACGTCCTGCCAGCCATAGGCGAGCGCCGCCGCGACATAGGACGGGCCGGACCAGTGCCTGAAATAGGCGGCGGCCTGGAACAGGTCGGAGCGGCCGCTGCCGGACGCGGCCAGGTTGAAGGCGGTGCCGCCGCCGGCGAGCGCGAAGCCGGCCGTCGTGCCGGGCGCGAGCCGATAGTCGGCGCCGACCGCGGTCCCGTACAGGCTGCTGTTCGCGGCGCTCGTCCCGGCGGCGGCATCGCCTGTCGTGCGCTGGGTGCCGCCGAAGCCGGAGGCCCACACGCTCCATCGTGACGCGTCCGATCCCGACGATGGCGAGCCGTTCAGCCAAGCGAACGCATTGCGCGCGCCGGCCTGACGATCGCGCGCGCCATCCGCAGCGAAGGCGAGCGTCCCTGCGTCTGAACCGCCGTCGCCGGCCGCGCTGCCGGCAAAGGGGTCGGTCAGCAGCCCGGTGAATCGTCCCATCGCATCGAAGGTCGCCTGCTGCGTGCCCGTGCCGAGCTCACCCGCGGCCTGCGTCAGCCCGGCTGGCGTGAGCGTGCCGTAGACCAGCGGGATGCCGCCGGTGCTGTTGAAGAAACCGGTGAGCGCCTGCCCGACCTGCTGCTGATTGGCGTTGAGTCCCTGGGGAAAGGCGAAGCTCAGGCTCAGATAGACGTCGTTCGCATCATAGCTCAGCGTGGTGCGGAAATTCACCGGAAGGTTGGTGCTGGCCACGGCGGGGGCGAAGGTGCCTGACACGCCGCCGGCTGCGGTCAGGACCGTATAGGTCGTCGCGACATAGCTGCCATTGGCGAACACGGCCTGGACCGTCGCGCCGCCGAGCGTGGCGGTGCCGCCGACCGACGCGAACGACGCTGCCGCCGGCGAGAGCTGCACCAGATAGGCCGCGCCGGACTGAAAGGCGAGATTGTTGGCGATGCTGATCGATGAGCCCGCCGTGCCGTTGCCGGGAGCCAGCGTACCGCCGTTGTTGATCTGAGCACCACCGACCAGGCCGGAGCCGCCCAGAGTTCCTCCATCCGCGGTGAACGTCGCGGACGCGGCCGATCCCGATACGTTGAGCACACCGCTGCTGATAGTCCACGGCATTGCCGATGGATTGCTTCCGGTGAGCTGCCAGCTGCTGCTGCCGGTCTTGGCGAACCGGCCGAAGCCGAGATATTTCGATCCGATCTGCGTGAGGTCGAAGCTGGCGTCGGTCGCGCCGCCGAGCCCAAGCGTGTCCGCCGTGCTGAACGCGGTCACATTGCCGGTGATCGCGGCGCCGGCGGCCAGAGTCAGGTGATTGACGCCGCCGGTGAAGGTGATGGGATTGGCGCGAATATTCGAGTTGTCGCGCTTGATGCCGCCGATCACGGCGCTGTTGATGGTGAGGTCGAGGTTCTGGCCGACGATGCCGGCGCCCGGCTCGCCGGCTCCGCCACCAGAGTTTCCGGGTCCGCTGTCGCCCCCGGTTACGGGCGCATTGATGATCGCGGTGGCGCCGAGCGGATTGCTGAACAGCAGTCCAATGCCTCCCGACCCGCCTTGTCCGCGGCCGCCTGCGACACCGCCCGTTCCACCCGCTCCTCCGGTCACCGACGCATTGAGCGAGCCGAGATTGCCAGTGCCCGTCACCACCGCTCCGTAGCCGCCGGCGCCACCTCCACCGCCAATATAAGACCCTGCACCGTTGCCACCGTGGCCGCCGGCCACAGCCGCCGCGGGAAGGCCCGCGCTGACCAAGCCGTGGGCACCGCCGCCGCCGCCCCCACCGACGCCAGTCGCAACGGCATCGCCTCCGTTGCCCCCGTTCACGCCGGCGACGCCGCCGGCGCCTCCTGCCGAGTAGAGCGTCGTAGGGTAAAACGAGAGCACATCTACACCGCTTCCTCCTTGCCCTCCCGAAACTCCTGCGCCGCCACCTCCCCCCGCTGCGACAAAGCTTGTCGCAGGCCCATCGCCGCCGGCTCCGCCGGGACCCGTGATACTATCCGTTCCGCCGGCCTGGGTCGTCGTCAATCCGAAGCCGCTACCGCCATCGGCGATCGCCGGCTGGGTCAATGTGGGCGGGAGAACGGCAAGAAGTGCGAGAGATAGTCCGAAACGCATGAATGACATTTGAGATAACCCAGAGATTGGAAATCGTGGCGATCGGCGCAGCATGGCCCCATGCGCGGAGGCCCATGGCCTCCGCGTCGGTCGCAATCAGTCGTTTCAAAATATCGAGTCGGTGTTCTGACTAACGCTCGTACTTGCGTCAGTACTTGGCGACCACCGGCCCGCCGAACCGATAGTTCAGGCGGACGGTCACCATGTCCAGGTCCTGCTTGATGCGGTCGGTGCGCGACGGGCCGCCGGCCGGCGGCAGCAGCGAGATCAGGTTGACGTCGCGGGTGCCGAGGAACAGGTGGTCATACTCGACGCCGACGGACCAGTTCGGGGCGAAGCCGACTTCGAGGCCGGTGCCGACGGCGGCGCCCCAGCGCGTTTCGCTGGCCCGGTCGAACGCGGTCGACGTCACCGTCAGCGATCCCTGGTATTTGTCGTGAACCACGGCCGCGCCGCCCTTCGCGTACCACAGCACGTTGTTCCAGGCGTAACCGACCTGACCGGTGATCAGCCCGATCGCATCGATCTTGCTCTGGTTGGTCGCGGCGAAGCCGAAGATCGGCGCCGAGGCCAGGCTCGCATTCGAGCCCTGCAGCGAGGCCCAGTCGCCCTGCCCCTCGAGGCCGAACACCCAGTTCGCGGCCTGCCAGCGATAGCCGATCTGACCGCCGACCAGACCGCCGGTCGCGTCATGACAGCCTTCACCAAAAGCCGGAACCGTCGGACCGCCGAGCGTGCTGGTGTTGGTCCAGCATGTGTGGCTCCAGCCGCCGCCGCCATTGAGGCCGGCATAGAAGCCACTCCAATCATACGCCACCGCCATCGGCGCGGGAGCCTTCGTGTAGGTCCGCGCGGCCAGGTCGGCCGCGTTGGCGGCCGCGGCCGAGCCGGCCAGGAGCGCCGCGGTTGCAACTAACAAACAACGATTCATGCCGATGTCCTCCGTTGCCGACCGCGACATGGCGGCCTGCATGCAATGGACAACGGGTATCGGGGGTGCGACATCAGGTCGTCACCCGCGCGAGGGATACGGCCTTGGTTTCGCCTTGGCTGTGGCAACGACGCCACAAACGAGGTATCAGCCAACCATCGGATTGGCATAGGCCAGCAGCAGCTTGAACAATTCGGCCTGCCCGCTGGTGTTGGTCTTGGCGTAGATCCGCTTCAGGTGGGTCTTCACCGTCTCCTCGGCGATGCCGAGGATAGCGGCGGTCTCGGCGACGCCGTCGGCGGTCAGGATTGCGAACAGGACGCGCGCTTCGGCGGCGGTCAGCTTGAATTGGGCCGCGATCACCTGGACCAGCGTCGGACGGCGCGCTTCGGCGCGGTGAACAAACAGCGCGGCGACCACGTCGTAATGGCGGCCGGCGCGTCTGCGCGCCCCCTGCTTCAGCGAGACCACATGACCGACCCAGGTCTCGTCGCCATGACGGCCGAGAATGATGGAGACCGGCTGCGCGGCGAGCGCGAGGTCGGTGGACGCCTGCAGCGCCTCGCGCAGCAGCTTCGCTGCGTCCGCATCGATCGGACGCAGCCGGCCGTCAGTTTCCGCAACCAGGCGGCCGTCGGCCAGGAGCTGCAGCGCCGCCGGGTTGGCGTAGACGTAGTCGGCTTCGACGCGCAGCAGAAAGACGGCCGCGCTCAGCGCTTCCAGCGCGACGGTCATCGCGTCGAGCTCGACGCGCTGCAGCTGCATGGAATTGGAGATCTGCACAGCGCGGAGGACATGCGGCACCAGCAAGCCCAGCCGCGCCTTGACCTGCTCGTCCGCCGGCGAACGGCTCAAGGGATGCGCTACGCCGAAGGTCGAGAAGCGGGTGCCGGATTTTTCGATCAGCGCATGGGTGAAGTCGCCCCAGTCGCTGGGCTCCATCCAGTCCTTGAACAGGCGCGAGCGGCGCAGCTCGTCGTTGGCGACCAGTTCCGTCAGGTGGAAAACCTCGCCGGGCTCGCGGTAGAGGCTGATCGGCACCAGCGCCGGATTGAAGCGCACCGTCTCGGTGTAGTAGCGCGCGTTGAGCGCGGGATCGCCGCCATGGGTGTAGTAGGGATTGCCTTCCTTGCGCGCGGCGTCATGGGCGGCGAAGGTCGCGCCGGTCGCATCCATGAACTGCGTGGTCCGCGCGAGCGCATCCGGCCAGCGGTCGGGATCGAACGCGGTGTCGTAGATCGCTGCGATGAGTTCGGAGAGCTGTTCAGTATCGGTGGGCATGGCAATGTACTTAGCCATGCCATAACAACATGCTCTCGCGTATGACAGCAAGAGTACCGAGCCGACCTGTCCTATCACGTCTTTGCGCGGAGGCGCCGCGCAAATACCATGCTACCCGCGCAGGGCCGAGTCCGGCCCGCGCGCGCTGCCGACGACGTTGATCGTCACCTCAGGCACTGAGCGCGCGCATCTCCGCGTACAGGTCCGACTTGCCCTCGAAGCCGATGCCCGGGAGGTCGGGCATGGTGATGTGGCCGTCCACCACCGTCACGCCGTCGGGGAAGCCGCCATAGGGCTGGAACAGGTCGGGATAGCTCTCATTGCCGCCGAGGCCGAGGCCGGCGGCGATGTTGAGCGACATCTGGTGGCCGCCATGCGGGATGCAGCGCGACGGCGACCAGCCATGGGTCTTGAGCACGTCGAGGGTGCGCAGATATTCGCACAGGCCATAGGATAGCGCGCAGTCGAATTGCAGCCAGTCGCGGTCCGGGCGCATGCCGCCGTAGCGGATCAGGTTGCGCGCGTCCTGATGGCTGAACAGGTTCTCGCCGGTGGCCATCGGGCCGGGATAGTAGTCGGCGAGCGTCGCCTGGAGATGATAGTCGAGCGGATCGCCGGCCTCCTCGTACCAGAACAGCGGATAGTCGCGCAGCATCTTGGCGTAGGCGATCGCGGTCTCCAGGTCGAAGCGGCCATTGGCATCGACCGCAAGCTGGTTGTTCGGGCCGATCTCCTCGAGCACGGCCTCGATGCGCTGGCGGTCCTCCTCGATCGGCGCGCCGCCGATCTTCATCTTCACGACATTGTAGCCGCGATCGAGATAGCCGCGCATCTCGCGGCGGAGCGCCGAGAGATCCTTGCCTGGATAGTAATAGCCGCCGGCGGCGTAGACGAACACGCGCGGATCGGCCTTGCGGTTGTGGCGCTCGGCGAGCAGGCGGAACAGCGGCTTGTCGGCGATCTTGGCGGCCGCGTCCCAGATCGCCATGTCGAGCGTGCCGACCGCGACCGAGCGCTCGCCATGGCCGCCGGGCTTCTCGTTGCTCATCATCGCCGCCCACGCCTTGTCGGGGTCGATGTTGTCCCTGGTCGCGTCGAGCAGCGAGGCCGGGTCGGCCTCCAGCAGGCGCGCGCGAAAGCGCTCGCGGATCAGGCCGCCCTGGCCGTAGCGACCGTTGGAGTTGAAGCCGTAGCCGACGACGGGGCGGCCGTTGCGCTCGACATTGGTAATGACCGCGACCAGGCTCGACGTCATCTTGGTGAAATCGATATAGGCGTTGCGGATCGGCGACGAGATCGGCTTCGTCACCTCGCGGACGTCGACGATGCGAATGGTCATGCTGTTTCTCCTGATCGGTGACGCGAGCGCCGTCTAGAGCGAGGCGCCGGCGCAGATGGTGATGGTCTGTCCGGTGATCGCGGCCGCCTCGGGCGACAGCAGGAAGGCGGTCAGCGCGGCGACTTCGGCGGGATCGACGAAGCGGCCCATCGGCGGCAGGACCGGCGCGGTGCCGGCGCGGCTGGGATCGCGCAGGAACGGCGTGTCGGTGGCGGCCGGCGCGATGACGTTGACGGTGATGCGGCGCGGCGCCAGCTCGATCGCCCAGGAGCGCGCGAGACCCGTGAGCGCCGCCTTGGTCGCGGCATATTGGCTGCGTCCCGCGGCGCCATTGGCGGTGCGGCTGCCGATCAGCACGATGCGGCCGCCCTCGCCCATGCGAGGAGCCAACGCATTGGCCAGCGCCTCGGCGGCGCCGACATGGACGCGCCACATGCCCTCGCCATGGTCGGGCGCGAGCTCGCCGAGCCGGCCGACGCGCATGTAGCCGGCGGCATGGACCAGCGCGGTCACCGCGCCGACGCCGGCAAGCTGCGCGGCCAAGGCCTGGGATTCCCCAAGGTCCGCCTGCAGGCCGACGAAGCCCGCCTGCGTCAGCGCCGATGGCGCGCGGTCGATGCCGGTCACGCGCCAGCCGGCTGCGAGCAGCCGCTCGGCAATGGCGCGGCCGATGCCGGAGCTGGTTCCGGTCACCACCGCGTGGCCACCGGAGCCGCTGTCGTGATGCTCTGCCATCATCCCCTGTACGCAGCCGCCTCGGCCTTGACCTTCACCGCGTCGAAATTGTTGATCTTGTCGATCAGCTCATTGGTGTAGAGCGCAGCATAGTCCTTGATGTCCAGCCCGTTCATCGCCGCTTCGGTGCGGAACTCCTGCTCGTTGATCGCGCCCATCTTCGTGTCGGCATAGGGCGGCGCGTAAAGCTTGATGCGGCGGCTGATCGACTGCAGCACAGCCTTGACCGCCTCGTCCTCGCTGGCGCCGCGCGGCGCGGTCTCGGGATAGAGCTTGAGGAACGCCCTGGCGCCGGCGGCGGGATTGGCGAGCAGGAACTGCGAGGCCTTGCACACCGAACGTCCGAAGCCGATGAGGAGATCGCGATCTTTTTCGAACGTTGCCGGCATCGCCATCAGGAACTGGCCGCCGACCATCGGGATCGTGGTCGGACGCGGCAGATAGGCCAGCGCGATGCCGGCGGCCTCGATCTGGCCGAAGCCCGTGTCGAAATAGGCGAGCGCATCGATCACGCCGCGCTGCAGGGCGACGCCCGCCGGCGTGCCGTTGCCGACGGCAACCCAGCTCACGTCCTTTTCCGGATCGAGGCCGAGCGCCTTCAGCACGTTCTTGGTCACCGGATATTCGGTGGCGCCGAAATCGGAGACGCCGATCTTCCTGCCCTTCAGATCCGTGTAGCTCCTGAGCGCCGAGCCCGGCGGCACGGCGATGTCCCATTTGTAGGGATAGGTGTACTGATAGAACATTTTCGCGCCGCTCCATTCGCCCTTGGCGAGCAGCGGCAGCGCGGTCGAGGGCACGCCGACCCCGATGTTGACGGTGCCACGATCGGTTGCCACCTGCACATTGGCATTGGTGCCGAGCGCCTGGACGTCGAGCGAGAAGCCCTCCTCGGCATTGTAGCCGAGCGCCTCGCCGATCACGCAATTGATGACGGTGGCGTTGAGCGCCTTGAGGCCGACGCCGAAGCGGATCTTCCTGGCGTCCGCCGCCATCAGGATCGACGGCGCACCGCTCATCAGCAGCGCCGCACCGGCGCTGCTCTTCAGGAATGACCTGCGCGAAACCATGTTCGTTCCTCCCGCTCTTATTTGTTTCGATTGGCGCCCCAGTGCACGACCCTGGCCTCGCACCAGCGCACGATCCCGTGCAGCACGATGCCGAGCACGCCGAGAATGATCAGCGCGGCGAACACGCCGGCGACATCCGACACCGCCTGCGCCTGGGTGATCACGACGCCCATGCCGCGCTGCGCGCCGAGGAATTCGGCGACGATGGCGCCGAGCAGCGCGTACACCACGGCCATGTCGAGGCCGGCGAAGATGAAGGGCGCGGCATTGGGCAGCTTCACGATGCGATAGGTCTCGAAGCGCGAAGCCGAGAGCGAGCGCATCAGGTCGATCCGCTCCGGCTCGACCGCGCGCAGGCCCGTGAAGCTGTTGATCAGCACCGGGAAGAACGACAGCAGCGCCGAGATTGCGATCTTCGATCCGTCGCCGAAGCCGAACCAGATCACGATCAGCGGCGCGATCGCCACCTTCGGCAGGCTCTGCAGCGCGAAGGCATAGGGCATCACCAGCCGCTCGATCGCCTCGACCTCGGCCATCAACGAGCCGATGACGAGGCCGAGCCCGACGCCGATCGCGCAGCCGACGGCGGCGTTGCTCAACGTGCTCCACAGCGGCAGATAGTAGCCGAGCGGACTCGTCGGGCTGACGGCGAGCCCGGACCACAGCGCGCGGAGCACCGCGTCCGGCTTCGGCAGGATGTAGGACGGGATGTTCAGCAGATTGACCGCGGCGATCCAGCTCACGATCAGCACGGCGAGGCCGATCCAGGCGATCGGCGATCCCAGGCTGATACGGCGGCGCGATTTCGTTGGCGTGGAGGACAAGGCGGGGGCGGCGACGTTGGCGAGATCAGTCATGGCCGTGCTCCTGCGCATTGAGCAGCCCGCGCACCTCCTTGGCGAGCCTCGCATAGTCCGGATGCAGCACGATGTCGTCGAACGTCCGCGGCCGTGGGATCGGCACATGCAGGTCGGCCAGGATGCGGCCGGGGCGCGCCGACATCACGATGACGCGGTCGGCGAGGAAGATGGCCTCGGAGATCGAGTGCGTGATCAGCAGGATGGTCTTGCGGTTCTCCTGCCAGATCCGCTGCAGCTCGAGGTTCAGGCGCTCGCGCGTCAGCGCATCGAGCGCGCCGAACGGCTCGTCCATCAGCAGGATTTCGGGATCGCGCGCCAGCGCGCGGCAGATGCCGGCGCGCTGCTGCATGCCGCCGGACAGCTCGTAAGGATATTTGTCGCCGAAATCGCCGAGGCCGGTGACGGCGAGCAGGCGCTCGATGCGATCACCGGCCGGCGCATGCTGGCCCCCGACGCGCAACGGCAGCCCGACATTGTCGCGCACCGTCATCCACGGCAGCAGGTTGGCGGCCTGGAACACGACGCCGACCTTGCGCGAGGGGCCGGCGACTGTCTCGCCATCGAGCAGCAGACGCCCCTCGCTGTAACCGTCGAGGCCCGCGAGCAGGCGCAGCAAGGTGCTCTTGCCGCAGCCCGAGGGACCGACGACGCAGACGAACTCGCCCGGCTTGATGTCGAGCGAGATCCGGCTCAGCGCATGCACCGAAGCGCCCGAGGCCGAGACGTAGGTCTTCGACACCTGGTCGATCGCGATCAGCACGTCGTCCGGCGCGGCGCGCCGGGGTGCGGTCTCGACATCCATCATGAGCATGAGCGTCCACCCGGATCGTTATTGGTTGATTGTCAGACACGGCAGCCGGGCCAGCCCCGGCCACCGCTTCATCGCAGGCTCACGCCGCAGCCTTCACCGTCAGACCGGCCGCGGCCACCGCGGCGCGGATCGCGGCCATCTCCTCGGCGCTCGGCGCATGCGTCGGCGGCCGGACCGTGGCGTCGCGGATGACGCCGGCAACCTGCATCGCGGCCTTCATGCGGCCATGCGCCTCGCCGGTCGGCTCGCCCGCGCCATAGACCGCGTCCTTCAGCGGATCGATCATGCTCTGCAGCTTCATCGCGAGCTTGAGATCGCCGGCGGTGACCGCGGCGAACAGATCGTGGATCAGGTCGGGGATCAGCGAAGCGAAGCCGACCAGCGCGCCGTCGACGCCCTGCACCATCGACGCCAGCAGATATTCGTCGTGGCAGGTGAGCAGCGCCTTGTGCGGCGCCGCGGCGCGGATCGCCTTGAGGTCGCGCGCATACTTGTTCATCTCCCGGGTGCCGATCTTGAACGCCTGGACATGGTCGAGGCGGGCGAGCTCGGCGAGCAGCTCGGAGGAGAACGAGGCGCGCGTCCAGGCCGGATAGACGTGGACGATCAGCGGCAGCTTCGTCGCCTCGCCGATCGCGTTGAAGTAGTCGAGGCAATGCTCGCGCTTGAAGCCGAAGCGCAGCCAGTGATGCGGCGGCATGATGTCGAGCGCGGTGGCGCCGGCCTCCTTGGCCATCAGCGCATGCTCGATGCCGTCCTTGATGCCTTCGCAGACGACGGAAGAGATGGTCGGGCAGATGCCGGTGAGCGCCCTGGCGACGATGCGCGTCACCTCGGCGCGCTCCTTCGCGGTGAGGCTGAACACCTCGCCGGTGTGGCCGTTGGTCATGATGCCGACGATGCCGCGGCGCTTGCCGAGCCAGGCCGCATAGCGCGTCAGCTCCGCCTCGTCGATCGAGTGGTCGGCGTTGAAGGGGACGGCGATCGCCGGGATGATCCCCTTGAAGTTGGTCATGACGCTCATGTCGGGCTCCTGGTGAGTTCTGATGTCATCGGTTGGAAACGGTGGCGGTGGCGCCGCCCATGGCTTCGAGCGCACGCGACAGCTGCGCGGCCGCGCGCAACAGCGGCGCGACGCCCATGCGCTCGAACGCCTCCGCGGAGATGCGCATGGTCGGCGCGGCGACACTGATCGCGGCGAGCGGCACGCCGTCGCGGTCGACGACGGGCGCTGCGAGCACGCACAGCCCCGGCGCGTTTTCCTGGTTTGAGAGCGCGTAGCCCGCCGCCTTCACCTTGCGCAGCCGCTGCAGCAGAGCATCGAGATCGGTGATGGTGGTTTCGGTGCGCTTGATGCGCGGCTGCGCCTCGAGCACCTCGATCTGGGTCTCCACCGGCAGCAGCGCGAGCAGCGCCTGGCCGACGGCGGTGGAATAGACCGGCGCGCGGCTGCCGATGCGGACGTCGACGCCGAGCCGGACGAGGCCGGCCTGGATGCGTTCGACATAGACGATGTCGCTGCCGTCGAGCACGGCCAGCGAGGCGGCCTCGTTCATCTCGCCGACGAGGCTGCGCAGGATCGGCCGCGCCTGGTCGCGCAGCTCGGAGCGCGCGATCGCGTTGAAGCCAAGGTCGAGGCATTTCAGCGTCAGGCGGAAGCGCCTGCTGTCGCCGACCTTCTCGACATAGCCGAGCATCACCAGCGTGTTCAGCAGGCGGAACGTCGTGCCCTTGTCGAGCGAGGCCCGGCGCGAAACGTCCGCCAGCACGAGCTCGGGCTCGTCGCTGGTGAAGGCGTTCAACACCTGAAAACCCTTCGCCAGCGACTGCACGACGCTTTTGGCTGCCTTGGTGTCCTCGTCCACGGGAGGCTCCGACGTTTCCTGCTTGACGCCCGTCTCGATGGCGGGCATTTTCAACTTGATCTGGTTCGGATTGCGAACTATAGTTCGTATATTCAAGCCTCGCGAAAAGCCCATGTCAAGGGGCGCGTCCGTCATGCGCGTGCCGATGATGGCCGCTTGAAATCCGCCTCTGCCGCATGATCTCTCCTCGACGCGCTGCGCATCGGGCGGCGGCGAGAGGAGAGTGGCGTGAGCGTGGCATTCACCAAGGAAGAGAGCGCGGAGACGGCGGCGGAGACGATGCTGCCGGACCGGCCGGTGTCGCCGCATCCCAATCTCGTCACCGAGGCGGGCCTGAGGGCGCTGGAGGATCAGCTGCACGCGGCGCAGGCGGCGTATGACGCCGCGCAGGCGATCGCGGACGTCAATGAGCGCCGGCGCGAGCAGGCGCTGCCGCTGCGCGACGCGCGGTACTTCGCGGCCCGGCTGCGCACCGCGCAACTGATGCCGCCGCCCGCCTCCACGGAGACGATCGCGTTCGGCAGCACCGTGACGTTCCGGCGCGGCGACGGCCGCGTGCAGACGTACCGGATCGTCGGCGAGGACGAGGCCGACCCCAAGCGCGGCATGATCTCGCACGTCTCGCCGGTGGCGCGCCTGTTGATGGGCAAGGCGGCCGGCGACGTCGCCGAGGTGACCGGGCAGGAGCTCGAAATCCTGACGATCACCTGAGCCGTCGCGAACGCGGGCCAGCGACGATGCGCAGGATCGGCATCATCTCCGACACCCACGGGCTGCTGCGGCCCGAGGCGGAGCAGCATCTTTCCGGCGTCGATCACATCATCCACGCCGGCGACATCGGCCGCCCCGAGATCATCGACCGGCTGCGAGGAATCGCGCCGGTCACCGCGATCCGCGGCAATGTCGATACCGCGGACTGGGCGGCGGCCTATGCCGCCACCGCGACCGTCAGCCTCGGCGGCTGGATGGTCCACGTCGTGCACGACGTCCACGATCTCCAGATCGATCCCGCGGCAACCGGCATCGACGTCGTCGTGTCAGGCCATTCGCATCGCGCCGGCATCGAGACCCGAGGCGGCGTGCTCTACCTCAATCCCGGCAGCGCGGGGCCGCGCCGCTTCAGGCTGCCGATCACGCTGGCGACGCTCGACATCTCGGCGACAGGTCTGACGCCCCTCATCCACGATCTCGGCGCCTGATCAGTTCTCCTTCAGCAGCCGCTCGATGTAGTCGAGCTCGATCTGCGGCCGCGACGGGTCGGCGGAGCGGCGGCGCAGCTCCTCCAAAATGCGGCGGACGCGCTGCACGTCGATCTCGCCGGGGATCTTCTGCGAGAAATCGTCGATATCGCGGCCGTGCAGCGGCCGGCCGAGCGGATCCATCGGCGGCGCGCCGGCCTGCCGTCCCGGCGCCTGGCCCGGGCCGTCGCCGGGCTGGTCGCCGTCGCCCTGCTGCATCGCCTGGGCCAGGCTCTGCGCGCCCTTGCGCAGCGCGTCCAGCGCCTTGCCCTGCGACTCGACCGCGCCGTCGGCATTGTTGTCGCCGAGCTGACTGCCGGCGTCGCCCATCGCGCCATCGGCCTCGTCGAGCCCGTCGCCGGCATCGCCCTGGTCGCCGTCGTCACCGGGATCGCCCTGCTCGCCCTGCTGGCCGGGCTGACCCTTCTGGCCCTGCTGCCCCTTCTCGCCCTTCGGGCTCATGCCGCGCTTGGCGAGCTGCTCCTGCAGCTGCTTCAGCCGGTCGCGCAGCGCCTGCTGCTCCTGCTGCAGGTCGCCGGTGAGATAGCGTTCGAGCTCGCGAATCGCGGTCGACTGGTGGCTGGCGCTCTCGTCCGAGCTCTTGTTCTTGAGGCTGTCGATCGAGTCCTGCATGGCCTGCTCGGCCTTGTCGAGATACTCGTCGAGCGCGTCGGCGAAGGCGGGCGCGGCGATCAGGCAGCAGCCGGCGAGCACGCCGATCCGCAGCAGCGCGCGGCCGCCGCGGCGGCGCGGCACGCGAAGCGGCGCGGCTTGTGATGTCGGGTGATCGATCGGGCGGTCCATCATGCGTCACCGCGCTCCCTGCGATTCGCGCCAATTGCGCAGCTGGGTCTTCAACGATTCCTGCTGCTTCAGGATGCTCTCGAGCTCCTCCGGCGAGGCGCTCAACGTCTTGTCGCGCAGCTCCTTCGACTTCTTCAGGATCAGCTCGACCTCCTTGGGCAGCGGCACCTGGCCCTGGTCGCGCGAGTTGCGGCCGCGGTCGCGCCGGGAGTCCTGGCCCTTCTTGAAGGTCTTGTTGCGGAGCTGGTCCTGCTTGCGGATGATGTCGTTGAGCTCGTTGAGCGCCTGCTCCATCTCGTTGTCGCCGCCCTGGTTGGGCCGCGCCGTCTGCAGGTTCTCCAGCATCTGCTGCAGCTGCTCGAGCAGCTCGCGCGCGCTGTCCTTGTCGCCGGAGCGCGACAGCCGCTCCATGCGGTCGATCATGTTCTGCAGGTCCTGCGGGCGCACGAACCTGGTGTTGGGATCGGGCGCGCGCTGCGACATCTGCGGGTTGTTGCGCAGTTGCTCGGCGAGCTGGCGCATGTAGTTGTCCATCGCGCGGCGCAGATCGTCGGCGAGCTTCTTGATCTCGTCGTCGCTGGCGCCGCGCTCCAGCGCCTGCTTCAGCGCGTCCTGCGCGGCGCGCAGCGCCTTGTCGACATCGGTGATGTTGCCGTCCTCGATGGTGACGGCGAGCGACCACAGGCTGGCGACGACCTCGCGCAGCGCGTCGTCGGTGCGCGCCATCTCGAGCTGCCGGGTGACCGAATGCAGGCCAAGATACTGGCCGGGATCCGGCGTGAACATTTCCGGCGCGATCGCCAGCGCGTCCAGCGCGGTGAACACGTCGCCATTGCGGTTGCCGTCGAGCGCCAGGATGCGGCGCTGCTCGATCAGCGCCCGCGCCAGGGGCTTGGTGAACAGCCGCTCCGGCAGGCGGGTCTCGAACGGCTCGCTCCGGCCCTCGTTGCCGGCCTCGTCCTTGGCGGTCAAGGTGACCGTCACGTCGGCGCCGGCATACGGGTCCTCACTGAGATCCTTGACGGTCTGGCCGACGCCGTTGCGGGTGCGCGCGTTCGGCAGCACCAGCGCAAACTCCGGCGGCTGGAACAGCGGCCGCGCCTCCGGCGCATCGGACGGCTTGTCGGCGGCCCGCGCGGTGATCTTCGCCTTGGCTTCGGTGACGCCGTAATCGTCCTCGAGCTTGTAGGACAGTTTCAGCGAGCCGCGCGCCTGGCGCTCGGGATCCTTGGCCATGCTGATGACAGGCGGCTTGTCCGGCGTCGCGGTGAACGCCCATTGCGGCTGGCCGGACGGCGCGCGCACATGTGCGGTGCCGTCGGTCTTGATCAGGAAATGCTTCTCGGTGGTGCCCTTGTCACCGACACCCTTGTCGCCGGCTCGCTTGTCGCCGAGGTCCTTGGGCGCCTCGCCGGCGGCCACCTCGTTCGGGGCGGCCTCGGCGACGCCGCCCGAGGTGATCACGTCGAGCACGCCGCCGCTGGAGCGCACGATCAGGGTCGAGCCCGCGGGCACCACGATCGGGCCGCTCGGCGGCACCGCGGCTTCCTTGTTGGCGGCGGACAGGATGATCGGCGGCTTGGCGGTGTAGAGCGGCGGCTTGACCCAGGCATCGACCCGGATCGGCACCGGCGTCAGCACGCCGTTCCAGTCGAACGCCGCGGCGACGCGCAGCCGCCGCTCGTCGCCGGCGGCAAAATAAGTCGCGACCAGCAGCACGACGACCAGCGCGCGCACCGCCCAGGGATCATGCAGCGACAGCCGCGGCCGCGGCGTGCCGGCACGGATGGCCTTGATCGAGGCCAAGGTGCGCTCGCGCTGCGCCTGCCACAGCGCGCGCGCGATCGGATCCTGGGTCGACAGCGTGTCGGTCAGCGCGGTGGCGGGACGATGGGCGATGCCCGAGCCGCGATCGAGCCGCGCCAGCCCCTGCTCGCGCGCCGGCCAGCGGAAGCGCAGCGCGGGGATCGCGGCGGCAACAAACAGCGCGACGAACAGCGCGATGCCGATGGCCCGGGCCAACAGCGGCAAACCAAGCCACAGCCCGGCCCAGGAGACGACCAGGAACAGCCCGATGACCACCAGCAGCCGCGCCAGATGCGGCCAGCCCTGCTCCCAGGCGATGGCCAATCGCGCCCGCTGCAGCGCCTGCGCCAGCTTCAGCCGCGCAAGCCCGTCATTGGCCGGCCCATTGTTGGTCGAGCCGGCGTTCGCCAGCCCATCACGGGTGCTGCTTGCCGGCCGCGCCGGCTCGGGGGTCTCGCCGCTCAACAATCTCTCCAGGTTGCCCGGATGTTCACCCTAGCACAAAGGCAGCCGTGAGGCATCCATCGCAGTGCAGCTTTCCGCCTTGCACAGCCGCTTCACACGGGAGTGTGACCGGCCAGGTTCCCGGATTGTTACGGGGCGCCAGCGGGGCCTCATGGTTCGAGACGCGCGATGATCTCACCTCGCATCGAGCCGATCGGCGCGGCGCTCCTCACCATGAGGGTCAAGAGCCGAGGGCGCCATTGCACGGCGGACCATCAACACGCCAACAGCTCGTTCATGGAGAGAGGCTTGGCCATGAGCTCGACGCTGCCACTGACGGCAGAGAAAGGCGACCTCCGGAGACAGCCCGCGCTCCTCACCCTGAGGAGCACGCCAAAGGCGTGCGTCTCGAAGGGCGAGGCCCCTCCTGCAAGCCAAAGCTCATCGCAACAGCATTCGTTCCCGCGGCGCGTTGTCGCCCGAGTTGTCCAAGACGGCATCGCCCTCGTCGAACAGAGGGCGCAGGGAAGGTCGGGAGCTGGCCTCTCCCATGGCCCGCCTGCAGAAAGAAAAGCAGGCGGCAGTCACCACAGGTTCGGCCGACACTTCCGACCTTCCCTGCGCGATGGTGTTACGATTTATACGCGCTCTTCCCGGGGACCGGCTTGTTGGCCCCGTCATCGGCGACTTCGTCCTCGCCGACTTGGCATCAGCACCGGGATGCCAGAACCACGCGACTTCCTCGTCGCACCGGGATCGTTCGTCCGCGCGCAAACCACGCGACGCCCCGCTGCGCCCACCGCATCCCGCACCCGACGTCCGTGACGATCGCGAAGCGCCCCCTCAGCGGGACGGGATGCGCGGAGTAGAGCATGATTTCGGATAAAGCGCAATGGGAAATGTCCGGATAAACCCCATCAGGAGAAAAACTCTAGCGCAAAATCTCCGGTTGTGGAACGCTACGCAAATAGGGGGAGCTATTGGCACGGATTCGTCACATCGAAATCAGCAATTTCCGCCGCATCCGAGATTTTTCGTGGTGGCCATCGCCGGGTATCAACTGCCTGATGGGTCCAGGCGACGTCGGCAAGTCTTCGATCCTTGACGCGATCGACCTTTGCCTCGGCGCTCGGCGTAACGCTCAATTCACTGATGCCGACTTTCACAATCTCGACGTCGATAAACCGATCATCATCACGATTACGATCGGTGAATTGGACGACGCGCTAAAGAATATGGAAGCTTACGGCAACTACCTAAGGGGATGCAACGTCGATACTCAAACCATTGAAGATGAGCCGGAGAAGAACTGCGAAACGGTTCTTACCGTCCGGTTGACCATTGCCGGCGATTTAGAACCGGTTTGGACGCTTGTGTCGGATCGTGCTACTGCCCAATCGCAATCGCGCAACCTCAATTGGGCTGACCGAGTTCGCCTCAGCCCTACTCGCATTGGAAGCCTCTCCGACTCCAATTTGGCCTGGCGGCGTGG
>NZ_CAFJ01000703.1 GCF_000239795.1 Bradyrhizobium sp. STM 3809 | reverse complement strand
TGACGACGTGGAGAGAGCGGGGCAAACTCCAACCTTCCGTGAGTGCGGCAGATGGTGCTCGAAACGGTGATCTCCTACTCCACCGCATCCCCGAGCAGCTTGCGCATCGCCGCATAGCCCTGCTGCTGCTGGCTCCAGTTGCGGCCGCCGGTGATGGCGCCGTCGATGACGAGATCGTGGCCGTTGATGAAGCTGGACTCGTCGCTGGCGAGGAAGACAGCGGCATGCGCGATGTCGTCGGGCAGGCCGGCGCGCGGGATCGGCTGCGCGGTGGCGTAGGCGCTGCGGATCGTCTCCGGCGTCCTCTCCGCCGCCTCGGTCGACAGGCCCAGCGCCTTGCCGAAGATTCCGGTGGCGATCAGTCCGGGCGAGATCGAGTTGACGCGCACGCCGGACTCACCGAGCTCCATCGCGACGCATCTGGTGAGATGGATCACAGCGGCCTTCGCCGTGCTGTAGACGACCGAGGTCGAGTAGCCCGCGAGCCGTCCCGCGATCGAGCCGTTGTTGATGATGCTGCCCGCGCCTTGCTTCTTCATGTGAGGCGCCGCATACTTCATCCCGAGCATCACGCTGCGCACCAGCACCGCCATCGCCTGATCGAACCGAGCCGCATCGAGACCCTCGATGCCGCCGGTCTGCGCCGGGCCGCCGGCATTGTTGAACAGACAGTCGAGACGGCCGAACCGGTCGACGGCGAGATCGATCAGCGCGCGCATCTGCGCGTCGACGGTGACGTCCGTCTGGCGGAATACGCATTTCGTACCGAGACGAGCGGCCAGTGCTTCGCCCTCGACGTTGCGGCGGCCCGCGGCGATCACCGTCGCGCCTTCGGCGACGAAGATCTCCGCGGTGCGCAAGCCGATGCCGCTGGTGGCGCCCGTGATCACCGCGACCTTGCCGTCCAATCGTCCCATGGCCCGATCCTCCTTTTGAGCTGTTTGACATGTTCTATTTGTTGGCGCGCGCCGAGCAGCAACCGGAGTTCCGCCACGGAACCATCATCGGGCGCACCGAATTGCAACACAAGCGCGGCAACTTCCGGCAACCGGACAAATTACCGCCACGCCGGCCTTAATTTGGTTGCGCACCTGAGGCTCATGGATGTCCATGACGCGACTCATCGAGGACATCAAGCAGGTCTGGCGCGGCGAGCGGCAGGCCACTCTGGCCTGGAGCTGCATCTTTGCAATCCTCTGCCTGGCGATCGCGACGGCGATCCGATTCGGCATGGCGCAGATCCGTCCCGACATCTTCTTCACGCCCTATATCCCGGCGGTGTTCTTCGCCACCGCGATCGGCGGATCAGGTGTCGGCCTCGCCACCGCGATCCTCGGCGCGGCGCTGGGGCTGGCGCTGGATTTCGGCGGCGGCCCGGCCGATGGCGCACGGCTCGCGCTGATGGCGATGTACCTGGTGGCGGCCGCGCTGGTGATCTGGGGCGTCAGCCATTATCGCGGTCTCGCCCTCAAGCAGCGCGAGATCGCGCGGCGCCTCACCGAGGAAGAGCAGTATCGCAAGCTGCTGCTCGACGAATTGCACCACCGGCTCAAGAACAAGACCTCCACGATTCACGCCGTGCTGCACCAGGTGCTTTACGACCAGCCGCAGGTCTGGAGTCGCATCGACCAGCGCCTTCGCGCGCTGGCGACCGCCGACGATCTGATCGCGCGCGCCGACGGACAGGGCTGCGACCTCAAGGACCTGCTGATGTCGGAGCTCGGGCCGTACGACCATGTGCGCTTCGACCTCAACGGCGATCGGCTGTTCCTCCCAGCCAAGCTCGCGGTCAGCCTGGCGCTGATCTTCCACGAGCTCGCCACCAACGCCGGAAAGTATGGCGCCTTCGCCTCGCCGCGCGGCTTCCTGCAGGTCTCCTGGACCATCCAGGACGACCGGCTCAAGCTGACCTGGGACGAGACCGAGGGGCCGCCGGTCGGCGAGGTCGGCAAGCCCGGCTTCGGCACCAAGCTGCTGAAGGCCGCCTTGTCGTCGTTCGACGGCGGGACCGACACGACGTTTCTCCCGACCGGAATCCACTGCACGATGCAATGCCGCGTGCCGCCGAGTTGAGGCGACGGCGGCGAGGCGGTCCGGCCTTCGACTTTCGCCGCATGCGCGCAGCCGGGTGCTCCGGCAAATTGAGGATCCGTTAATGACGCTGCGGCACAAAGCTCCGCATTTTCCGCAACTTGGCCTTGGAGCCCCGTGTTTCTACGTAACGCTTAACTAAAATGAAGCGGGAACTTCGCACAATCGGCGCATGTACAGCAGCGACCGATTCAACTTTTCACCCGACAAAAACGACGGGCTGGATGCGACCGAGGCCGAGCTGCGCTTCCTGCGCGGCGTCCTCAGTCAGCTGCCGTCCGGCGTCACGGTGCAGGACGAGCACGGCCGCTTTCTCCTCGTCAACGATGCCGCCGCCGTCCAGCTCGGCGCCGCCGCCAACAGCGCCGACGGATTGTCGTCACCGCATCTCGACGGCAGGCGGAGCGCTTGCCGCGACATCATCGGCCGGGGGCGCACGGTGATCGGCGAGGAAAAGGTCGCTGGCGAGCGCGGCCCGCAGACGCTGCTGACGGCGCACCGGCCGACCCGCATCGGCGACCGCACCGTCCTGATCTCGAGCTCGGCCGACATCTCCGAGCAGAAGGAGTTCGAGGACCAGCTGTTCCGCGCCGCCTATTATGACGAGCTGACCGGCCTGCCGATGCGCCGCGTCGTCGAGCATCGCGCCGACAATCTGGTCCGCCGCGGCCGCGTCGAGGGGCGCTTCGCGCTGGCCTTCCTCGACCTCGACAATTTCAAGTACATCAACGACTATTATGGCCACGCCACCGGCGATGCGCTGCTGATCGAGTTCGCGAAGCGGATCAGCCGCGACCTGCGCGAGTCCGACCTTCTGTCGCGCATCAGCGGCGACGAGTTCCTGCTGCTGCTGCATCCGATCGAGCGCGCCGAGGAGGTGGCCGAGTTCCTGCAAGCGCTGCTCGAGCGGCTCAACGCACCGTTCTTCATCGATGGCGCCGAAGTCTTCGCCTCCGCCTCCGTCGGAGTCAGCCTGTATCCCGAGCATGGCGCGAGCTACGACGTGCTGCGCCAGAACGCCGATCTCGCGATGTACCGCGTCAAGAACGGCGGCAAGGGCACGCTGGCGTTCTTTTCCAGCGCGATGGAGCACGAGGCGCTGGCGCGCATGAAGGTCGAGCAGTCGCTGCGGCTCGCGATCCTCGAGAAGCGCTTCTGCTGCGCGTTCCAGGCCAAGGTCGATATCCGCACCGAAGAGATCAAGGGCATCGAGGCGCTGGTGCGGCTGCGCGACAATGAAGGCGTGATCCAGGCGCCGGGCGCCTTCATCAATCTCGCGGTCGAACTCGGGCTGATCGACGAGCTCGCGCATCTCGTGCTCGACGAGATCGTCAAATCGATCGACCTGATCAACGAGACGTTCGGCCACGAGGCGACGATCAGCATCAACGTCGCCGCCAAGCAGGCGTCGAACCCGGAGTTCATGGAGCCCTTTGCCCGGGCGCTCGAGGCCACCGGCTTCCCGAAGCGCTTCATGGTCGAGGTCACGGAAGACGCGTTCGTGACCCGCAGTCATTTCCAGGACGAGATCGTGCCGCTGTTGCGCGGCATCGGCGTCGGCATCTCGATCGACGATTTCGGCATCGGTTATTCGTCGCTGTCGGCGCTCGCCGACATCACCGCCGACGAGATCAAGATCGATCGCTCCTTCATCACGGACATCCACAAGCGGCCGCGCAGCCAGGGCATCCTGCGCGCGATCGAGTCGCTGAGCGAGGCGCTCGGCATGACCGTCATCGCGGAAGGCATCGAATCGTTCGAGGAGCTCGCCTATCTGCAGGCGGCGACCAAGATCCGTTACGCCCAGGGCTACTACTTCTCGCGGCCGATCTTCCTCGAGGAGCTGAAGCCGGCGATCCCGATTGCAAGCGAAGCGCGCATCAGCCTCGCCAGTCGCGCTGTGCAGGAAAATCGCCAGGCTTATGCGCGCAGCAGCCGCTATCGACGGTGAATCCTGCGGCGAGAGAGAGGAGCAGGTTCATCAGCACAAAGTATGATCGCTCCCCGCCTGCCTCCGAAACTGCCTTGACCCGGCCAGAGCCTGCACACTATCAGTTGCAGGTAACAGCCGCCGGTAGCTGGGAGGAAGGCTCTTGAAAACGTCACATATATTCAAAGGCATTGTTTCATCACTGACTGCAGCCCTGCTGGCCACCGCCGCCCAGGCCGACGATCTGAAAATCGCTCTCATCTACGGCAAGACGGGCCCGCTGGAGGCTTATGCCAAGCAGACCGAAGCGGGCCTTCGCCTCGGCTTCGAATATGCCACCAAGGGCACCAACATGATCGACGGTCGCAAGATCGTCATCATCACCAAGGACGACCAGGGCAAGCCCGATCTCTCCAAGGCCGCTCTGTCGGAGGCCTATCAGGATGACGGCGCCGACATCGCCATCGGCACGACCTCCTCGGCCGCGGCGCTCGCGGACCTGCCGGTCGCCGAGGAGAACAAGAAGATCCTGATCGTCGAGCCCGCGGTGGCCGACCAGATCACCGGCGAGAAGTGGAACCGCTACATCTTCCGCACCGGCCGCAACTCCTCGCAGGACGCGATCTCCAACGCGGTCGCGATCGGCAAGCCCGGCGTGACGGTCGCCACGCTGGCGCAGGACTACGCTTTCGGCCGCGACGGCGTCGCCGCGTTCAAGGAAGCGCTCGCCAAGACCGGCGCGACGCTCGGCGCCGAGGAATATGTGCCGACCAGCACGACCGACTTCACCGCCGTCGGCCAGCGCCTGTTCGACGCCTTGAAGGACAAGCCGGGCAAGAAGATCATCTGGGTGATTTGGGCCGGCGCCGGCGATCCCTTGACCAAGCTGCAGGACATGGATCCGAAGCGCTATGGCATCGAGCTGTCGACCGGCGGCAACATCCTGCCGGCACTCGCCGCCTACAAGCGGCTGCCGGGCATGGAAGGCGCCACCTATTATTATTATGACATTCCCAAGAACCCCGTGAACGACTGGCTGGTGGCCGAGCACCAGAAGCGCTTCAACGCGCCGCCGGATTTCTTCACCGCGGGCGGCTTCTCCGCGGCGATGGCCGTCGTCACCGCCGTGACCAAGGCGAAGTCGACCGACACCGAGAAGCTGATCGCGGCGATGGAGGGCATGGAGTTCGATACGCCGAAGGGCAAGATGATCTTCCGGAAAGAAGATCACCAGGCGCTGCAAAGCATGTATCACTTCCGCGTCAAGGTCGATCCGAACCTCGCCTGGGCCGTCAACGAACCGGTGCGCGAGATCAAGATCGAGGACATGACGGTCCCGATCCGCAACAAGCGCTGACGATGATA
>NZ_CAFJ01000704.1 GCF_000239795.1 Bradyrhizobium sp. STM 3809 | reverse complement strand
CATCTCGCCCGCTTCCGCCAGGTCGACACCAACAAGCCGACCGAGCACCACGACGCGCTCGAATTTTCCAACGGCCGCGTCGTCAAGGTCACCGACCTCGCCACCGGCCAGCGCGCCCGCGTGCTGCAGATGCCGGCCGATCCGGCGACCAAGCGCACCGCGACCCCGGTGACGATCGAACTGCGGGCGACGCAGCTCTGACGCCCTCGAGCAGGGCGGCGACGGCGCCGCACCGGCGCTGCCGTCGCCCGCTGTCGAGCGATGAACTCCATGCCCTCGACCGTCCGAACTTGATGGACGGCGGCGTCGTGAAGATGCGATCGGCATGCGCGCTCGCGATCCCGCGGCACGACGTGCCCGGGTGATACGGCCGTCAGCCCTCGTCAAACGAGAGGGCGCGGGGAAGGCCGGGTGCTGACCGCGGCCCATGGCCCGCCTGCAGAGAAGAAAGCAGGCGGCAGTCACCACAGGTCGGGCCACCAAACGGCCTCCCCCGCGCAATGGTTTTACGGTGTCCTTCGTGCTCTCCCTGGGGATCGGCGTTCTTGCCCCCATCGCCCGGGC
>NZ_CAFJ01000705.1:0-5792 GCF_000239795.1 Bradyrhizobium sp. STM 3809 | reverse complement strand
GNNGGNNNNGNNNNGTGACAGTGCGCCCCGAACCTCCGCCCTGCCCGGCGCCTTTGCCCACCCTACTTCTTTGCTACTCCGCCAATTCCACCGTCTCACTCCGAGACGGGCCGGCCAGCGGGCGTTCCTCCATCAGGATCATGCAGTCCGTAGGGTGGGCAAAGGCGCTGCCGCGCTCTCTCCTCACGCGAGATCGGAGTGGCGCCGTGCCCACCATTTTGGCGCGGAACGTGCCGGAAGCCGGTGGGCACGGCGCGTGACAGTTTGCCTCGAACGACGGTCCTGCCTCGCGCCTTTGCCCACCCTACTTTGCTACTCCGCCAATTCCACCGTCTCAGTCCGAGACGGGCCGGCCAGCGGGCGCTCCTCCATCAGGATCATGCAGACGGAGGCGCAGGCGAGCATCGCGGTGGCGGCGGCGTAGACGTAGCGGAAGGCGTGGATCATGTCGGCTTCCGCGACGCCGCTGACGGCGCCATGGGCGCCCTCGGCGAGCGAGATGTCGGCGCCGAGCACCATCAGCAGGATGGCGCTGAAGGCCGCGACGGTGAACGAGGACATCATCGAGCGGAAGAAGTTCATCGCGCCGGTGATGGTGCCGATCTGCGAGCGGTCGACGGCGTTCTGCAGCGACACCACCGAAATCGGAAACGCCGTGCCGAGGCCGATGCCGCAGATCGACAGCAGCACCAGCAGCATCCAGAGCGACGGCGTCGTCACCGTCATGATGGCGGCAGCGATGGTGCCGATGAAGGTGCCGACGATGGCGACGCGCTTGTAGTGCTTGACCCGGGCCATGGTGCGGCCGGCAATCGCCGCGCCGAAGGTCGAGATCGCCGCGATCGGGATCAGGCCGAGGCCGGCCTCGCTCGGCGTCAGGTGGTAGACCAGCTCGTAATACAGCGGCAGATGCACGGTGAGCCCGATCAGTGCGCCGAGCGCGCAGCCGCTCGCCAGCATGCCATAGGGCACGACCGTGCCGCCCATCAGCGACAGCGGCAGGAACGGCTCGTCGGCGCGCTTGGCGTGCCAGACGAAGGCGAGCCCCAGTGCCACGCCGCTGCCGATCATCGCCAGGATGGTCGGCGACAGCCAGGCCAGCTTGTGGCCGCCCCAGGTCAGCACCAGCATGAACACCACGGCGGAGGCCATCAGCAGGAGGCCACCGGTCCAGTCGACCTTGCGCAGTCGGTGATAGACCGGCAGCCGGCCCATCTTGGGCAGCAGCAGAGCCAGCGCGGCGACCGCCAGGGGAACATTGATCCAGAAGATCATCGACCAGTGCAGATGGTCGGCGAAGAAACCGCCGATGACCGGACCGAGCAGGCCGGCGAGCAGCCAGACGCCGCTGAAATAGGCCTGGTACTGGCCGCGCTCGCGCGGGCTGACGACGTCGGAGATCACGGTCTGCACGACCGGCATGATGCCGCCGCCGCCGAGGCCCTGCAGGCCGCGGGCGAGGATCAGGACCGGCATGTTCGGCGCCAGCGCGCAGACCACGGAGCCGACCACGAACAGGCTGAGCGCGGTGATGATCATCGACCGGCGGCCGTAGATGTCGCACAGCGTGCCGAACACCGGCGCCACGGCGGTCGACGCCAGCAGATAGGCGGTGATCACCCAGGAGAGATTGGTGACGTCCTGGAACTGGCGGCCGATGGTCGGCAGCGCGGTCGCGACGATGGTCTGGTCGAGCGCGGCCAGGAACATCGTCAGCAAGAGGCTCATCAGGATGGTGCGGACCTCGGCCGGGGTCAGCGGCACCGGCGGCGCGAGCGAGGGCGCATCCTCGATCGCCTGCACCTGCGGCGGGATCGAAGGCAGCTCGGCGGCGAGCTCTTCGGGCAAGGATGGGGACGCGGCAGGATAATGGCTCTGCCGATCAAACTTGTTCATGGGGATAAATTGCTATGCCGCGCGCGGCCGGCGCCGCGCAGATTCGCCAGATAGCGAACTACTTAAGGCATAATTTTCCCTTGCGGCAGCGGGGCCTGCGCATGGGTGTATCCCGGCAGCACAGGACTTGTCGCACCATCGTGACTTGCTGCGCGTGCGAAGTGATCAGCCTATTTCGGCGGCCGCTTCAGCTTGGCGCGCTTGGGCAGCAGCACTGGCCACTGCACGATGTGATCCTCGAGCTGGTCGTCCGGCACGTCGTCCTCGGTGCCCTCGACCCGGCCGCGGACGGAGACGCCGGCTTCATGCACGGTCTGAGGATCGCCCGAGATCAGCGGATGCCACCAATAGAGGTCACGGCCCTCGGCCACCAGCCGGTAGCCGCAGCTCGGCGGCAGCCAGGTGATGGTGCGGACGTTCTCAGGCGTCAGGCGAACGCAGTCCGGCACCTGCTCCGAGCGGTTCGGGTAATCCTTGCAGGCACATAGGCCGGCATCCAGAAGCTTGCAGGAAATGTGGGTGAAGTAGATGTCGCCGGTATCCTCGTCCTCGAGCTTCTCCAGGCAGCAGCGCCCGCAACCGTCGCACAGGCTTTCCCACTCCGCCTCCGACATCTCCTCCAAGGTCTTGGTTTTCCAGAACATTCCCTCCTGGCCCGAGGGACGTTTGAGCGATGCGGTCATCGGGCGATTCCAAAGGGGCGCGGCGTCGCCGCCATCTAGGTGTCCCGCCCCGCCAGGCGCAAGGGGCGCGTGCCGGTTCAAGCGGGACGTTAGCTTTGTGCATCAAATTGTGAGCGGAACCATTGGTTTGTGACACCCGCTCGGCTAGATTATGGGCTTGAGTCACGCAGGCGGCGGCGCGCAGTGCCTTCGAACTGGTGCCTCCACCTCATGCCTTGGGTTTGCCGCAACAAGCGCGCAAGACCCATCGATGGCCCCCAGCCCCGCGTGCTGAGTGCTTTCGAAGCCCGCTGACACGCTTTCGAAACGACCAGGGTTCCCGTGCGGCAGATCATTCCAGACGATTGGAAGAAGCGGATCAATAACTTCCGCCTGGATCTCGACGCCCGGTTCGATTCGGCGCTGTTCTCCTCACTACGCGGCACCCGCGAGCTGTATGAGCGCTTTTCGGCGTTCATGGACCGCTTCTATGTCGGCGGCTGGAAGCGCTGGGTGTTCGTCGAGCCGCTGTCGGAGGCGGCGACGATCGGCCTCGGCGGCCTGGTGCTGATGCTGGCCCTGGCCATCCCCGCGTTCCGCGAGACCGCCGACGAGGACTGGCTGAAGAAGTCCGACCTCGCGGTCACCTTTCTCGACCGCTACGGCAACCCGATCGGCAGCCGCGGCATCAAGCACAACGACTCGATCCCGCTCGAAGACTTCCCGGACAATCTGATCAAGGCGACGCTCGCGACCGAGGACCGCCGCTTCTACGACCATTTCGGCATCGACTTCCCCGGCCTCGCCCGTGCGCTCGTCACCAACGCCCAGGCCGGCGGCGTCCGCCAGGGCGGCTCCTCGATCAGCCAGCAGCTCGCCAAGAACCTGTTCCTGTCCAACGAGCGCACCATCGAGCGCAAGGTCAACGAGGCGTTCCTGGCGATCTGGCTGGAAACCCGGCTGACCAAGAACGAGATCCTCAAGCTCTATCTCGACCGCGCCTATATGGGCGGCGGCACCTTCGGCGTCGACGGCGCGGCGCATTTCTACTTCAACAAGTCGGTGCGCGACATCAACCTCGCCGAAGCCGCGATGCTCGCCGGCCTGTTCAAGGCGCCGACCAAGTTCGCCCCGCACATCAACCTGCCCGCCGCGCGCGCCCGCGCCAACGTCGTGCTCGACAACCTGGTCGATGCCGGCTTCATGACCGAGGGCCAGGTGTTCGGCGCCCGCCGCAATCCGGCCTTCGCGGTCGACCGCCGCGACGAGAGCTCGCCGAACTATTTCCTCGACTATGCCTTCGACGAGATGCGCAAGCTGGTCGACACGTTCCCGAAGTCCTACACCGAGCGCGTGTTCGTGGTGCGGACCTCGATCGACATGAACGTGCAGCATGCCGCCGACGAGGCGATCGAAAACCAGCTGCGCCAGTTCGGCCGCGACTATCACGCGACCCAGGCCGCGACCGTCGTGTCCGATCTCGACGGCGGCATCCGCGCCATGGTCGGCGGCCGCGACTACGGCGCCAGCCAGTTCAACCGCGCCACCGACGCCTACCGTCAGCCGGGCTCCTCGTTCAAGCCGTATGTCTACACCACAGCCCTGCTGAACGGCTTCAAGCCGACCTCGATCGTGGTCGACGGCCCGGTCTGCATCGGCAATTGGTGCCCGCAGAACTATGGCCACTCCTATTCCGGCTCGGTGACGCTGACCCAGGCGATCACGCGCTCGATCAACGTCGTGCCCGTCAAGCTCTCGATCGCGCTCGGCGGCAAGGACGGCCCGAAGGCCGGCCGCGCCAAGATCGTCGAGGTCGCCCGCCGCTTCGGCATCAAGGCGCCCCTGCCCGACACCCCGTCGATGCCGATCGGCTCGGACGAGGTGACGGTGCTGGAGCATGCGGTCGCCTATGCGACCTTCCCGAACAAGGGCAAGGCGGTGACGCCGCATTCCGTGCTCGAGGTCCGCACCGGCGCCGGTGACCTGGTCTGGCGCTGGGACCGCGACGGGCCGAAGCCGAAGCAGGCGATCCCCGCATCCGTCGCCGCCGACATGGCGGGCATGATGAGCCACGTGGTCAGCGAAGGCACCGCGCGTCGCGCCGCGCTCGACGGCATTCCGACCGCCGGCAAGACCGGCACCACCAATGCGTATCGCGACGCCTGGTTCGTCGGCTACACCGGCAACTTCACTTGCGCGGTCTGGTACGGCAATGACGACTACTCGCCGACCAACCGCATGACCGGCGGCTCGCTGCCGGCCCAGACCTGGCACGACATCATGGTTGCCGCGCATCAGGGCGTCGAGGTCAAGGAACTGCCCGGCGTCGGCATGGGCGAGAAGCTGCCGCAGCCGGTCTCCGCCGCAATGGCGCAGGCCGGCCAGCCGAAGACGCTCGAGATCAAGCCGGGCCCGCCGCCGATCCTGACCCGCCGCGGCGCCGAGATCCTGGTGCAGGTCGAGAAGATGCTGGACGACGCCGCGCGCGTCGCCGAAAAGGCCACGCCGGCCGATCCGAAGAAGCCCGGCAAGCCGGTGTCGTCGAGCGCGCTCGCCTTCCCCGAGAACTACGCCACGGCCACCGCCGACAGCGTGGCCACCCCTGCCCTGCGCAAGAACTGACGACAGCGAATTCCCGTGCGGCTGCTCTTCATCACCTTGCTCGCGCTGCTGATCGCCACCGGCGTCGGCATCGGCGCGACCTGGATCACCACCACCCGCGGCACCGAGTTCGGCACCTTGACGATCGGCGCCTGGACGGCGCGTCCCAAGACCGGCACCGCCGACGTCGACCCCTATGCGCGCGCCACCATCACCCGCAACGGCGAGCTGCCGATCGGCACCGGCGACGGCGTCGCGTTCACCGCCACCACCGACGACAACAAGAAGCCGCTCGACGGCCGCTGCGACATCCTGGTCAGCGGCGTGACGCCGCCGGCCCGCTTCTGGACGCTCACGCTGTATGACCGCAAGGGTCACCTCGTCGCCAACACGCTGGAGCGTTACGGCTTCACCAGCCAGGAGCTGGTGCGCGGCGCCGACGGCTCATTCGAGATTCGCGTCGCCGCACGCTCGCGCGCCGGCAACTGGCTGCCGACCGGCGGCATCGAGCGCTATGCGCTGATGCTGCGCCTCTACGACACGCCGGTGGGCGTGGCGACGCGCACCCAGCGCGACGCGCCGATGCCCGCGATCACGACCGTGAGCTGCCCGTCATGATCCGGCTGCTGTTCA
>NZ_CAFJ01000706.1 GCF_000239795.1 Bradyrhizobium sp. STM 3809 | reverse complement strand
ACGGGGGAGAGATGTGGGCTCGAGGAGGCAGGTGCGTCCGGGTGATACCCGGACCGTCCAATATCGCTAACCAGCGCTCAGCCGGATGCCGGCGCGCAAGAACTTCTGCGGGTCGACGGCTTCGCCGTCGATGCGGGTCTCGTAGTGCAGATGCGGGCCGGTCGAGCGGCCGGTGGAGCCGACCTCGCCGATGATATCGCCGATCTTCACCTGCTGGCCGATCTTGACGTTGATCTCGGAGAGATGACCGTAGCGCGTCGAGAGGCCGTTGCCGTGATCGACCTCGACCATGCGGCCATAGCCACCGGACCAGCCGGCGTTGACGACCTTGCCGTTGGCGGTGACGCGTACGGGATCGCCGGTCGCGGCGCGGAAATCGAGGCCGGTGTGCATTGCCGGGCGGCCGAGGAACGGATCGGAGCGCACGCCGAAGCCCGAGGTGAACTCGACCTCGCCGATGACCGGCTTGCGATAGGGCACCAGCGACAGCGTGCGGTTCAGCTTCTCGACCTGCGCGCGGGTGATGCTGATGCGGTAGAGCTGACGCTCGAACGGACCGGATTCGGCGCCGAGCTTGACCGGCACGAACGGGCCGCCCATGCCGCCCTTCGGCGCGGCGGCTTCGAGCTGGCCCATGTCGAGCCCGAGATCGGTGATCACGCCGCGCATCCGGCGCAGCTTCGATTCCAGCGTCTCTTCCGCCGAAGCCAGCATCGCGACCTGCCGCGCCTCGACCTGGTCGAGCGAGCGCGTCAGCCGCGTCAGCACGTTGTCGACGCCGGCGAGCTTGGTCGACGGATTCGGCTGCACATTGGCGAGGACAGGGCTGCGCGATTCGAGCCGCGCCTCGCGGTCCGGCGGCGCGGTGAAAATGACGGTGTCGCTGATCGGCGACGGCTTCGGCGTCGACGGCGCAGC
>NZ_CAFJ01000707.1 GCF_000239795.1 Bradyrhizobium sp. STM 3809 | reverse complement strand
CGGCCTGCGAAGGCGACCTCGATCGCGCCCATCGGCGGCAGGCTCGCGATCGACGGCGAGGCATGGGTGAAACGCCAGGCCTGTGCGAACAGCTTGCGGCCCTTCTCGATCAGCCGCTCATCCGCATCGGCGCTGGTGGTCATGAGATGCTCTCGCCTCGTCATTGCGAGCGAAGCGAAGCAATCCGGGGCTGAGCAAGGACTCTGGATTGCTTCGTCGCTGCGTTCCTCGCAAAGACGGCTGTTCTAGTCCGCTGTCATTCCGGGGCACGCGAAGCGTGAACCCGTAATCTCGAGATTCCGGGTTCGATGCTTTGCATCGCCCNGGAATGACTGTGAAGGTAGCAATGCTTGAGTTCGTAGTAAGCACTAGCCTATCATCGCCACACCCACCGCCCTCGTCCTGAGGAGCCCGCCGCTTGGCGGGCGTCTCGAAGGACGATTGGCGGACTGAGCTCTCGGCCCTACCGCATCGTCGCCGACACCTCCTGCGAGGTCACGAGAATGACCTCGCCATCGAGGATCGGCTTGGCGATGCCGAAGAAGGTCGCCACCGCGGCGGAGCCGTTGTGGCGGTCCATCGCGGCCTTGTCGGCGAAGCGCTCATAGGTGGTGAAGAGACCGGGCTCGGTCTCGCTCTGCGAGATGAAGAACCCGATCGTCTCCGGCTCGTTGGCCGCGACATGGGCCGCGACGGCGACGAGGGCGTCGCGCATCATGGCCTCGTGTCCCGCCTTGGCCCTGATGACCGCGGTGATCGTGATCATCAGAACTTCTTCCAGTCGCCGTCGGCCTCGAACGCCGCCGCCGCCTGGTAGATGGTGGCCTCGGCGTAGTCCTTGCCGATCAGCATCAGGCCGACCGGGAGACCGTCGGAGAGGCCGCACGGCAAGGTCATCGCGGGGTGACCGGTGACGTCGAACGGGCTCGTCGTCGCGGTCATCTCGAAGGCGCGCTGCACGACCTCGGCGAGCGGCGCGTCCTTGGCCGGGATCGGCGTGGCGACGCAGGGCAAGGTCGGCATCAGCAGGAGATCGTAGGAGCCGAACATGGCGTCATAGGCCGCCTTGGCGGCGATCGCGATGTTGCGCGACTTGGCGTAGTAGCGGCCGCGATAATGCTCGACGCCCCACTGCCCGACCAGCATGGTCAGCTTCAGGGTCACCGAGAGATCGTCGGCGCGGGTGCGCCAGCCGGAATGCGCGTCGAGCAGGCCGACGTCGTAGAGGCCCTTCCAGTTGAAGCCCATGCCGTTGCCGAGCATCATCTGCACCAGGAAGCCTTCGAGCGTGATCGGATTCCACGCCGCCAGCGCATGCATGTGCTCGGGGATCGAAACCTCCGAGACGCTGGCACCCATCTTGGCGAAACGCTCCGCGCCCGCCTTGACCTTGCTGACCACGCCCTCCTGCATGTTCGGCGCGCTGAAGCCTTCCTTGAGCACGCCGATCTTGAGGCCCTTGACGCCCTTGCCGAGCGCCTCAGTGTAGGCCGCGACCTTCGGCGCGTATTGCCGCGGATCGAGGCCGTCGGCGCCGGCGAGCACTTCGAGCAGCAGCGCGTTGTCCTTGACGTTGGCCGTCATCGGGCCGGTATGGTCGATGGTCGACTCGATCGGCATCACGCCGGTGTAAGGCACGAGGCCGTGGGTCGCCTTCATGCCGTAGATGCCGCAATAGGACGCGGGGATGCGGATCGAGCCGCCCTGGTCGCCGCCGATGGACATGTCGACCTCGCCCGCTGCCACCAGCGCCGCGCTGCCCGAGGACGAGCCGCCGGCCGAATAGCCCATCTTCAGGGGATTGTGCACCGGCGCGGGATCCGAGGTGTGGCTGCCGCCGGACAGACAGAAATGCTCGCAGACGGCCTTGCCGACGATGGTGCCGCCGGCATCGAGGATGCGGGTGACGATGGTGGCGTCAGCCGCGGGAATGAAGCCTTCGAGCGTGGTCGAGCCGTTCATCATGGGGACGCCGGCGAGCGCGACGTTGTCCTTCAGCACGACTGTGCGGCCGGCGAGCTTGCCGGACGGCGCGCCCTTCACCTCGGTCTTGATCGCCCAGGCGTTGTACTTGTTCTCCTTCGGCATCGGCTTATAGCCGGGCGTGCGCGGATATTTGACCGGCGGCAGCGGGTTCGGCAGCTCGTCGATGATGTCGTACTGGTCGAACATGCCGCCCATCAGCGACAGATATTCGGCGGCCTCCTCGACCGTCATGTTCATATGCAGGCTGGCGGCGAGATCGGCGACTTCCTCGGCATTCGGGCGTTTGATGGACATGAGTCATCCTTTCTTGTGAGGACAAGCTGG
>NZ_CAFJ01000708.1 GCF_000239795.1 Bradyrhizobium sp. STM 3809 | reverse complement strand
GGAACCAGAATCGCTTCGGATTGAGCAGGCCAACGGAGAGCGGCTCCAGTCCGTAATCGTCCTGCAGGGTCTTGGCGATCTGGCCGCCATCCGCGTCGGGATCGACGATCTTCGCGTCGAGCTTGCCCGGAGTCTTGCTCTGGTAGTCCTTGATCAGTTCCTGCAGCGCGGTCTTCAGCTTGGCGAGCGGCTCGGGCAGGTTCTTGGCCGAGACATAGGCCTCCAGCGTCACCGGCTGCGGCAGGCCGGCCAGCACGTCGCCGGAGCCGCGATAGCCGTTCAGCACCTTCTTGATCGCGCGGGTGATCGTGTATTCGGGATTGCGCAGGTTCACGTCGAGCTCGCTGTCGCCGTCACCGCGCTCCTTGACCTCGATGAGGTCACGGAAGCCGAGCGTCGTGTATTCGTCGCCATATTTCACGAGAATGTTGAAGTAGGAGTTGGTCACCGACGCCTGATACTTGCTCGAGGTCTGGAACGGTACCGGCTGGATGCCGTACTGCTTGTTGGCCTCGGTCTCGAGCGCTGCATTCTGCATCGGATCGATGAACTCGACCCGGACCTTGCCTTGTCCTGCGATCTCGTACTCCTTCAGAAGATCGCGCAGCCGCGGCACCAGCGGCGCCAGCAGCGGGTGGGTCTGGGCGCTGAAATAGCCGCGGATCAGCAGCGGCTCCTGCAACTGGCCCAGATAGCTCCGGGTCTCGTCCGAGATCGAGTAGATGTGTCCGGCGGTGAGGTCGGCCCGCGCGGCGGGGAGCTGGCCGAGCCACAGATTGACGGCGACGAGATTGGCCACCGTGAGCGCGGCCACCATGCGCCAGCGCCGATGCTGCGGCGCGCGGCCCTGCGACGACCAGCGCAGGCTTTCCAGCACATAGAGATTGAGCACCAGGAACACGCCGAAGATGCTGAGATAATAATAGAGATCGCGCAGGTCGATGACGCCGCGGGCGATCGACTCGAAGCGAGAGCCGGCGCCGAGCTGGCGCAGCAGCTCGCCGCCTTCGTTGCCGGTGAGCGAGGTCAGCGTGTTGGAGCCGAGCAGATAGAACGCGCCGCAGATCAGGGTCGAGACGATCAGGCTGATCACCTGGTTGTCGGAGCGGGCGCTGACGAACAGGCCGATCGAGATGTAGGCGGAGGCGAGGGCCAGTGCGGCGAGATAGCCGCCGGCCACCGGGCCCCAGTCGAGCCTGCCGATCAGGGAGACCGTGATCGGGAGCGGCAGCGTCAACGCAAGCGCGATCGCGACCAGCGCGAGGCAGGCGAGGAACTTGCCAAGCACCAGCTGCAGCGGCGCGACCGGCGAGGTCAGCAGGAACTCCAGCGTGCCGGCGCGCCGTTCCTCGCTCCACATTCGCATCGTGATGGCCGACACGATGAAGATCATCAGCACCGGCATCCATTCGAACAGCGGTCGCACGTCGGCGATGTTGCGGGCGAAGAAGCGGTCGACCCAGAAGAACAGGAACAGGGTGACGGCGAGGAACGCGGCCATGAAGATGAACGCCGCGGGCGAGGCGAAGAAGACGGCCAACTCCTTCCGGGCGATACGAAGAACGTTATGCATGCTGGGCCTCCCGCGTCGGTGCGCCGGCGCCGGTGATGTCGGCGAACAGGGTTTCGAGATCGCGCTGTTCTGGATGAAGGGCGAACAGGTCGAGCTTGTTGTCGGTGATCACGCGGGCGACGGCCGGAGCCACGGCGCTGGCCGCATGGCCATTCAGGTTGAGGGCATAGGCATGGCCCGGCTCGGCAGCCGTCAGCCGCTCCACGCTCTTCACCAGGCCGAGACCCGCGACCAGCGGCTCGACCAGTTCCGGCGGCCCGCTGGTGACAAGACGCAGCCGGCCGGGGCCGCCGAGGTCGCTCATGCGGGTGTCGAGCGCCAACCGGCCGCGGTTGATCACCAGCACGCGCTCGCACACGGCGCGCACCTCCTGCAGGATGTGGGTCGACAGGATCACCGTGGCGGTCTTTGCGAGATCCCTGATCAGTCCGCGCATCTGGGCGATCTGCGACGGGTCGAGGCCGTTGGTCGGCTCGTCGAGGATCACGATCTTCGGCTTGTGCAGGATCGCCTGCGCGACGCCGGTCCGCTGCCGGTAGCCGCGCGACAGGCTCGCGATCGGTGCGGTGGCCTTTTCCGCAAGGCCCGTGGCCGCGATGGCATCGCGCAGTGCCTGCGCTCGGGTGCCCGGCGGGATTCCCCTCAGTTCTGCAGCGTAGTCGAGGAATTCGACCACCGTCATCTCCGGATAGAGCGGGCAGTTCTCCGGCAGGTAGCCGATCAGCGCCTGCGCCTGCCGGCGCTGCTTGGCGATGTCATGGCCATGAATGGTCGCTGTGCCGGCGGTCGGCTCGAGATAGCCGGTCAGCATTTTCATGATCGTGGTCTTGCCAGCGCCGTTGTGCCCGAGCAGGCCGACGATCTCGCCGTCGCCGACCTCAAAGGAGACGTCGTCGACGGCAGTGAATGACCCGTATTGGCGGGTCAGGCGTTCGGCGGAGATCATGGAAGGCTTGGCTCCTGAGTTTGGCCGTCGCCGTGTCGGATCCTGATTGGCATGCAGGATCGATCACCGGCGGCGGGCGCGTCGGATGCAGCAGAGAGGATCTGGCCGACCGGACCGGGGTCGTCGGCGTGCAAAGCTGAGAGGTCGAACTGGCCGAGCGCGGCGGTTCAGAGCGCCGCGACCTGTGCGATGGGGGGAGTCGTCATCCGGAAGAGCACATCGTGCGACGAAGCCTTGTGCAGCACCTTGGGAGATCGTGAAGCGTTTGTGTTTCCGCCGTTCTGTTGGTTGCGGCTAACTAATCGAACGCGATTGGATGAATCAAGCCGGGGGCCCGGCTCTGGATTGATCACAACCGGTCAATTGGATGTGAGCCGCTGGTCTGGCACGGCGGCCAGCCCAGCAATGCTCCCGCCGTGCTGCCGGGGGGGCTGCCCAGTCCAGCCAGCGCTGAGGACGCGGTGATCTTCATGCGGAATATCGAAATCCGCTATTGCGTTTTTTCAGAAATCATGCTTAGTTATGTCCAACCCGCCTCGAGCAGAGGGACGAACGCGTCGTCACGATCGT
>NZ_CAFJ01000709.1 GCF_000239795.1 Bradyrhizobium sp. STM 3809 | reverse complement strand
ACACTCGGGCACCATAGGCCGTCTTGCTTAACAGGCCCTTTCGGCGCGCAACGCCCGCGCGCATGGCGCCATGCGCATCGACGCCGCGACGAGGCGCCGCGGGCCATCGTTAACGGCTCCGAGCCGCACGCGAACGTGATCGCGCGCGATTGCTCAACCGGCGATGCCGAGCTGCGTGATCGCGTAGCCGTGGCGGATGACGCGGTTCAGCACGGGATCGGCCAGCTCGAACTCGAAACGGTCGGCGGGCCGGATGCCGCCCTTGGCCGCGAAGGTGCCGCCGAACATCGCGGTGCCCTCGGGCAGCCCCGCCTGGCCATGGCGGCGCGCGACCAGATCGGCGGGGGCGAGCATGCCGCTGAGCGCGCCCTCCTGATACAGCACGCGCTCGCCATCGATGGTCGCGTAGGCGCGCAGCATCAGTTTGTCCCAATGCGCGGCGACGTCGTCGACCAGCCACAGCTCGGGCGCGACCGGCTTGTCGCACATCTGCTTGGAGACGGTGATGTTGTAGGTCTCGACCTTGCGGTCGGTGTGATCGGAGCCGACGCCGACGAGCAGCCGGCCGCCGGATTGCACCAGCACGAACTCGACCTCGCCGGAGGAGTCGCCGCCGGAGACCTCGATGCCGTCGGCCGTCGTCAGCCGGCTGGCCGCGACCTCGTAATAGATCGGCGTCGTCGCCGGGCGGGGGATGCCGAGCTCTTCCAGCTCGGCGATGTGCTTGTCGCGGGCGACGGGATCGCGCCCGGTCCAGCCCGCGATGACGAGCCGGCGCAGCGTGACGGGCTGCCGCGTCGCAGTGCCGCCGGTGTGAACCAGGAAGTCGATCGTGGTGCCGCTCATCGTGTCATTGCCTCTGTCAGATCAGCACGCCGCTTAGCCTGATCCCGGCGGACCGACAAGCAGCTCATCGGGGCCTCATGGTGCGAGACGCGCCGCAGGCGGCGCTCCTCACCATGAGGGTCGAGATCGCGCGCGCCGGCGAGCACCTGCCGCTCACTCCTTGCCGGCCTGCTCCGCCTCATGGTCCTCCTTCAGATGCCGCTTGCGGATCTGATGGGTGGTGAACCAGATCAGCGCGATCGCGATGGGTACGAAGGCGGCGGTGGCGAAGGTCGGATCGATGGGCAGGCCGGCGTCGTGCGCGCCCTTGGCGAGATAGCCGAACAGGCTGACGACGTAATAGCCGATCGCGGCCACCGACAGGCCTTCGACCGTGCTCTGCAGGCGCAGCTGCAGCTTGGTGCGCTCGTTCATCGAGCGCAGCAGGTCGCGGTTCTGCTCCTCCAGCTCGACATCGACGCGGGTGCGCAGGAGGTCGGCGGCGCGCGCCAGCTTGCGCGACAGATTGTCCTGCCGCCGCTCCAGCGTGGTGAGCGTGCGCATCGCCGGCGCGATCCGGCGAGAGAGGAACGAGGACCAGCTCGAATAGGGCGTGATCGGCTCGCCCTCGATCACCGTGAGACGCGCCTGCACCAGCTCCCAATAGGCGCGGCTGGCGCCGAAGCGGAACAGCGAGCCGGTGGCGCCACGCTCCAGCGACGCCGCAAGCTCGGTCAGCTCGTCGAGCAGATGGTTGTTGATCTTCAGCGACTCGGCGCCCTGCATCTCGACCAGTACCTCGCCGAGCCGCCGCTCGATGCGGTCGACCTGCGGCGCGAGCTCGAGCGCGGCCGGCAGGCCGAGCAGCGCCAAAGTGCGATAGGTCTCGAGCTCCAGCACGCGCTGCACCAGCGCCCCGAGCCGCTCCGGCGTCGGCCCCTCGATGCAGACGAGAATGCGGGTGAAGCCGTCCTCGTCGAGGCGGAAGTCGGAGGCGAGCGCGCCGATCGAGCCCTTCACGGCGACGAGCGCGAGGCTGCTCTTGTCGAACAGCGCTTCCGCGCGCTTGACCGGATCGGTGACGCTCTCGACGCCGAGCTTGACCGCGACCAGGAGCTCGCCGGACAGCGTGAGCTCGCCGATCAGCGCCTGCAGCTCCGGCGCGATCTCGCCGAAGGGCCGCCGCGGCGCATCGGCCGGCGGGTTCCAGATCCAGGTGAAGGTGGCGAATTCCGAATGCTGCTCCCAGCGCAGCCGCGCCGCGCCGACCACGACCTGGTGATGCTTGATGCCCGGCTCCGGCGCCGGCGCGCCGTGCCGGGCGCAGAACGCCGCGAGGCTGTCGCGATCGGCCGCGGCGCTGTCGCCCTTCGCCATGACCGCGAAGCGGATGACGGACACCGGCTGCGTCAGCGGCGTGAACGGCCGCGCATGCACTTCGTTGAGCACGCTGTCGCGCAGCGGGTGCGCGGTGAAGGCGGACATGTCGAGCGCGGTCATCGGCGGGCTCCGCACGCAGCGGCGTTGCGTGACACCCGGACAGCGATGTCCATGATCACGGGAGCCGCAACAGACATGCACGACAGCTGCGGCATCGCCCCCCGAACGTCAACCCACGCCATCCCGCACTCCGCCTCCCCTGCTCATGGACGTGCGATTCGCGCACGCCACACCCATGGCCGCCACTGTAGCGCAATTCGATGACGACGCCACGGCTGCGGCCGTGTGTGCATCCGGTGATGTCACCGCACCCTTGCGACAACAACCGTCGTCCCGGCGAACGCCGGGACCCATAGCCACCGGCCGACATGAGGCAGGCAACTGGCAGTGACATCCGCCGACAGATCGCGCGGTATGGGTCCCGGCGTTCGCCGGGACGACGATGGTGGATCCACCTCATCCGCGCGCAGACACAACAAAACCTCCCGCGGCGCGCCCGCACCCGAGATCATGTTCAACAAAAGCCTCCGGCAAGGCCGAGGGCGCAGGGAAGGCCGGG
>NZ_CAFJ01000710.1 GCF_000239795.1 Bradyrhizobium sp. STM 3809 | reverse complement strand
CGTTGGTCATGACGATATCCGAATTACCGCGACGAGACATCATCTCGGTTGGCCTCATCCTTGCGTCCGGTCTGCGCGTGTCGATCGGCGAACAGGTACGGAGGTCTCAGTCTCACCGATGCAATACTCGTTCTTCGCCTCGTGTCTCACATGGCGTTCGCATCGTTTGGCGGTCCTGTCCGCCGTGATGCTGGTCGGAAGCGTCAGCGCGGCGGCATCCGCCGACAATGTGAGCGTGGTCCGCGAGCTGGCCGGCCGCGTCGGCCCGATCGTCGGATCATCGCAGGCTTGCACCAGCATCCCAGCCCGTCGCGTGCAGGTGATCCTAGCCAAGTTTCAGGATGCGATCCGCGAGGCCTCGACCAGTCCGAACGAGCGCAACGAGCTTGCGCGGGAGTTCGAACGCAACATCGCCGAGGGCCGCGCAGCGGTGAACGGCGGACGGGCGGATTGCCGGCTGGTCGAGCGCCAGCTCGCCGACCTCGAGCGCAGCGTCAACACGCCGGCGCCGGCTGCGGCGCCCGCCGTCGCGCCCGCGACGCCTGCCACCACCGGCGCGATCCGGCCCGCACCCTCCGGCCCCGTGCGCGGCGTGACCGATCAGGAAATCCGCTTCGGCATGGTCATTCCCTACAGCGGCAGCGCCAAGGAGAATGGGCAGAGCTACAAGCGCGGCATCGAGGTGGCGTTCGCGCGCGCCAACGCTGCGGGCGGCGTGCATGGACGGATGCTCAAGCTGATCGCCGCCGACGACGGCTTCGAGCCGTCGCGGACGCCTGATGCCATGAAGCTGCTGTGGGACAAGGAGCAGGTGTTCGGCTTCGTCGGCAATCTCGGCACGCCGACCGCCGCAGTGGCCGTGCCGTTCGCGCTCGAGCGCCGCGCGCTGTTCTTCGCGCCGTTCACCGGCGGCACATTGGTGCGACGTGATCCGCCGGATCGCTATGTCTTCAACTACCGTCCGAGCTTCGTCGAGGAGGCGGACGCCGCCGTGCGCTATCTGCTGAAGATGCGCAAGATCAAGCCGAACCAGATCGCGGTGTTCGGACAGAATGACGATCTCGGCGAGCAGGGCTTCGCCGGCGTCGCCAAAGCCTATCGCGCAGCCGGCCTCAACGACAAGGCGATCCTGCGTCTGGTCTATACCCGCAACTCGATCGACATGGACGAGGCGGTGGCCCAGCTCAAGGCGCAGAAGGTGCCGATCAAGGCGATCGTGATGGTCGGGACGACGCGGCCGGCTGCGAAGTTCATCGAGAAGACCCGTGATCTGTTTCCCGGCATGATCTACACCAACATGTCGATCGTCGGCGCCACGGCGCTGGCGCAGGAATTGTCGATGCTCGGACCGCGCTTCACCGAGAACGTGATCGTGACCCAGGCGGTGCCGGCCGTATCGGGCTATTCCAGCACCGTGCTCGAGTTCAAGACGGCGCTGGCTGAGATGGCTGCCGGCGAGGTTCCCGACTACATCTCGCTCGAGGGCTACATCGCGGCCAACCTGCTGATCGACGCGCTGAAGCGCTGCGGACCGCAGCTCGACACCGAACGGCTGGTGGAGACGCTGGAGAACACGCGCAATCTGGACATGGGGCTCGGCGCCTCGCTCAGCCTGAGCCGCGGCGACCATCAGGCGCTGCACAAGGTCTGGGGCACCCAGCTCGACAAATCCGGAATCTATCAGCCGATCGATCTCGAATAGCCTGATGTCCGTGTGCGTTCGCCATGTCGGATGCGCGTCCGGGTGCGTCGGCCGGACCTGACACGGGACGGCCTGAGCCCAAAGGGCTTGATCCAGGACAAGCGCCCCGCGCGGGGCGCTTGTTAAACGCTCGTGCAGCTCCCGCTGAGGCGGTCATCGTCGATCAGCCGCAAGGAGCGCTGCCAGACGAGTGCTTAGCCCATGGAATCCGATCCGAACACCCGCAAGCAGGTCATTGCCGTCGGCTATATCTTCCTCGCCGGCATCGGCATGCTGCTGCTGCAATGGCTGCTGACCACCTACAACACGGTCGAGACGATTCCCTACAGCCAGTTCGAGCAGCTGGTCGCGCAGGGCAAGATCGCCGAGGCCTCGGTCAGTCCGGACACCATCCAGGGCAAGTTCAAGGACAAGCAGGCCGATGGCAAGACCGGCTTCGTCACGGCGCGCGTCGATCCGCCGCTCGCCGAGAAGCTCGCGGCCAAGGGCGTCACCGTGACCGGCGTTCCCTCCGGCGGCGTGATCCAGACGCTGCTGTCGTGGGTCGTGCCGGCGCTGATGTTCTATCTGATCTGGGTGTTCCTCGGCCGCAAAGTCATGGACCGCCAGGGCTTCGGCGGGCTGATGTCGATCGGCAAGTCGCGCGCCAAGGTCTATGTCGAGACCGACACCAAGGTCACTTTCGCCGACGTCGCCGGCGTCGACGAGGCCAAGTTCGAGCTGCAGGAGGTCGTGCAGTTCCTGAAGGATCCGAAGAGCTATGGCCGGCTCGGCGCCCATGTGCCGAAGGGCATCCTGCTGGTCGGCCCGCCCGGCACCGGCAAGACGCTGCTCGCGCGCGCCGTCGCCGGCGAGGCGGGTGTCGCGTTCTTCTCGATCTCCGGCTCCGAATTCGTCGAGATGTTCGTCGGCGTCGGCGCCGCGCGGGTGCGCGATCTGTTCGAGCAGGCGCGCAAGGCGGCGCCCTGCATCATCTTCATCGACGAGCTCGATGCGCTCGGCCGCAGCCGGTCTGCGGGCGCTCAGCTCGGCGGCTATGACGAGAAGGAGCAGACGCTCAATCAGCTGCTCGCCGAGCTCGACGGCTTCGATCCGAGCTCCGGCGTCATCCTGCTCGCA
>NZ_CAFJ01000711.1 GCF_000239795.1 Bradyrhizobium sp. STM 3809 | reverse complement strand
CTGCAGAGACCACCGCCGTCGGTGTTGAACGGCAGCTTGCCGACGCCGGAGATGAGATTGCCGTCGGCGACGAACTTGCCCCCCTCGCCCTTCTTGCAGAAGCCGAGATCCTCGAGCTGCATCAGCACGGTGATGGTGAAGCTGTCATAGATCGAGGCGTATTTGATGTCTTTCGGCGTGATGCCGGCTTCCTCGAAGGCGCGCGGGCCCGACCACACGCCGGCGGAGTAAGTGAGGTCGAGATCCTTGCCGCCGCGCGGGCCCTTCATCGCCTCGCCATGGCCGATCAGCCGCACCAGCGGCTTCTTCAGGCTCTTGGCGATCTCCGGCGTGGTCACGATCAGCGCGCCGCCGCCATCGGTGACGACGCAGCAATCCATGCGGTGCAAGGGATCGGAGATCATCGGCGAATTGATGACGTCCTCGACCGTCACGACCTCCTTCAGCATCGCATGCGGATTGTATTGTGCGTGATGCGAGGCCGCGACCTTGATCCAGGCGAGCTGCTCGGACGTGGTGCCGTAGTCGTGCATGTGGCGCATGGCGCACATGCCGTAGGCGTTGTGCGTCGTGGCGCCATAGGCAGCCTCGAAATCGGCCTCGGCTCCGGCGGCGCGCGGCGGCATCGGACCGGTGCGCGGCTTGCCGGCCAAGGTGATCAGCGCGATCGAGCATTTGCCCGCGGCGATCGCCTCGGCGGCGTGGCCGACATGGATGAGGTAGGAGCAGCCGCCGGTCTCGGTGGAGTCGATGTGCCGCACCTTCAGGCCGAGATAGTCGACCATCGGCCAGGCGCCGCCCGGCGCATCGCCTGCGCAGAAATAGCCGTCGACATCCCGTGCGCTGAGCCCGGCATCCTCCAGCGCGCCCTTGGCGACCTCGGCATGCAGCTGCGCGGTCGATTTGTCCGGTGCGTGCCGGGTCGGATGCTCGTAGATCCCGGCAATGTAGGCCTTGCCCTTGATGGTCAATTCCGTCTCCGCTTCCTGTCGTTTCCTGCCCGATGATTGGAGATTTTCTGGACCGTTGCCGGGAGCTTGGCAAGCGGCGAAAATATTCCGCGTGATGGAGATGGCCACTGACGGCGCCTCTCACTCCGCTGTCGTCCCGGGCTTGACCCGGGACGACACCAGCGATGACGCGCGAGCGAGCCACGAAGTAGTACGTTGCCCGCGACTTCACCCCCGCTGTCATCGCCCGGCTTGACCGGGCGATCCAGTATTCCAGAGACCGCAGTGATTGAATCGATGGGCCGCGGCGTACTGGATCGCCCGATCAAGCCGGGCGATGACATCTGAGGGCTTGGTGACAACCGTCGCATCAAACACGCGTCCGGGGCCTCGCGACATCTCTGCCCGAGTGATGCTGATCTTTTCACCCTCGCCA
>NZ_CAFJ01000712.1 GCF_000239795.1 Bradyrhizobium sp. STM 3809 | reverse complement strand
CGCTGGGGACAGCCGATAGCTTTTTTGCACCTTTCAAAAGCGTGACGGATCATTGAGCATGTTGTCTCTGCGGACCCTCTCCACCAATGCAACGATGTCGAACAGGACCGATCGGACCGCGTCGCACGCGCCGATGCGCGTCGCAAAGACGATGGTGGTGGCGGCCGCTGCGATGCTCGGCGTGATCGCCTCGGCGCAGGCGCGCGACCTCACGGTCGTGTCGTGGGGCGGCAACTATCAGGACGCGCAGCGCAAGATCTACTTCCAGCCGTTCGCCGCCAAGCTCGGCGCCACCGTGCTCGACGAGAGCTGGGATGGCGGCTATGGCGTGTTGCAGGCCAAGGTGAAGGCCGGCGTTCCGAACTGGGACGCGGTGCAGGTCGAGGCCGAGGAGCTGGAGCTCGGCTGCAGCGACGGCATCTACGAGAAGATCGACTGGAGCAAGCTCGGCGGCAAGGACGGCTTCATCCCGGCCGGCGTCAGCGATTGCGGCGTCGGCGCCATCGTCTGGTCCACCGGCATGGCGTTCGACGGCGACAAGATCAAGGACGGACCGAAGACCTGGGCGGATTTCTGGGACACGACGAAGTTTCCCGGCAAGCGCGGCCTGCGCAAGGGCGCCAAATACACGCTCGAATTCGCGCTGATGGCCGATGGCGTTCCGGCGGCCGACGTCTACAAGGTGCTGAAGACCAAGGAGGGCGTCGAGCGCGCCTTCAAGAAGCTCGATGCGCTGAAGCCGGACATCGTCTGGTGGGAGGCCGGTGCGCAGCCGCTGCAGCTTTTGTCGTCCGGCCAAGTCGCGATGACCTCGGTCTATAACGGCCGCATCACCGCCATCAACCGTACCGAGGGCAAGCATTTCGGCTTTGTTTTCCCGGGCAGCATCTACGCCGTGGACAGCTGGGTCGTGCTGAAGGGCTCACCGAACAAGGACGCGGCGATGAACTTCATCGCCTATGCGAGCCAGGCTGAGAACCAGGCCAAGCTGCCGGAATACATCGCCTACGGCCTGCCGAACATCGCCGCCGCCAAGCTGGTGCCGGAGAAATACGCCGCGGAGCTGCCGACCACGCCTGAGAATCTCAAGCAGGCGATCGCGCTCGATGTCGGCTTCTGGACCGACAATTCGGAAGAGCTGTCGAAGCGCTTCAACGCCTGGCTGGCGCGCTGAGGCCCATCGTCAATCGGGCGCGCGGTGCGTCGCGCATCCGTCCGCCTCGGGTCATGAGTTCCGGCGCGATCGGCGCCGCAAAGCCAGCGTTCATGGACAGCCCCTTCATCTCGTTCCGGCAGGTGGTCAAGCGCTTCGGCCCGCTGACCGTGGTCGACCATCTCGACCTCGACATCATCAGAGGCGAGTTCATCGCGCTGCTCGGTCCGTCCGGCTCCGGCAAGACCACGCTGCTGATGATGCTGGCCGGCTTCGAGCAGCCGACCGGCGGCACGATCGATGTCGGCGGCGTCAGGGTCGACGGGCTGCCGCCGCACAAGCGCAACATGGGCGTGGTGTTCCAGAACTACGCGCTGTTTCCGCATATGAGCGTGCGCGACAACATCGCCTTTCCCTTGAAGATGCGCAACGCACCCAAGGCGGAGATCGCGACGCGTGTGGCGCGCGTGCTCGACATGGTGAAACTGTCGGCGATGGCGGAACGCAAGCCGGCGCAGCTCTCCGGCGGCCAGCAGCAGCGCGTCGCACTCGCCCGTGCGCTGGTGTTCGAGCCGCAGGTGGTGCTGATGGACGAGCCGCTCGGGGCGCTCGACAAGAAGCTGCGCGAGCAGATGCAGCTCGACATCCGCGACCTGCACCGCCGGCTCGGCCTGACCATCGTGTTCGTCACCCACGACCAGGACGAGGCGCTGACGATGTCCGACCGCATCGCCGTGTTCAACCACGGCAGGATCGAGCAGATCGGCACGCCGCGCGAGATCTACGAGCTGCCGCGGACCCCGTTCGTCGCCGAGTTCATCGGCGAGACCAACCTGCTCTCATGCAAGGTGGATGAGCAGGCCGGCGAAGCGGTGCGGCTGACCACCGACTCAGGGCTGACGCTGTCGGCCCATGCCGGCGCCGCACGCATCGACGGCGGCACGGTGCGGGTCTCGATCCGCCCGGAGGCGATCCGGATCAACGATCACGCCGCAGCGGCGGCGAACCGCATGACCGCGCGCATCCTCGATGCGGTCTATTTCGGCGATCACATGCGGCTCGTCGCCAGCGTCGGCGAGCAGCGGCTGATCATCAAGGGCGACCGCATGAGCGAGGCGGCGGAAGTCGGCCGCGAGGTCGCCCTGTCCTTTGCCGCGTCGGATGTCTGGGTGGTGGGATCATGCGACCAGTCCTCACCCAGCGCCTGAAGGCGGCCCTGCTGCTGGCGCCGCTGCTGGCGTTCATGCTGTCGTTCTTCGTCGTGCCGCTGGTGACGATGATGAAGTCGGCGGTGTCGGATCCGGTCGCGACCGAGGCACTGCCGCGCACGGCGCGGGCGCTGTCCGGCTGGGACCGCGCGGGCAACCCGCCGGCCGCCGCGCAGGCCGCCTTCGCCGCCGACATCCGCGCACTCACGAACGATGAACAGTTCGGCGATCTCGTGCGCCGCCTGAACAGCGCGCAGTCCGGCTTCCGCAGCCTGCTCGGCAAGACTCGCCGCGCGCTCGACGGCACAGGTCCTGTCGACCTCGCAGGCGTCGATCAGCGCTGGAGCGAGACCTCGTATTGGGTGACCATCGCCGAGGCCGTCGCCTCGCCATGGACCGACAAGAACCTGCTCGCCGCCGTCGATCTCGAGCGCGATGCGGCCGGCCACGTCGCGGCGATGCCCGAGGGCGCCTCGGCCAACCGGCTGATCATGGTCCGGACCTTCGTCACCTCGGCACTCGTCACGCTCGCCTGCATCCTGATCGGCCTGCCCTATGCGATGGTCGCGGCCTCGGTGGAAGGCTGGCGGCGGCAGATCCTGCTCGGCGCGGTGCTGCTGCCGCTATGGACCTCGCTGCTGGTGCGCACCGCCGCCTGGTACGTGGTGCTGCAGGACAACGGCCTGATCAACGCGACGCTGAGAGGGCTCGGCCTGACGTCGGGGCCGGTGCCGCTGATGTTCAACCGGCTCGGCGTCGTCATCGCGATGACGCACGTCCTGCTGCCGTTCATGGTGCTGCCGATCTTCAGCGTGCTGATCGCGATCCCCCGCAACCTGATGCCGGCCGCGGCCTCGCTCGGCGCGCATCCCCTGCGCGCATTCCTCCATGTGCTGCTGCCGCTGTCGATGCGCGGCGTCGTCTCCGGCGCGCTGCTCGTCTTCATGGCAGCCCTCGGCTACTACATCACCCCGGCGCTGATCGGCGGCGCCAACGACCAGATGATCTCGTCGGTAATCGCCTATTATGCGACCGGCGCGGCGAACTGGGGCATGGCCGGCGCGCTCGGACTGGTGCTGCTGGCGATGACCATCCTGCTCTACGCCATCTATATGCGCCTGACGGTCGAGGAGCAGCGCGCATGAGGCCGCTGCCGATCCTCAAGGCGGTGTTCGCCGCGCTCGTCGTGATCTTCCTGCTCGGCCCCCTCCTCGCCGTGCTGCCGCTGTCGCTGACCGACAGCGTGTTCCTGAACTATCCCATCCCGGGCTATTCGACGCGCTGGTTCCGCGAGCTCGTCACCGCCGACTCCTGGCGGCTGTCGATCGTCAACAGCCTGCTGATCGGCGCGGGCACGACGGCGCTCGCGACCCTGCTCGGCACCCTCGCCGCGCTCGGCCTGCGCGGCAGGCGCGCGTCGCTGCTGATCTCGGCCTTGCGCACGGTGTTCCTGCTGCCGATGGTCGTCCCCGCCGTGGTGCTCGGCGTCGGCATGCAGCTGATGTTCTCGCGCTACGGCCTCACCAACACCTATCTCGGCGTCATCATCGCCCACACGGTGGTCGCCGTGCCGTTCGTGCTGGTCAACGTGTCCTCCGCCCTGCAGGGCGTCGACATCAGGCTGGAGCAGGCCGCCGCGAGCCTCGGCGCGGCGCCGCCGACCGTGCTGGTCTCGGTCACGCTCCCGATCGCCCTTCCCGGCATCATCTCCGGCGCGCTGTTCGCCTTCGCCACCTCGCTCGACGAGGTCGTGCTGACCCTGTTCGTCGCCGGCCCCAACCAGCGCACTTTGGCGCGGCAGATGTTCGCCACCATCCGCGAGAACATCAGCCCGGCGATCGTCTCGGCGGCCGCCGTGTTCATCGTCGGCACCCTCGTGCTGTCGCTCGCGATGCTGGCGATCCGGCGGCGGATGGCGTGAGCGAGGCTCCGAGGACGTCCGCCGATTGGGTTACTC
>NZ_CAFJ01000713.1 GCF_000239795.1 Bradyrhizobium sp. STM 3809 | reverse complement strand
AAAAACCAAGCCTCAAATTGAGTTTTCTGTATACAACGTCAGCCTTGGTATACCAGCATGCCCTATGGGAACCCGTCTTTTCCAGCCAAAAATCGCGGGGATTTGATCATTTTGTCCTTGCTGACCCGTTGATTCGGCGCCGGCTTCCAGTCGTTGTCCCGCCGGATCCGCTCGGTCCGTTTGCAGGCGCCCTTCGCGGCGTCACCTCTCCCCCTCCCTCGCGGTCTCCGTTGCTCGGCGGCGTCCCGGGCCACCGCCTCGCGTCCGTACTGCTCGCTCCTGTAACGGAACTCTCGTTTGGGCAGATCAGACGGCGCCGACCAGACCGTGACGTTGCCGCGATCTTGCTGCTGCGCCGGCTGACCTGCCGATACTCCCCTGCTCGTCGCGCGTCTGTGCCGGCGCGCCGTTGCGCAGCCCGGACTTCATCAGTCGCAGGCCGGCGGTCATCGCTTACAGCGGCTCGCCCCTGAGCCAGGCCGCGCCGCGCGCATAGAGCGCTTCGACCTCCGGCCCTTTCAATCCGGGCATGTCGCGCTTGACGGTGTAGCCGATGCGGGTCTGCAGATAAGCGAGATGGCGATAGCCGACCGGAAACTGCTCGAGCAATGCGCGATCGAGCGCGGGCACCGCGCCCGGCGTCACCGGGTCCATGCGGTCCTTCTCATAGATCGGCTGACGCAGCACGATGCCCCATCGGCCGGCGCGCTTTTCCAGAAAGTCGTAGAAGCGGCCGGTGCAGAGCACGTCGCAGGCGACGCCTTCGACCTCGGCCCGCTGCGAGATCGTCATCTTGGTCTGCGCGATGGCGCGGCTGCCTTCGAGGTCGACCGAGATGCCACCGAGGAAGTGCAGGATGTTGACGCCCTTGGCCCAGGCCGCCTTGCTGATCTCGATGAACTCGTCGCCGGTGCCTTGCGTCCACGTCGCCATCATCCGTCCGTCCGGATGCCACACGGTGCGGAAGCGCTCCCAGTCGCCGGCATCGCGCCAGATCGCCCAGTTCTGCAGCAATTCGCGAATCTGGCGGTCGTCCTCGATCTCGGCGGCGGTCTTGGTCATGGTGGATGTCCTCGTTGCATGTTGGTGCTGGATACGGGATCGCGACTGCGCTGCAAAGTCACGGCGAGTCATGGCTGGAGCGCGCGACAAGGTTTGGTCTCGTTCCGGCCTTGCGCCGTGACCCATACGCCGTGCCCGTCGTGGCTGGGCGAGATGGATCGGCGATCGTGCCTCGAACTCCTCGCTGGGGTGATGGGTCCCGGCGCAAGGCCGGCACGACAGCAGAGGGTATGGTCGGCGCCTTCCATGACACTGCCACCTTGGGACACGACATCGCCGTCTCGCGGCACGTGGTGCCCGAGTGATGCGGCAACCTTGTCCCTCCTGAAATACGAGAGGGCGCGAGGAAGGCCGGACCTCGGCTGAGGCCCGTGGCCCGCCTGCAACAAAGAAAGCAGGCGGCAGTCACCACGAGTACAGCCGGACAGACCCGGCCTTCCCCGCGCGAATGGTTTTACGGTGTCCTTCGTGCTATCCCTGGGGATCGGGCTGTCTTGCCCCCATCGCCCGCGC
>NZ_CAFJ01000714.1 GCF_000239795.1 Bradyrhizobium sp. STM 3809 | reverse complement strand
AGCCGCAACATAATCTTCGCCGCAACATATTCAGTCTTATGTGCAGTTGAACATAAGACCGATGCCGCAACCGGTGAACACGGCGATCTGCTCGACGTGATCGGCCAGACCTGCGGACTGCGCAGCTTTCGCGAGATCGCCGAGGAGGCGCGGCGGTTCTTGAAGCTGCCGCGCGCGCAGCGGGAGCCTCCGGCTCGGGGAAAGGACTTCCGGCGCTCCAGAGACCCAGTCAAGGCGGCTCGCCGGTTGTTTGCGATGGCCCAGCCGCTCGCTGGGACGCTGGCTGAGGTGTATTTGCGCAATCGCGACATCGATCCGCCCGTAGGCGCAGAGACTCTGCGCTTCCATCCACAATGCTTCTATCGTCCGGATGATGCCACGACCGTCGAGACTTGGCCTGCCCTGATTGCCGCTGTGACCAATCTTGAGGGTCGGATCACCGGGGTTCACCGCACCTGGCTCGATCCTGGCAGCTTTGATGATCGACGCCTCGGCAAGGCCCCGATCGACACGCCGCGGCGGGCCATGGGTGAGCTGTTGGGACATGCCGTTCGCTTTGGAATCGCCGACGACGTCATGGCGGCTGGTGAGGGCATCGAGACGATGCTGTCGTTGCGCACGGTCCTGCCATCCTTGCCCGTGGCCGCGGCGCTCTCGGCCAACCACCTCGCGACCCTGCTCTGGCCGGCAACGCTGCGCCGGCTCTATATCGCCGTCGATGCAGATGGTGCCGGCATGGCCGCCGCTGAGGCCCTGACCGCACGGGCGCTCGACGCCAACATCGAGGCGATAGCCTTGTGTCCTCGCCTTGAGGACTTCAACGAGGATCTGCGGCTTCTTGGGAAAGTCCAGCTCCGGGGCGTGGTGCGGCATCAGCTCTTGCTCAAGGACGCCGCGCGCTTCGTGGACGGGGACAAGGCTTGAGGCACCGGCTGGATGCGGCTTGTGGACACTGCCTCGTCGCCCGCCACCCGAACATAATCGTCTCATCTGTGACCTCCGAAAGCGCGCCGGGGCCTTCTTCAGAGGCGATCGGACAGCAGCCTGCCCGGTCCGGCAATGGCGGTGCGCCGCTATTTTCCGCCGGCCCGCGAGCGGGCCTTTGCATCGCGAGGCAAAATAGCCGCGCACCGCCATCCTCCGCTGTTGCTCCGGCCCGCTGCTCCCCGAGGGGATCAGCGGGTTCTGGTCCGGTCCGCCCGCCGTCTTGGAGATCGCTATGGAAGGCCGCGATCGGCGCGGTCAGCGATCACAGACGAGATGACCATGTCCGACCAGCACGACGAGACGCACGACCCGCGCGGTAACCAATCGACGACTGACTACGCCCTGGCCGAACTCCAGCTGCATGGCTACCGGCCCTTCGACGACGAGCCAGATCCGCGGCCGCTGCCGGAAGGCAGGGCGATCGCTGGCGCCGTGGCCGACATCTTCGATGCGCTCGTCGCGACGCTTTCCGACACTCGCGTCGAGCCCGAGCTGAAGGATCTCCTCTGGTCGACGGTCAACCTGTTCCACCGCGCGACGATGCGCACAGAGCGCGAGCTCGACGACAACGAGCAGGCGCAGCGGACCAGCCAGCGTGAGCAGAACGGCTCAGAGGTCCGCTCCGTGGAGCTCGAGCGCCTGACCTCGGAAGGGCTGTCGCTGGTCGAGCGCCGCAATGCCCTGGAACTGTTCCGCGACCTCGCCGCGGAGGCCTTCGAGCTGCATACGCGCTCACCGTGGCGGCCGCGATCGGGCTCCCAGGTCAACCATCGCACGCTGACCGCGGCCATGATCGACTCCCGCGACTTCCTCGCCGCCAAGCGCCGCGCCGAGACCGAGGTCATGCTACCTCAGGGGCCGAAGATCGCACTCACCGGCGGGCCGGACTTCAACGACGTCGCACTCATCTGGGATCGCCTCGACAAGGTCCACGCTAAGCATCCGGACATGGTCCTCCTGCATGGTGGCTCGCCGAAAGGCGCCGAACTGATCGCGTCCAAATGGGCGGCAAACCGCAAGGTGCCGCAGATCGCCTTCAAGCCCGATTGGACCAGGCACAACAAGGCTGCACCCTTCAAGCGCAACGACGCCATGCTGGAGACACTCCCGATCGGCGTCATGGTCTTCCCGGGTTCGGGGATCCAGGGCAACCTCGCCGACAAGGCCCGTCGTCTCGGCATTCCCGTCTGGACCTTCGGCAAGGGCGGCGCGTGAGCGCCGTCAACTCGTCGACCTCGTGCGTAGACCACCTCGATCGTTCGCCTGACTCTCCTCAACTTCGTCCAAATCACGATGCATCGTGTTTGGATTGCGCCGCGGTGGTGGTGGAAGGCGCATCCCGTCACAGCTTTGCACGGAGGCCACCACCATGCTCGCGATTGCTCTCATCCTTGGACTGGTCAGCGTCGGGCTCTTGGGCCGTGCGGTGTTCAAGCTTGCGGTCCATGCTCTGCCGTTCTTTGTCGCGGTCACCGTCGGCATGACGGTCCTGAATGCAGGCTTAGGCGTGGCGATTTTGGCCGGCATTACCGCGGCAGTTTTTACCTTGATGATCGGCCGCGCCCTGTTCGCCTCTTCGACATCCTTGCTGCTACGCGGGCTTGTGGCAGCCGCGTTTCTCATCCCGGCAGCGATGGCTGGTCGGCAAGTCGCGTTTGGAGCCGCTGCCTTGATTGCCGAGCTTTCACCGTTCTGGCGCGAAATCATCGGATGGTCGGGTGCCCTCCTGGTTGCTGGATACGCTCTGCAGCAGTTGCTCCATAACGACCTGTCCCGTCGGTTGCAGTCTACTCAGGACGGCGATCAGTCTCTCCACTCCTCACGGCTGTGAACCTGGGTTGCACAGCCCAGCCGCCTGTGGCTTGAGCAGTCCGCGATGAGGCGTTTGAACCGCGGGACATGGCAGGCTGAGCGCAGGTGGGCCGCGTCTCTCTGAGGCAGGGCCGGCGGCTGAACGAACTTCCCGGTGAAGGTATGGCTGGTTCGCGTCAGGCCGTCGCGGGCATGGGCGTTCGATTAGCACGCGCCATTCTTTTCGGGAATTTCTGATCGTACGCTTGGTCTGTCGGACGTCTTGTATGCCGCGGGTCGCCATGTCTCTCCTGCAACTGATCGGCTCGCGACGCACCTTGCCTCTTGATGGCTTGATCTGTCCGAAGACCGGCTGCGCCTCGATCGCCTGAGCGCAACGCCGCCGGCCAACTTTCTTCCCCTGGGCGAAGGCGCCCATTCCTCGCGGGACAAGAAAGTTGGCCGGCGGCGTCCTCCGCTGCCGCTTCAGCCCTTCGGGTGCGCCGTTGATCGTCTTCGGCCCGACATGCGCCATCGAGGCCGCGGTGGTCGCGGCCCGAACCAGCCAAGGAGAGACAACATGGCTTCCATCGGTTCCTTCAAGAAGGTCGGCGACGATTTCCAGGGCGAGATCATCACCCTGAGCCTCAAGGCCAAGGGCGTGCGCATCGTCCCCGAAGCCAACCGCTCCAGCGAGAACGCGCCCAGCCACCGCGTCTACGCCGGCCGGGTCGAGATCGGCGCTGCCTGGGCCCGCCGCTCCGAGGAGGGCCGCGACTATCTCTCGCTCAAGCTCGACGACCCCTCGTTCAACGCCCCGATCTACGCCAACCTGTTCGACGACGAAGGCGGCGAGGGCTACACGCTCCTCTGGTCGCGGCCGCGCAAGACGGCGGAGTGAGGTAGCGATCGCGTCCCGCTCGGGTCCACCGGTCGGGACGCAGTGGACCCACGATCCTAGCTCGCCGAGCACTCCGTAAGATTACGGTTCTCATCTCAAGTTAACAGTCTCGTAGCGCGCGCCGCGACATAACATCGCAGCGCTGCGACACTTTGATCCAGGTCAATGCGTAGCCGCTCGCCTGTCAACCAACGGAGCTTGATGTGCAGTTTCTTGGCCGATTTCGGATTTTGACGAAGATACTCGCGATTGTGCTGATGCTGAGTGCGCTGATGGGGACGCTAGCCTATATCGCAATGGGGGCCTTGCGCGACCAGAACGAGAACGCCGAGCGAATGGCTGCTGCTGCAAAGCGCTCGTTGGATGCTGCGCGCGTGAACCAGAACGTGATAGCAATCAACCGGGCGGAATTTCGTGGTGCGCTCGACCCGAGTGACGAGAACCGCCGAGCGGCTCGTCAGGTGGCGGAAGAGCAGCTCAAGCAGTTGAGGGAGCGGTTGGCTGAGGTCGAGAAAACTCCTGATCAGCAAGCCAAAGCCATGCTGCCAGCCGTTCGTGACGCCATTTCGGCGTACGAGGAAGATCTAAAAGCAACCTTTGCAGCGGAAGAGGCGGCGTCGACGGCCAAGACGACGGAAACCGCTCATAAGTTGCTTGAAGTCGTGATGAAGAGTCGTACTTCAGCAGAAGGGCTGCAGGGGAAAGTCCACGCGCTTGCTGATCGTCTCGATCAGCGGGCCGAGGAGTTCGAGAAAGAAACAGCTGACGAATATGAATCGACATCGCGCGTCATGATCATTATTTCGGTCGTCAGCGTGATCGCTGGTCTCGTCATCGGCGTATTGGTCGGGCAGTTCGGCGTCAGCCGGCCAATCCAAGCGATTGTTGCGCTGCTTCAGTTATTGGCGAGTGGCAATTACGACGTGTCTGTTCACAGCACGGATCGCGAGGATGAAGTCGGAGACGTCGCCAAGACGGCTCTGGTGTTCAAGGAAAATGGACTCGCCAAGATCAGGATGGAGGCGGAGCAAAAGGAGGCTGAGGCTCGAATGGCGGCCCAACGACGCGCGGACATGCACCACATGGCCGATCGATTCGAAAAGGCTGTTGGCGAAATTGTTGATACCGTCTCGTCCGCGTCTACAGAGCTCGAGGCGTCAGCTACTTCATTGACGTCGACCGCAGAGCGCTCGCGGGGCTTGGCCACCACGGTTGCCTCTGCCTCCGAAGAGGCGTCAACGAACGTACAGTCGGTTGCGTCGGCTACCGAAGAACTATCATCATCGGTCAACGAGATTAGCCGTCAGGTTCAGGAATCGGCGCGAATGGCGAGTGAAGCTGTGCAGCAAGCGCGCAAAACCAACGATCAGGTCAGTGAGCTATCGAGGGCAGCCGCCCGCATCGGCGACGTCGTCGAGCTGATCAATACGATTGCAGGGCAGACCAATCTGCTCGCTCTCAATGCAACGATCGAGGCGGCGCGCGCTGGCGAGGCCGGTCGAGGCTTTGCGGTTGTCGCCACCGAAGTCAAGGCACTGGCCGAACAGACCGCTAAGGCAACCGGTGAGATTGGCCAACAGATCAGTGGAATTCAGGCGGCCACGCAAGAGTCTGTCGGCGCGATCAGGGATATCTCCGGTACTATTGAGCGGCTTTCCGAGATCTCGTCGACGATTGCTGCTGCAGTCGAGGAACAAGGCGCGGCGACTCAAGAGATATCTCGTAACATTCAGCAGGCGGCGCTTGGTACGGGGCAAGTGTCTTCGAATATCGCCGAGGTCCAGCGCGGCGCAGGCGAGACCGGCACCGCGTCAACTCAGGTGCTTTCGGCTGCGCAGGTTCTGTCAAAGGACTCGAGCCGCTTGAAAGACGAAGTGAGGAGCTTCCTCGATACGGTGCGTGCCGCCTAACCTGGAAACGGCACTCGTCGACGGGATACTTCAGGAAGCGGCTTGCAATGTCAGAGCTTATCGTTCTGCCAGTTCGTAATCCGCTCCTAGGGGCGTGCCGTCAGATCGACAACTTGTTGATCAACGAGTCAAAAAGAGATCCGCGCTTCATCGAACTTAAACTGACCTATTGGAGACAATCGGTCAGTCAGATCACGGGACGGATGCAGAATGATCGCGCTCTCGCCGATCGCTTGGCGAAGCAATGCCAGTTAATTCTCGATGCGATTGACATTTGTGAAAAGGAACTCGCGAAGATTTATGAGGCGTTTGGCGTAGAGACGTTGAACGAACGAGCTGACCACGTCTCAAGATAAGATGCCGCCGCTTTATGCGCCGCGAATGGACGGTGCTGGACATTCTAAGAAAACGCCAGACATCAGGGAAAGATTGCCCTCGGACTGGCGTGTGGTTTGAAAGAGCGCCGTGATCGCGGCCTGGTTGGTGGTGATCGAGTAGAGATTGCACATCAATGGGCTCCAGGAACAAGGCTGTTCGCTGCTGCCATATGGCTGGAGTAGATGTGCTGTTCGGCCGTCCTAAGGTCGATCACAGCGCCGCAGAAGCAGCGTGACTGCCCAGACTTGGTTTGCGTTGGCAGACGGCATCCCGCGTCCCACATCGCATATTTCCAGGCCGTGAACGCTTTGTGCTCGCGCCACTCCGCGAAATCGCGCGGCGACCTGTTGGACAAGAAAACGCTCCAGGCCGCCTGGAAAGCATCGCGCGCCTGTTGATAGCTCACGGCCCGACCGACCTTCTGCTCTCCGGGATGACTGCCCGGGTAGAAGCCGCA
>NZ_CAFJ01000715.1 GCF_000239795.1 Bradyrhizobium sp. STM 3809 | reverse complement strand
ACCGGGCTTTCTGGCCACCATCCTCAACGCGGCGCCGCCAGGCGTCGTCGCAAAGTTGATACTAGCGTCGGAGTATCAGAACCACACGCCTTCACCGTCCGCGAGCCGCACGTTCGCCCGTGCTCATCACACGCCGCCGCCCGCGTCCACCGCTCTCCGCTGCCAACGTCCGTGACGACCGCGAACCGTCCCCTACCGTGCAACGGGATGGGCGGGACTGTAATGCTGATTTGGCGAAGAGATCAAGAAATTTATGTTTTGGCGAATCTGTTGACAACATTTCGAGCTAAAGCCCTGATTTGCCCGACAGAGGCGCGTCGCAGATTTGCCCCGCGGCAAGCAATTCGCTCCATCACCAACTTTTTCTACAACCACCGCTTTTATTGTTCTCAAAAAACAATCATTCTACAGATCTATTTAAGGAGCCTTCCCGTGTCCCGACAAAAGCCGCTTTCTGCGGTGAGCCGCGCCAAAAACAGCTTGCGTCCGTTTTTCAACCTACGCCACGAACAAGGCTTCAGGTCGAAACGACCACCTAGCTTTTGGAAGCAGATACAGGCCGTAAGGCAAGAAACGGCGCCGTCAGATTACCGAGCCATCTGCTCTGTCGTGGAGGATAATCCGGCGTACCCGTTCTCCGGCCTCGGAAACACCTTCCCTACAGAAGAGGAACTGATCCCTGATCCAGCGT
>NZ_CAFJ01000716.1 GCF_000239795.1 Bradyrhizobium sp. STM 3809 | reverse complement strand
GTTGCCAATCGCTGGGGCCGCGCGAGCATCACGAAGGCCGGCACCGGCACCATCACGCTGTCCGGCACGAGCACCTACACCGGCAACACGACCGTCAGCGCGGGAACATTGCAGATCGGCGGCAGCGGCGCGCTTGGCGCGGGCACCTATGGCGGCAACATCTCGATCGCGTCGGGCGCGACGCTGAAATACTCATCCTCGGCGGCACAGACCTTTTCGGGCATCGTCTCCGGGGCAGGTGGCGTGACCAAGGATACGTCGACGACGTCGACGCTGACATTCTCCGGAGCCAACGCGCTGACGGGCACGACGACCATCGGTGCCGGCACGCTCGCGCTGAGTCCGTCCGGCGCCTCGGCGATGGGATCCATCCTGGTCGGCGGCGGCGCGTCCGGCGCGACGCTGGCGGTGAACTCCGGATCGACCACGCTCGGCGGTGATCTCGTGGTCGGCGCTGCGTCGTCGGACAAGGCGAGCCTGGCGCAGATCGGCGCCAGCCTGACCGCCAACAACATCTATGTCGGCAATGCCAATGGTGCGATCGGTACGGTCAACCAGTCGGCAGGGACTTTGACGACGACCTCGTTCAACGATCCCAGCCTGTCGATCGGCGCGGCGGCCGGCGGCACCGGCACCTACAATCTGTCGGGCGGAACGGTCACGGTGGCGAACGGCATCTTCAACGTCGGCGCCTTCGGTACAGGAACGCTGAACCAGAGCGGTGGTACGCTGAACGCCGGATGGTGGGCGGTCGTCGGGCGCCAGGTCGGCAGCAGCGGCGTCTACAATCTCAGCGGCGGTCAATTCAATCAGACGGGTCCAGGCTATCAGTTGATCATTGGCGAGCAGGGGACCGGAACGTTCAACGTGTCAGGCAGCGGCACG
>NZ_CAFJ01000717.1 GCF_000239795.1 Bradyrhizobium sp. STM 3809 | reverse complement strand
GTTGCTTGACGGCACGCGCAGGCGATGGGGGCAAGAACGCCGATCCCCAGGGAGAGCACGAAGGACACCGTTCCAACCATCGCGCAGGGAAGGCCGGAATGCACCGGTCGGACCTGTGGTTCCTGCCCCGTGCATTTTCTCACGCACGGGGGCCATGGGTTGCGGCCAGCACCCGGTCTTCCCTGCGCCCTCTGTCCTTGATGAGGGTGACGTGTCTCGCAGCACTCGGGCGCCATGCGCCGCGAGGTGACGGTCGCGCGTCCTTTGAGCTGTTTGAAATGTGAATCCGGTCAAGCCCCATCGTCGTCCCGGCGAACGCCGGGACCCATACTCTGCGGCCGACGTGGCTTGGCAACGTCTAACGACGAGCCTGCCCCAAGCCACTCCCTGTGGTTATGGATCCCGGCGTTCGCCGGGATGACGACGGTTTTTGTGGCGGGCGCACACTGCATCACCGGCGTCATTGCGAGCGCAGCGAAGCAATCCAGGGCTGCGCGCGAAGCCCTGGATTGCTTCGTCACTTCGCTCCTCGCAATGACGGAGTTTCGAGTGGGCGGCGTGCCCAACAACGGCGCGAGG
>NZ_CAFJ01000718.1 GCF_000239795.1 Bradyrhizobium sp. STM 3809 | reverse complement strand
GCTGGCGGGTGCGCGCTATGCGGCGTTCCGCAAGGGGCCGCTGACGATCGCGGCAGGGACGGCGGGCGCCTTCTTCAAGACCGATCCGCGACTCGCCAGCCCGGATATCCAGATCCATTTCATCCCGTTCTCGACCGACAGGATGGGCGAGAAGCTGCACACCTTCTCGGGCTTCACCGCCTCGGTGTGCCAGCTCAGGCCGGAGAGCCGCGGCTCGCTGCGGATCCGAAACGCCGACCCGGCAACCCCGCCCGAGATCCGGATCAACTATCTGGCGAGCGAAACGGACCGGCGTGCAAACATCGACGGCCTGCGGATCCTGCGGAAAATCCTGGCGGCCCCCGCGCTGAAGCCGTATGTGTCGGATGAAGCCTATCCGGGGTCCAAGATCGTGAGCGACGACGACATCCTGGCCTATTGCCGGCAGACCGGCAGCACGATCTACCATCCGACCTCGACCTGCCGGATGGGGACCGATGCGCTGGCCGTGGTCGATCAGCGCCTGCGCGTGCGCGGCATCGACGGTCTGCGCGTCGTCGACGCCTCGATCATGCCGGACCTGGTTTCGGGCAACACCAATGCGCCGGTCATCATGATCGCGGAGAAGGCCTCCGACATGATCTTGCAGGACGCGCGCTGACGCAGGAATGAGTTCGTGACACGTTTCCGGATCGGCACCCGCAAGAGCACGATGGCCCTGGCCCAGACCGAGGAGATCGCGCGCCGGCTGCAGGCGGCGATCCCGTCGCTCGATATCGAGATCGTCAAGTTCGAGACGACGGGCGATTCCGACCAGACCAGCAAGCTGCTCACCCATGGCGGCAAGGGCGGCGCGTTCGTAGCCGAGATCCGCCGGGCGATGCTGGACGGCAAGCTGCATGCGGCGATGCATTCGCTCAAGGACATGCCCGGCAATGAGGAGACACCGGGTCTGGTGATTGCGGCGCTGCTGTCGCGCGATCCGCCGGGTGATGTGCTGGTGCTGCGCAAGGGACTGGCGCTGGAGGACTTTCGCAAGGATGGCGGCCGCGGCTTCAAGATCGGCACCAATGCGGTGCGCCGGGCGGCCTATGCGCGGCGGCTGTTTCCGAATGCCGAGCTGATCCATTTCCGCGGCGCCGCCGATACCCGCATCCGCAAGCTCGACAATGGCGAACTGCAGCGGCTGCCGGGCGGCGGCGCGGTGGGGCCGGCGGATGCGCTGATCATGGCGCGGTCCGGGCTGGAGCGGGTCGGGCTGGCCGAGCGCGCCTCCTATGAATTTCCGGTTGCCGACATGCTGCCGGCGGCCGGGCAGGGCATCGTCGCGGTCGAATGCCCCGCGGCCGACTTCGAGACGCGGCGCATTCTGGCGACCATCGACGACGCTGATGCGCGGACCTGCGCGGATGCCGAGCGCGAGGTGCTGTGGGTGCTCAACGGCCACTGCAACTCGCCGATCGCAGGTTTCTCGACCATCGACGGCGCGCAGTTGACGCTGACCGCCTCGGTGCTCGACGAGGATGGCGGCCGCTTCATCGAGGCCCAGCGGACCGGCCCCGTCGATCGTCCGCGCGAACTCGGCCGGGCGGTCGGGCTCGAATTGCTGGCCAGCGGCGCGGCCGCGCTGATCGAGCGCAGCCGGCCGCGCTAGGTCGTCAACCCTTGTAGGCGCGCACCCGCGCCAGCATCTGTTCGACATGGGCGATCGGGGTTTCCGGCGTGATGCCGTGGCCGAGATTGAAGATGTGCCGGCCGCCTGCATAGCTCGCCAGCACGTCGTCGACCGCCTGGTCGAGCGCCGCGCCGCCGGTGATCAGCGCCAGCGGATCGAGATTGCCCTGGACGGCGACCTTGCTCTGCACCCGCTCGCGCACCAGGCCGGGCTCCGCGGTCCAGTCGATGCTCACGCCGTCGACGCCGGTCTCGGCGACGTAGCCGGGCAGCAGCGCGCCGGCGCCGCGCGGAAAACCGATGATCTTGGCATCGGGCCTGACCTTGCGCACGCCCGCGACGATGCGCCGCGTCGGCGCTACCGACCAGCGGGCGAATTCGCGCGGCGACAGCACGCCGGCCCACGTGTCGAAGATCTGCAGCGCGTCGGCGCCGGCGTCGAGCTGCTTCAGCAGATAGGCGATGGAGCTGTCGACCAGCGCGTCGATGATCTTTTGGAATGCATCCGGGTGGCGATAGGCGAGCAGCCGGGCCGGCGCCTGGTCGGGCGTGCCCTGGCCGGCGACCATGTAGGTCGCGACCGTCCATGGTGCACCGCAAAAGCCGATCAGCGCCGTGCTCTGCGGCAGCGCGCTGCGGACACGCCGCAACGCCTCGAACACGGCTTCGAGCTTGGAGAGGTCGGCCTGTCCGGACAGCGTCGCGATCTTCTCCGGCGTATCGAGCGGATCGAGCCGCGGACCTTCGCCGACCTCGAAGCGGACGCTGCGGCCGAGCGCATGCGGGATCACCAGAATGTCGGAAAAGATGATCGCGGCATCGAAGCCGAAGCGCCGGATCGGCTGCAGCGTCACCTCGGCCGCGAGCTCCGGATTGAAGCAGAGATCGAGGAAGCCGCCGGCCTTGGCGCGCACCTCGCGATATTCCGGCAGGTAGCGGCCGGCCTGTCGCATCATCCAGATCGGAGGCACGCTTTGGCGCTGACCGGCGAGCACGTCGATGAAAGGCTTGTTCACGGCAGTCTGACTCACGCTGGCGCTCCGCAACCCCGAGGGAACAGTTTACCGTCCGTGATACATGGCCCGACGGTTCCGGCCAAGCGCATATCGGTTCGGGATCGCGGGCAGATGTGCGCCCGTCGGTGGCCGCGCGGCTGGTGCGCCGGGGAACGGGCCTTTCTCCGCTGCGTTGTCGCTGTACAGGGAGGTCGATCATGGCTGAGAAATTCAATCCCGCGCCGCCCGACAAGCATGCGGTCGATCCGCGCGAAGCTGTTCGTCTCGATCGCGAGGCTGCAACCCAGCTCGACAAGGGACTGATGGACACGTTTCCCGCATCCGATCCGGTGAGCCTGCAGCAGCCCTCGACGACGCGGGTGAAAGCGGCTGACCGTGACACACAGGCGCAGCGGACCTCGTCGTTGTGGGAGAAGGTCAGGTCGGTGTTCGCCCGCTGAGCCAATCGCAAGCGGGCGAGCGCCGGTTGGCCTTTCAAGTGCGTAGTTATACCGCCGCACCCGTAATCTTACGGACGGATCGCGGAGGTTTCCGACATGGAACATTTCAGAGATAGCTAAGGTTTCGGTGAGATTCTCCCGTGATCCGGAGAGTCCCGCTGAATGGACGTTGGAGCGACCAAAGTCGGCCCGAGCCGCCTGCCGCTGTGGGCGGCTGGTGTCCTTGCGCTCGTCTGCAGTGCGATCCTCGCTTTCAGTGGATGGAGCGAGTGGACATCCCGCAATGCCAAGCTGCACGGCGCCGAGGTCGACCTCGGGAATCTCGCGAGATCGCTGACTCAGCACGTCGAGGACACGTTCGAGCTTGCGGATTCCTTGCTGCGCGGCGTCGTCACTGCGCTTGAGACCGACGACGGCAAGCCGGGTGCGATCGAGCGCTTGCAGACGATCCTGAAAGCGCGAAAGGCGACGCTCGGCCGCATCCGCGGCATCTTCGCCTATGGCGCCAACGGCGATTGGCTCGCGACGACCGAGGATGTCACGCTCGCCAACTACAACAATGCCGACCGCGACTACTTCACCCATCACCGGACGTCGGCGGACCGCTCGCTGCTGATCGGCCGGCCGGTGCAGAGCAAGTCGGGCGGGCAGTGGGTGATCACGCTCTCGCGACGCTGGAACCACGCCGACGGCAGTTTCGGCGGCGTGGTGCTCGCGACCATCGACGTCGCCTATTTCGCCGAGTTCTACCGGCAGTTCGACGTCGGCCCTGAGGGCACGATTAGTCTGATGAGCCGCGAGGGACTGGTGCTCGCGGACAATGCCGAGCCGGATCCCAGCCGGCTTGGCCGGCCGGTCCTCGAAGCCATCCCCTATCACCCGAGATCCGGCACGATGCGCTTCCGCCGCGCCGGCGAGGAATCGGATCGCATCGCGTTCTATCAGCACGCGCAGCGCTACCCGTTCCTCGTTCTGGCCACGCGGACGGAAGCAGAGGTGCTTGCCAGGTGGCTGCGCGATGCCACCGTGCGGTTCACCGTCCTGCTCAGCCTGCTCGCGCTGGTGGTCGCGATCGGCATCTTCCTCGTCAGGCAGCTCCTGGAGCGCCAGCAGCTGGCCGCGGCGCTCGCCGCCAAGGAGGAGAACTTCCGACTGCTCGCCGAAGGCTCGAGCGACATCGTGACGCGCATCGAGCTCGACGAATGCATCGGCTATGTCTCGCCCTCGACCTCGCGCGTGCTCGGCTGGCATCCCTCGCAGCTGCTCGGCAAGCGCGCCGTCTCCGGTGTGCACCCGCTCGACCGGCCGCAGCTGCAGGAGATTCTCGATCAGCTCAGGCGAGGCATCGCGGACGAGGCGCGTGTGACCTACCGGATGCGGCGGCGCGACAAGTCCGAGATCTGGGTCGAGGCCACGGTCCGCGCCACCCGCCGGCCGGATGGCGAGCTCGACGGCTTCGTGGCGGTCACGCGCGACGTGACGCAGCAGAAGGCCTTGCAGGGCCGGCTCGAGACGCTGGCCATCGAGGACAGCCTCACCGGGCTGGCCAACCGCCGCCGCTTCGACGAGCGGCTGCTGGAGGAGTGGGGCAGAGCCTATCGCGAAAAGACCTCGCTGGGCCTCCTGATGATCGACATCGACCACTTCAAGGCCTTCAACGACACCTATGGCCATCCGGCCGGCGACGAATGCCTCCACACGGTCGCCAGCGTCCTCGCCGACGAGGCGCAACGCAGCTCGGACCTGGTCGCCCGCTACGGCGGTGAGGAGTTCGCCATCCTGCTGCCCAACACCGACGCCGAGGGATGTGTCCGGCTCGGCGAGCGCATCCGGCGGGCACTGCATGCCGCCGGTCTCGTCCATGCGCAAAACCCGGCCGGCATCGTGACGGCCAGCATCGGCGGCGCCGTCTGCCGTCCGGGTCTGGAACGCTCCGCCGGCCCGGCCTCGCTGATCGAAGCCGCCGACCACGCGCTCTATCTGGCCAAGGATGGCGGCCGCGACCGCATGGTGATGGCGGGCGAGGTGGTCGAGCTGCCGTCGAGCAAGGCGCCGGCGACCATTCCGGCCTGAGATCGCCGCAGGCTCAGTAGTGCGGCGGCGGCTCATTGCGCGGCCCCTCGGCATTGCTCTGGGCATCCTCGAGCCGCTCGACCAGCAGCGCGATCTGCCGCTTCAGGGCGTCGATCTCGCGCCATTGCGCGGTGATGGTCTGGTTCAGCGTCTCGATCGTGTCGTCCTGGAAGGTCAGCCGCATCTCGAGCCGGTCGATCCGCTCGGTCAGCTCCTGATCCGATTGCTCAGAGTTGCTCATCGCCTGCGCCCTCCGCTTGGCCCTGGCCGGCTGCGGCGGCGTGCTGGCGCAGCCCGTGGCCGAGCGCGACCCGCTCATCGAAGACGAAGCAGCCGCCGCGCCAGCGGCTCTCGGCCTCCGGGATGTCCTCGAGATATTTCAGGATGCCGCCCTTGAGGTGGTAGACCTCGGAAAACCCGCGCGCCAGCAGAAGCGCGCTCGCCTTCTCGCAGCGGATGCCGCCGGTGCAGAACATCGCGATCCGCTTGTGCCTGGCCGGATCGAGCGCGCGAGAGGCGAAATCCTTGAACTCGCCGAAGCTGCGCAGGCCGGGATCGACGGCGCCTTCGAAGGTGCCCATCGCCACTTCGAACGCATTGCGCGTATCGAGCACCAGCGTATCCGGTGCGGCGATCAGCGCGTTCCAATCCGCGGGACCGACATACGTCCCGACCTGCCGCGTCGGGTCGGCCAGGGGATCCCCGAGCGTCACGATCTCCCGCTTCAGCCGGACCTTCAGCCGCTGGAACGGCATTGCTGCAGCCTGGGAGAATTTCAGCTCCAGATTGTCGAGCCGGCCGGCGAACGACGCTCCTCGTCGAAACTCCTGGACCAGGGCCGCGATCGCCGCGTCCGTGCCGGCGACCGTGCCGTTGATGCCTTCTTCCGCGAGCAGAATGCTGCCCTTGATACCGCACGTCGCACAGAAGTCCTGCAGCGGCGCGCGCAGGTCGCGAAAGTCCGGCAGTGCTACGAACTGATAGAAGGCGGCGACGGTCAGGGGCATGCGGCCGTTTACCAGCAGACCTGACCATAGAAAAGCTGGTATCCCTGGCCATTGCCCCGCCCGGAAGGAATGTGCGATGTAGCCGGCCAGCACTGGCATTCCAGCCACCACACGGTCACGCAGCGAGCCACGATGAGAAGCTTCCATTTCCCCGGCAGGTCCACGGTCCACGCCCAGAACGGAATGATTGCCACCTCGCACCCGCAGGCAGCTCTCGCCGGGATCGAGGTGCTGCGCGCCGGCGGCACGGCGGCCGACGCGGCGGTGGCGGCCTGCGCGCTGCTCGGGGTGATCGAGCCGCAATCGACCGGCATCGGCGGTGACTGCTTCGCGCTGGTGCAGCCGAAGGGCGAGGGCCGGATCATGGCCTATAACGGCTCGGGCCGGGCGCCCGCCGCGGCCACCGTGGACTGGTACCTCGAGCGCAAGATCCACTCGGTGCCGCTGACCTCCGCGCATGCCGTGTCGGTGCCGGGGTCGGTCGACGCCTGGGACCGCATCCTGCGTGACCACGGCCGGCTCGGCCTCGACCGGCTGCTGCAGCCGGCCATCCGCGCCGCCGAGGACGGCTATGTGGTGGCGCCGCGCGTCGCCTTCGACTGGAACAACCAGTTCGAGAAGCTCAAGAACGGCACCAACACCGCGCGCTACTTCCTGCCGCGCGGCAAGGCGGCCGTCGCCGGCGACGTGATCCGCCAGCCGGAACTCGCGCAGACCCTGCGCGTCATCGCCAAGGAGGGGCCGAAGGGCTTCTACACCGGCGCCGTCGCCGAGGACATGGTGCAGACGCTGCGCGGCATTGGCGGCCTGCACACGCTGGAGGATTTCGCCAATCATCAGACCGAGGTGACCTCGCCGATCGGTACCGCCTACAAGGATTACGACGTCTGGCAGTGCCCGCCGAACGGCCCGGGCATCACCATGCTGGTGATGCTCAACATCCTGTCGCGCTTCGACCTGACGCGGATCGATCCGCTCAGCGTCGAGCGCTTCCACCTCGAGGCCGAAGCCGCGCGTATCGCCTACATGATGCGCGAGCAGCACATCGGCGATCCCCAGCACATGACCACCGAGGTCGCGAGCATCCTCGCCAAGGAGTTCGCCGACGAGTACATTTCGCAGATCAGCCTCGACAAGCTGCTGGACCTGCCGAACGTCGCGCCGCCGATGAACCCGGAGACGGTGTACATCACGGTGGTCGACCGCGACCGCAACGTCTGCTCCTTCATCAACTCGATCGCGCATTCCTTCGGCTCGGCCATCGTCTCCAACGAGACCGGCGTGCTGCTGCAGAACCGCGCCGGCGGCTTCCGCATCCAGCCGGGCCATCCGAACTGCATCGGCCCGGGCAAGCGTCCGCTGCACACCATCATCCCCGCGCTGGCCACCAAGGCCGGCCGAGCGCAGATGTCGTTCGGCGTGATGGGCGGCCAGTATCAGCCGGTCGGCCAGACCCACGTGCTGACCAACATCCTCGACTATGGCTGCGACGTGCAGGAGGCGATCGATATGCCGCGCGGCCTGCATTACGAGGGCGTCTATCAGCTCGAGGATGGCGTACCGGCCGAGGTCGTCGAGGGGCTGCAGCGGATCGGCCACAAGACCACCAAGGTGGTGTCGCCGCTCGGCGGCGGCCAGGCAATCTGGATCGACTGGGACAAGGGCACGCTCACCGGCGGCTCGGACCCGCGCAAGGACGGCTGCGCGCTGGGATATTGAGGCGGGCGCGTATGTCGTCGCGCGCCGCCCCGTAGGGTGGGCAAAGGCGCGCCGGTATCTATCGGGTGTGGCATGTTCTCTCCCGCGCCGTGCCCACCATTCGCACTCCGCGCTCGCTGAAAGACGGTGGGCACGCAGCCGCCCTGCGGGCGTCCGCTTTGCCCACCCTACGGCGCCCCTCGATCGTCGCGCGCCAGCCCGTAGGGTGGGCAAAGGCGCGCCGGGATCTATCAGTTGCGACTTGCTCTCTCCCGCGCCGTGCCCACCATCCGCGCACGCGCTCGCTGAAAAGCGGTGGGCACGCCGCCGCCCTGCGGGCGTCTGCTTTGCCCACCCTACGGCCGCTCCGAACCTCGCGGTCGTCCCGGCCTTGAGCCGCGACCCACACCCCTGGAAGCGGTTTGAGGCGGCCTGGTCATTGGCTTTTGTGCCCTTCACGACTGCTGCGGCGTATGGATCCCGGATCGGCGCATCGCCGCGCTGACGCGCGTCGATGCTTGTCCGGGACAACGGCGGTGGTTTTGGCGGCGAGACGGGTCGATCAGAGATGAGGATGGCATCACGTTCTCGCGGCCGATGACGCCCGAGTTGTCCGCTTGGTCCGTCCCTCGCGATC
>NZ_CAFJ01000719.1 GCF_000239795.1 Bradyrhizobium sp. STM 3809 | reverse complement strand
CGGCCGCGCTCGATCGCCGCCGGCGACACCAGCGAGGACACCGCGATCACCGGCAGGTGATGCAGGTTCTGGTCGGCGCGGATGGTCTCGGCGAACTCGAAGCCGTTCATCTCCGGCATCTCGATGTCGGTGACCACGATGTCGAACGTGTGCCCGGAGCGCAGCGTCGCGAGGCCTTCGAGCGCGGAGGCCGCCGTGCGCACCTTGTAGCCGGCCGACTTCAANACCGGCGCCAGCATGTTGCGGAAGAACGGGGAGTCGTCGACCAGCAGCACCGACTGCGTCTGTGCCTCCGTCGCCATCTCCTTGCGGATGAACCAGTCGGCGAACGCCATCGGCAGGAAGTGGCCGACGTCGATCACCTCGGTGGCCTGGCCCTTGATCACGGCCGAGCCGAGGATGCCGTCCTTGGCGCCGGACACCTGGATGTTGAGCCGCTCCTCGACGATGTCGATGATCTCGTCGACCACGAGCCCCATCGCGCGGGTTTCGTCGGCGAACACCAGGATCGGCTGCGATCCGGTGGTCTGCACCGACACGCCTTCCATCTGCACCAGCGGCATCAGCTGGTCGCGGTACTGCACCATGTAGCGGCCGTTGGAGATTTCGATCTTGTCGGCCGCGATCTCCTCCAGGCGCGTGACCAGCGCCAGCGGCACCGCCTTGGGCTGCGCCGTGCCGGCGCGGAACACCAGGAGCGAGGTGAGCTGCTCGCCGCCGATGATGTGATGCGAGGCATGCTCGTCGGCCACCGCCTGCGAGGCCGAGCCGGCGGCGCCGAGCGCCTTGGCGATGCCGTTCGGGTCGATGATCATGATGACGGCGCCGTCGCCCAGGATGGTGTTGCCCGAGAACATGTCGATGTGACGCAGCTTGGTCGACATCGGCTTGACCACGATTTCCTCGGTGTGGAACACGCAGTCCACCACGATGCCGAAGGTCTGGTTGCCGACCTGCGTCACCACGATGAACCGTTCTCCGGATCGGTCGACGAGCCGTCGTCGATCTTCAGGAGCTTCTTCAGGTGCATCAGCGGCAGCAGCTTGTTGCGCAGGCGCAAGACCGCGGTGTCCTTGATGCGCTCGATGCGGTGCTCGGAGTTGGCACGCGCGCGCACCAGTTCGACCACCGACAGCTGCGGGATCGCGAAGCGGTCGCCGCCGGCCTCGACGATCAGCGCCGAGACGATCGCGAGCGTCAGCGGAATCTTGATGGTGACCGAGGTGCCCTCGCCGGCGACCGACTTGATGTCGATGGTGCCACCGATCTGGTCGATATTGGTGCGCACCACGTCCATGCCGACGCCGCGGCCGGACACCGAGGTGACGGCGGCCGCCGTCGAGAAGCCCGGCTCGAAGATGAACTTGTGGATCTGCGCTTCCGTCATCTTCTCGAGCTCGGCCTCGGTGACGAGACCGTTCGCCAGGGCCTTAGCCTTGATGCGCTCGGTGTTGAGGCCGCGGCCGTTGTCGGCGATGCAGATGATGATGTGGCCGCCTTCATGATAGGCGGAGAGGCGGATGGTGCCCTGCTCGGCCTTGCCGCTCGCGGCGCGCTCGGCCATCGTCTCGAGGCCATGATCGGCGGAGTTGCGCACCATGTGGGTGAGCGGGTCCTTGATCAGGTCGAGCACCTGGCGGTCGAGCTCGGTGTCGGCGCCGTGCATCTCGAGCTCGATCTGCTTGCCGAGTTCGGTCGCGAGGTCGCGGACGATGCGCGGCAGCTTCTGCCAGGCATTGCCGATCGGCTGCATGCGCGTCTTCATGACGCCCTCCTGCAGCTCGGCGGTGACGTTGGAGAGCCGCTGCAGCGGCACCTTGAACTCGGTGTCCTCGTTGCGGCGGGCGATCTCGAGCAGCTGGTTGCGCGTCAGCACGAGCTCGGAGACCATCGTCATCAGGTGTTCGAGCGTATCGACGTTGACGCGGATCGACTGGTTGGCGACCTTGTCGCTCTCCTGCACCTCGCCGTCGGCATTGGCCTTGCCGCGCGCCGCCTTCTTCGGCGCTTC
>NZ_CAFJ01000720.1 GCF_000239795.1 Bradyrhizobium sp. STM 3809 | reverse complement strand
CCTTGCTGGCAATCTCCCAGGACACGAACTGGTTCATGAAGAACTGCGGGTCGGCCTGCGGCATGGTGGTCTGGTACATCTCCATGTCGCAATAGAAGTGCGGATAGGTGTCGGGGTTCGCCGGGTCTGAGGAAAAGAACACCGACGCGACGACCGACTTCAGCTCGACCTCGATGCCGGCCTTCTGGAACGCCTGCTTGATGATCGCCTGGTTCTTCTGGCGCGGCGCGTTGATCGAGGTCTGGAACACCAGCTTGATCGGCTTGCCGTCCTTCTCGCGGATCCCGGACGAATTCTTCTTCCAGCCGGCCTCTTCCAGGATCTGGTTGGCCTTGTCGATCGAGAACTCGAACTTGTTGTTGGGCGAGCGGAAGCGCTCGGGGTTGTTGAGGAAGTTCGCCGTCGCCATGCCGGCGCGGCCGTAGATGAACTTCTGCACCGAGGCGCGGTCGATCAGGAGATTGATCGCCTTGCGTACCGCTGGATCGGTGAAGAACGGATGCTTGGTCTTGACGCTGGCACGCTCGCCATTGACCTCGGTCCAGGGATCGGTGACGTTGAGCGCGATGTACTCGATGTGGCCGGTCACGGTCAGCGCGGCCTTGCCCTGGCCGCCGGCCTCCAGCTTGGTCAGGATCTCGTCCTCGACCTGCAGATTGTAGGCGTAGTCGTATTCGCCGGTCTGCAGCACCGCGCGCGCCGCCGACACGGCGTCGCCGCCGCCCTTGACCTCGACAGAGTCGAAATAGGGCCGGTTCGCCTGATGGTAGTCGGGGTTGCGCTTGGCGGAGATCGAATCGCCCGGCTTGAAGTCGACGTAGACGTAGGGACCGGTGCCGACCGGCTTGAGATTCGCCGGCGCCTCGCGCGACTTGCCGCCGATGTAGTCGGCGAACAGATGCTTCGGAATGACGAGACCATAGGCAGCGACGAAGGCGTCGGCCCAGAACGGCGTCGGCGCCTTGAAGTTCAGCTTCACGGTGAAATCGTCGATCTTGTCGATCGACTTGATGCCGCGATAGCTGCCGACCGAGACCGCGGCGGTATCCGGATTGACCGAGTACTCCCAATTGAAGATGACGTCGTCGGCGGTGAACGGCTTGCCGTCATGCCACTTCACGCCCTGCTTCAGCTTCCAGGTGACGGAGAGGCCGTCGGCGGCGAGCAGTCCGTTCTCCTTGCTCGGAATCTCCGCGGCGAGGATCGGCACCAGATTGCCGTCGGCGTCCCAGCCGGCGAGCGGCTCGTAGAACAGCCGGCAGGCTTCCTGGTCCTTGGTGCCGTTGGCGAAGTGCGGATTGAGCAGGGTCGGCGCCTGCCAGAACAGGAGCTTGAGCGGACCACCGCCACCCGCCTTGGTCGGCTTGTACTCCATCGCTTCCGCCGCGAAGGCGACGCCGGAATGGGCGAGCATCGCACCGGCCATCGGCGCGCTCAGCCCCACGGCAATCATCCGCTGCACAAAATCGCGCCGTGACAGGCGTCCCGCTTTGACATCAGCGATCTGGTTACGGAGGTCACGCTCGTTCATTCATCGACTCCAGTGTGGTGCTGAATGCCAAAAAAAGCGCTCCGCCAAGCATCTTCACGGAGCTGCACAAAATTGGATCAGCCTTCGAAGCGACTGTCAAAGCAGAATCCGGGCCAATTTCACAATATGAAACGGAACCATTGTCGCACCTCGCAGATGCAGCAGAAGACGTCGATGGGGAGTCCGGAAAATGGAACTCACACCGGCGAGGCGACGGCCGCCGCCGGGGTGCCCGGATACGGAATGATCGGCGAATGCGCTCAGCTCTCGCGGTACCAGTTCGGCAGCTGCCAGAGATCGTTGTCCCAGCCCGACGAGTGCGTCTGCAGACCCTTGCGGATGCCGCTGACACGCGGCCGGTTGAGCTCCGGCAGCACGTGACGTCCGGCGCAGACGAGGTCGTTGAGCTTGATGTACAGCGCCGCGCGCTTCACCGGGTCCAGTTCGACCGTCAGCGCGTTGTAGAGATCGTCGTACTCCTTGTTCTGCCAGCGCGAGATGTTACGCCCCTGCCACTTGTTGGCCTTGCTCGCGGCCTCCCATGACACGTACTGGGTCATGAAGGCCTGCGGCTCGGGCGAGGCCATCGTCATCAGGTACATTTCCATGTCGCAGTAGAAGTGCGCATAGGTGTCGGGATTGGCGACGTCGCTGGAGAAGAACACCGAGCCGACGACCGATTTCAGCTCGAGCTCGATGCCGGCTTTCTGGCAGGCCTGCTTGATGATCGCCTGGTTCTTCTGGCGCGGCCCGTTGATCGAGGTCTGGAACACCAGCTTCAGCTGTTTGCCGTCCTTCTCGCGGATGCCGCTCGCGCCCTTCTTCCAGCCGGCCTCCTCGAGGACCTGGTTGGCCTTGTCGATCGAGAACTCGAAGCGCGTGTTGGGCGAGCGGTAGCGCTCGGGATTGTTGACCGCATTGGCGGTCGCGATGCCGCCGCGGCCGTAGATGAACTTCTGGATCGAGGCGCGGTCGATCAGCAGATTGATGGCCTCGCGGACCGCGGGGTCCGAGAACAGCGGATGCCTGGTCTTGACGCTCGAACGCTCGCCGTCGACCTCGACATTGGGGTCGGTGGCGTTGAGCAGGATGAATTCGAGATTGCCGGTTGGCACGATCTCGGCCACGCCCTGGCCGCCGGTCTCCAGCTTGACGAGGATCTCGTCCTCGACCTGAAGATTCCATGCATAGTCGAACTCGCCGGTCTGCAGCACCGCGCGCGCCGCCGACACCGCGTCGCCGCCGCCCTTGATCTCCAGCGTGTCGAAATACGGCCGGTTGGGCACGTGATAGTCGGGGTTGAGCTTGCCGGTCAGCATGTCGCCCGGCTTGAAGTCGACGAACAGATAGGCGCCGGTGCCGACCGGCTTGAGGTTGTTCGGCGCCTCGCGCGACTTCGGCCCGATGTAGTCGGCGAACAGATGCTTCGGAATGATCGCGCCGCGGCCGCCGACGAACGGCGTGAACCATAGCGGCGTGGTCTGGCTGAACACGAGACGGACGGTGTGCTCGTCGACCTTCTCGATCGTCTTGATGTCCTTGTAGTCGCCGATCGTGACCGCCGACGTCTCCGGATTGCTGGCGTATTGCCAGTTGAAGATGACGTCGTCGGCAGTGAAGGGCTGGCCGTCATGCCACTTCACGTTCGGCTTGAGCTTCCAGATCACCCAGGTGCCGTCGGGCGCGACGGTGCCGTTGGCCACGCTCGGAATCTCGGTCGCCAGCACCGGCACGAGATTGCCGTCGGCATCCCATCCCGCCAGCGGCTCGTAGAAGGCGCGCGCGGCCTCCTGGTCCTTGGCGCCGATCGCGAAGTGCGGATTGAGCAGGGTCGGCGCCTGCCAGAACAGGATGCGCAGCGGCCCGCCGCCGCCGGCCTTGGTCGGCTTGTAGGGGAAGGCCTGCGCGGCCATCGCGACGCCGGAATGCGCCAGCATCATGCCGGCCAGCGGCGCCGTCAGTCCGGCGGCGAGCATCCGCTGCACGAAATCCCGGCGCGACAACCGCCCCTCTTTCACGGCAGCGATCTCGTGGCGCAGGTCGTGTTCGTTCATGACTGTTCTCTCTCCAGATTGTCGGCGGTCATTTGAGCGGGCTGCCGGCTTGCCTTCAAGGCCGTGCGCGCCATGGTCCCATCTGCATCGGGCCGAAGGCACGATCCGGGCCAGTTGCTGACTCAGCGCGGGGGCTTGAGCTTGCGGAAGCGGACGCCCTTGCCGTCGGGCAGCCGTGTCGCGACATAGCCCGCCGCCAGACAGGCCTCGCGCTGCGGCATCTTCTCCTGCGGGCTCCGCAGGCTGTCCCACCACGACGCCCGCTGCGCGGCCCGCGGCAAGCTGTCGCCAATCAGCTCCTCGATCTCGTCGAGGCTGAGCACCAGCTCGGGACGGGTCTGCCGCTTGAGGTAGTCGCTCAGGGCATCATAGTCGGGCAAGGTTCGACTCCAATCTGCAAGCGGATGTGGACCTGCCTTGACGACAGGTCGAACGCACGCAACCGCTCGTTAACCTAACATACGTTACTCGGAGGTATCCGTTGGTCTACGGACGGAAACCCACGGGGACGGGACGAGCCGATGCGCTGGACACGCCGAACAGGCCAGGCAAAGCCGCCTTGGCGTCTCTCGGCACGCACGCTCGTCACCTGCTCCATCTCCACCATCATCGGCTTCTCGGCCATCTGCGCCAGCGTCATGATCGACCTGCGCCGCGGCGAGGAAGTCCGCGCCCGCCAATCGCTGGAAAATCTCGCCGCCGGCATCGGCGCCGACATCAGCCGCAACATCGAGCTGTACGATCTGTCGCTGCGCGCCGTCGCGGCCAACATGTTGCTGCCCGAAATCAACGCGGTCAGCAAGCCGGTCCGCCATCTGATCCTGTTCGACCGCGCCTCCACGGCGCGGAATTTCGGCGTCATCCAGGTGTTCGATTCGAACGGCCGCCTCACCATCGATTCGGCCACGCTCGATCCCAGACCGGAGGATCGCAGCGATGCCGACTTCTTCCATGTGCATCGCGACCGCGCCGATGCCGGCCTTCAACTCAGCCGGCCGGCGCAGCATCAGGGCCATGTCTCCATTACGCTGAGCCGTCGCATCTCCGCGGCCGACGGCCGCTTCGCCGGGGTGGTCGCCGGTTCGATCCGCCTCGGCTATTTCCGCGACCTGTTCAGCCGGCTGTCGCTGCCGCCGGGCGTCGGCCTCACCGTGTTCGGCCGCGACGGCACCGTCATCGTGACCGCGCCGTTCGATGCGGAGGCGATCGGCCGCAATCTGGCGCGGTCCCCGGCGGTGACCCGCGCCCTGACCGAGCCGAGCGGCTGGTCGTCCAGCGCCGGCCTGCTCGACGATCAGCCGCGACTCCTGGTCTGGCGCAGCGCCAACGATCCCCTGGTGGTGGTCGCGAGCCGGACCTGGGACAGCGTCTACGCGGTGTGGCGCAACGAGGCGGCGCAGATCGGCGCGATGATGCTCGCGCTGATCGTCTTCGTGCTGGCGGCGACGCAGGTCGCCGCGCGCGAGATCCAGCTGCGCACCAGGGTCGAGGCCAGGCTCGAGCGGCTCGCCACCACCGACCCGCTGACCGGCCTGAAGAACCGGCGCAAGTTCGACGAGACGATCGAGATCGAATGGCGGCGCGCGCAGCGGGCGCAGGCACCGCTGGCGCTGTTGATGATCGATGCGGATCATTTCAAGAGCTACAACGACACCCATGGGCATCAGGCCGGCGACCAGGTGCTGGTCGGCATCGCCGTGTGCATCTCGGATTCGGTGCGACGCGCCGGCGATTGCGCGGCGCGCTATGGCGGCGAGGAGTTTTCGGTGCTGCTGCCGGGAACGGCGGAGGCGGATGCGCTGCACGTGGCGGAGACGATCCGCATCAAGGTCGCGCTGTGGGCGGGCGAAGACCGCAACACCTCGATCAGCATCGGCGTCGCCAGCGTCACACCCGCGCGCGATTCGGACTGGAGCGGACTGCTGAACGCCGCCGACCGGGCGCTCTACATGGCGAAGGCCGCCGGCCGCAACCGCTGCATGACGATGACGCCGCCGAAGCCGCTGCCCTCGCCGTCGCTGGCGGCGTGAGCCGCCAGCAGCAGCGCAAGCTCTCAGCCCTTGGCTTCGAGATACTTCTTCATGTCGGCGCGCAGGCCGTCGCGCAAGTCCGCGCGGGCCATGCCGAAGGCGATGTTGGCCTTCAGGAAGCCGGACTTCGAGCCGCAATCATGCCGCTCGCCGTCGAAATCGACGCCGTAGAATTTCTGCGTCTTCGACAGCCCGATCATCGCGTCGGTGAGCTGGATCTCGCCGCCGGCGCCGCGCTCCTGCGTCGCCAGGATCTTGAAGATCTCCGGCTGAAGGATGTAGCGGCCGGTGATCGAGAAGTTCGACGGCGCGGTGCCCTTGGCCGGCTTCTCGACCATGCCGTCGACCTCGAAGATCTTGCCGTCACGCTTGCCGACGCCGCAGATGCCGTATTGATGCGTCTGGTCGGCCGGCACCTCCTGCACCGCGAGCACGTTGCTCTTCTCCGGCAGCTTGTTGGCGGCGGCGATCATCTGCGCGAGGCAGCCGGGCGTGTTCAGCACCAGCTCGTCCGGCAGCACCACGGCGAACGGCTCGTCGCCGACGATGTCGCGCGCGCACCACACCGCATGGCCGAGGCCGAGCGGCGCCTGCTGGCGGGTGAAGCTGACCGCGCCGGCTTCCGGCTGGTCGCGCGCCAGGATGTCCATCTCGGTCTTCTTGCCGCGCGCCGCGAGCGTCGCGTCGAGTTCATACATCCGATCGAAATGATCCTCGATGGAGGTCTTGTTGCGCCCGATCACGAACACGAAATGCTCGATGCCGGCTTCCTTGGCCTCGTCGAAGACGTATTGGATGAGCGGCTTGTCGACGATCGTCAGCATCTCCTTCGGCATCGCCTTGGTGGCGGGAAGGACGCGGGTACCGAGACCGGCGACCGGAAAAACGGCTTTGCGGATCTTCATGGGGCCTGATTAAACCTTGTGACGAATGAATGCGAAATCGATCGCATGTTGGTAGCTCGTTTGCAGCCGAGAACAAAGGCGGATGTTGGTCCGGTGGTTCCCTTTCGACCCGCGATCGGAAGGCCATATTTCGCTGCTGAGAAATGATTAACCTTGTTAATCTCCCGTTAAGCAGGACCGGGCCTCCTGGGGCCCTCCTTGCGATGGATGACTGATGATGCGACGGAACGTCATGCTGGCAGCCTTGAGGACCGGAACGCAGGCGGCCGTGCTGGCCGCAGGCTTGGCGACGGTGTCCGGTTCCGCCCACGCGCAATCCGGCAATCCGCTGAACTTCCTCGACAGCCTGTTCACGGGGTCGCTGAGCAAGGGCAATCCCAGTCCCGCCGCGCCGGCACAGGCCCCGTCTCCCTCAGGGCCGCAACCCTGGAGCGGCGAGGACGGCGCCTCAGGCCATCCGCTGATGACCGCCGCGGCGATCCGCGAGGCCGCCGGCAATTTCGACGCCTGTGTCGCCGGCATGTGGCCAGATGCCGCACGGCGCAACATCACGCAGGACAATTTCCAGCGCTTCACGGCGGGCCTGACGCCCGACCTGCGCATCATGGACCTGCTCGACGCCCAGCCGGAGTTCACCAAGTCGATCTGGGACTATCTCGACATCCTGGTGAACGACAATCGCCTGGCCAAGGGCCGCGAGGTGCTGGCGAAGTACAAGCCGCAATTCGACGCCACCGAGCGCGCCTATGGCGTCGACCGCTACATCATCGCGGCGATCTGGGGCATCGAATCCAACTACTCGACCCAGATCGGCGACCGCAGCGTGCTGCAGTCGACCGCGACGCTCGCCTGCATCGGCCGCCGGCAGGCCTATTTCAAGGACGAGTTCCTGTCGGCGCTGGAGATCCTCAACCGCGGCGATCTCAGGCCCGAGCAGCTGCGCGGCTCCTGGGCCGGCGCGTTCGGCCCGACCCAGTTCATGCCGACCGCCTTCAAGCGCTTCGCCGTCGACGCCGACGGCGATGGCCGCCGCGACGTGGTCGACAATCCCGCCGACCTGATCGCCTCGACCGCCAACAACCTGAAGAAGGACGGCTGGCAGGCCGGCCAGAGCTGGGGCTACGAGGTCGTGCTGCCGCAGGGCTTCAACTTCATGCTGGCCGACCGCGCCAAGACCATGAGCTTCGCCCAATGGGAGCAGCTCGGGCTGCGCCGCGCCAACGGCCAGCCGTTCCCGGCGACCGCCGAGAAGGCCTATCTGCTGGCGCCGGCCGGCGCCCAGGGCCCGGGCTTCCTGATGCTGCAGAATTTCCGCGTCATCATGAAATACAACCCGGCCGAGGCCTATGCGCTGGCGATCGGACATTTCGCCGACCGGCTGCGCGGCGCGCCGCCCTTCGTGCAGGCCTGGCCGCGCGAGGAGCGCACCCTGTCACGGGCGGAGCGGCTGGAACTGCAGCAATTGCTGGCCGACCGCGGATTCTACCGCGGCACGCCGGACGGCCAGTTCGGCGGCCAGACCCGCGAGGCGCTGCGGAACTTCCAGGCCTCGATCGGGGCGCCGGCGGACGGCTTTGCCACCACGGACGTGCTGGAACGGCTGCGCGCGCGCTGATCGCCCGTAAGGGCCCCTCCGGCGGTAACCTTCCGGGGCAATTGCCGGGGCCATCAACACCATCCGGTGAATGCCCGTTTGCGGCCTGATTCGGGTCCTATTATATGGGTTGTCACGATTTCGCCCCGCGACGGCTGCGGACGGGTGTGCATGTCTAAGCTGAGATCCATCCTGAAGCTGCTGAACGAGCCCGGTCCGGCGGTCGTGCTGGCCGTCGTTGTAGCCATGCTGGTCGGGATCACCGGTCCGGCCTCGGCGCAGTTCTTCAACTTTAATCCCTTCGCCTCGCCGCGGCCGGCGCCGCGCGGCGGTGGTGGCGGCGGAGGCTGGTTCGGCGGCGACTTCTTCTCTCCCTACCAGCCGCAGCAGCCCAAGAAGGTCATCCAGGACTATTCCAAGGCGCCGGCACCGGAGAAGCGCGACAATGCCGCCGCCCCCGAACGCTACGTGCTGGTGCTCGGCGACGGCATGGCCGACTGGCTCGCCTATGGCCTGGAGGACGCCTATTCGGAGCAGCCCGACATGGGCGTCACCCGCAGGATCAAGACCAATTCCGGCCTGATCAAATACCAGCCCAAGGGCGAGCCGGCCGACTGGACCGCCGCCGCCAAGGGCATTCTGGCGACCGAGCGCGCCGACGCCATCGTGATCATGCTCGGCCTCAACGACCGGCTCTCGATGCGCGAGCCGGCCGTGGAGAAGACCGACAAGCCCGACGACAAGAAGGCTGCGGCGGACAAGGCCAAGAAGGATGCCAAGGCCAAGCCGGGAGAGGCCAAGCCCGGCGACCCCAAGGCCGCCGACGGCAAGCCCGGCGAGGCCAAGCCGGATGCCAAGTCCGATCAGAAGACCGATACGGCGGCCAAGCCTGCCGATAGCGAGCTGCCGCAGGACGAGGCCGACAACGACACGCCTGTCATCGCGGCCCCGGAGAAGACCCCGCGCGCACCGGGCGCACTCTACGAATTTCGCGACGAGCGCTGGGTCGAGCTCTACACCAAGAAGATCGAGGAGCTGATCGCGGTCGCCAAGAGCAAGGGCGTGCCGGTGCTATGGGTCGGCCTCCCGGCCGTCCGCGGCCCCAAGGGCACGGCCGACATGCTGTTCCTGGATTCGCTCTATCGCGACGCCGCCGGCAAGGCCGGCGTTACCTATGTCGACGTGTGGGACGGCTTCGTCGACGAGGCCGGCCGCTTCCTGCAGAAGGGCCCGGATTTCGAAGGCCAGATCCGCCAGCTGCGCTCCTATGACGGCGTCTATTTCACCAAGCCCGGCGCCCGCAAGCTCGCCCACTACGCCGAGCGCGAGATCAACCGGCTGCTGGCGACACGCTCCGCCCCGGTGGAGCTGCCGACCGAGCCGGCGACGCCCGACGCCAATGCGGTGCCGGGCCAGCCGGCGCCGCGCCCGGTCGCAGGCCCGATCCTGCCGCTGGTGGCCTCATCGGTCGGTACCGACCAGTTGCTCGGCGGTCCCGGCTCGCGTCCGGCATCGGTCGATGCGCTGGCCGCACGTACGCTGGTCAAGGGCGAGGCGCTGAGCCCGCCGGCCGGTCGCGCCGACGATTTCGTCTGGCCGCGCCGCGAGGTCGGCCGCGAACAGGCGAAGGAGCCGCCCAAGGAGCTCACCAAGCCCGACACGCCGGTCGCGGCGACTTCGCCCGCGGAGGCGCCGCAGGCGCCTGGCCAGCTTCCGCCGCAGCAGCGGCCGAAGCGGCTGACGACGCCGACGGCGCCCGGCCAGGGCCAGCCGCCGAGCCAGAACGGCCAAGCCAATCAGAACGGCCAGGGCCTGCGCGAGTTCTTCGGCTTTGGCGCGCCGCAACAGCAGCAGCCCACGCCGGTCAGGCCGCCGACCGTGCGCAACCCGAATGCCCCGCCCCGGCCGCCGGCCGCTGTGGGACGCTCGGCCGCCGTGCTCGACGCGCCGGCGCGCTGACCACTTCGGCGCATTCTTTTTCGTGCGAAACATCGGCACGACAAATCGGCCCGCATTCGAGAGCGAATGCGGGCCGATCGTCTTTCCGTCAGAGCTCAGCCGCGATCGGCTCAGTAGCGCCAGCGCTGCGGCTGCGGCCGGCTCGGGCGCATCAGCATCGCCAGCAGGAAGCCGATGCCGCCTGCGACCAGCAGCGCGCCCATCGGGTTGTCCTGCACGCGCTTGCTGAGCGCCTGGGTGCCGTCGCGCAGGCTGTCGGTGCTGCTGCCGAACGTATCCTTGGCGTAGTCCATCGCCGCATCGCCGGCCTCGCGGGCGGCGTCCTTGGCCTGGCCGTACAGGTTCTGCACGACGCCAGAGGCCTCGCGCGCGCGGCCCGAGGCCTGCGTGCTCTTGTCTCCGGTCATCTCGCCGATGCCGCCCTCGACCTTGCCTGCGACATCCTTCGCCGTTCCGGTCAACCGATCCGTATCCATCGCCGCCTCTCCTTCGTCTCGCGTTTGCGGGGCTTTCCGCTCTGCTAACCGGCTCGGGCGGCGACGGTTCCGGCCAACTACAAAATCAGCCCGCCATCGACGACGAGGGTCTGGCCGATGATGTAGGACGACAGCGGCGAGGCGAGGAACAGCGCCGCGCCGGCCATGTCCTGCGGCGTGCCGAGCCGCTTCAGCGGAATGCGCTGCAGGGCGCCTTCGAGGCGCTGCGGATTGGCGGTCGTCACCTTGGTCATCTTGGTATCGACCAGGCCCGGCGCGATGCCGATGACGCGGATGCCGTCGCCGGCCCAGGCCTCGGCGAGAGTCCGCGTCAGCCCGACCGCGCCGGTCTTGGAGGCATTGTAGGCGGGATTGCCCATCGTCGAATGATACGCCGCCGTCGACGACACGATGATCAGCGCGCCCTTGGACTCGCGCAGCAGGCCGTGAAACTTCGTCGCACAAGCCATCAGGCTGATGAGATTGACCTCCATCACCTTGCGGAAGCCGTCCATCGCGAACTCGCCGCGCCGATACAGCACCGCGCCCTGCGCCAGCACCAGCACGTCGAGCCGGTCGAAGCCCGGCGCGAACGCCTCGATCGCCGCGGCATTGCTGACGTCGAGTTGATGATAGTCCAGGCCCTCGAGATCGGAACCATCCTCGGCGCGATAATCGGCCGCACTGGTGCGCGTGCCGCAGATCGCGACGCGGGCGCCCTGCGCGCGGAATGACTGCGCGATGCCGTTGCCGATGCCGCTGGAGCCGCCGACCACCAGCACCTGCCGCCCCGTGAAATCGAGCGCGTTCATCTCCCTGCCCTCGTGTTGTTGTTTATCGGACATGTGTGGAGAGCGGCGCGCCTGCTGTCAACGCGCCACCGGCGGCGGCGAGATGCGTCGCTATTTCGCCGGCGTCAGGCGCCGGAGGCGGCCGGGTGAATCGTCCTCGATGATCCAGACCGCGCCATCGGGCGCGACGGCGACGTCGCGGATGCGCGCGCCCATGTCCCAGCGCTCGACCTCGTCCGGCTGGCCATCGGCGCGGAAAGCCACGCGCACCAGCGCCTGCGCCCGCAAGCCCCCGATCAGCGCCGATCCCTTCCATTGCGGAAACATCGCACCGTCGTAGAAGGCAAGGCCGGCCGGCGCGATCACCGGGTCCCAATAGAGCGGCGGCGCGGTGAGATCGGGCCGCGTTGCATGACGGGGAATCGGCGTGCCGTCGTAATTGTCGCCGTTCGACACCAGCGGCCAGCCATAGTTCTTGCCCGGCTCGATCAGGTTGAATTCATCGCCGCCGCGCGGCCCCATCTCGTGCAGCCACAGCCGGCCGTCGGCCGCAAAGGCCAGGCCGTAGGGATTGCGATGGCCCGTGGTCCAGGTCTGGGCCGGCACGCCCTCGTCCCCGGCCATCGGATTGTCCGACGGCGTCGACCCGTCGAGATTGAGCCGCAACACCTTGCCGCGCGCCTGGCGCGGATCCTGCGCGCTGTTCGGCTGCATGCGGTCGCCGACGGTGAGGAACAGATGCGTGCCTTGCGGATCGAAGGCGATGATGCCGCCGGGCTGACCGCCGCCACCCGACGGCGTCTGGCGCCAGATCACGGTCGGATCCGTCAGCGCTGCGCGATCATTGGCCAGCGACAAGACGGCACGGGTGAGCACGAGGCGGCTGCCTTCGGGGCTCGGCTCCGTGGAGGTGATGTAGACCTGCGACGTCGTCGCGAAGCTCGGCGACACCGCGATGTCGAGCAAGCCGTTCTGACCACGCGCGGCCACCGCCGGCACGTTGCCGATCTCGGTCTTCTGGCCGCTCTGGGTGACGACGAAGATGCGGCCCGGCTTCTCCGTCACCAACATGCGGCCGTCGGGAAGGAACGCGATCGCCCAGGGCGTGTCGAACTCGGCGACGGTCTGGGTCGCGAAGGGCGGCGTGCCGCTGGGCCGGCGGCTGCCGGCATTGATGCTGTCGGCATGGGCCTGCGAGATCGCCACGAGGCCGGCCGCCACCAACGCCATCAATGTGTTTCGTCGGTTCATGGTGGCTCCGTTCAACTCGCTGTGACGACGCATCGTGCGTCCAGGGAACGTGGCGATCGACCCGGCCGGATCATAGGGGGCAGTGCGGCAAAGTTGAGTGGGCGGACTCCGCATGATCTCGGACCGCGCTTGCAGTGCCGGACTCGAATGATCTCGTCCCGGAATCGTGCCTACCGGACAGATCTCATTGATGCTAATTCGATCATGCTGATAGGACGCATCTTTTTCCGCGAGCCGCAAATATGTCGGACCACAAGCAGCTCAGCCGTTCGGTCCAGGGACTGACCGTCCTGATCACGGGCGCGGCATCCGGCATGGGGCGCGCCACCGCGCGGGTCTTTGCCGACCAGGGCGCGCACGTCGCGGTCACCGATATCGACGCGGACGGCGCGCATGCGGTCGCCGTGGACATCGCAGCCGCGGGCGGAACGGCGCGCGCTTGGCGGCTCGATCTGACGGACCGCGACGCCATCGCAGCCGTCGTCGCCGGCGCGGCGGCGCATTTCGGCGGGTTGGACATCGTCGTGAACAATGCCGGCATCTCGGTTCGCGTCGCGATCGACGACGATGCCTATGACGAGGCTTGGGCAAAGGGCCTTGCGGTGATGCTCACCGCGCAGCAGCGCGTCATCCGCGCCGCGCTGCCGCATCTGCGCCGATCCGCAAGCCCGCGCATCGTCAACATCGCCTCCACGGAAGCGCTCGGCGCCACCGCGCTGCACAGCGCCTATTCCGCCGCCAAGGCCGGCGTGACCGGACTGACGCGCTCGCTCGCGGTCGAGCTCGGCCGCGACGGCATCACCGTCAACTGCATCTGCCCGGGCCCGATCACGACGGCGATGACCGCGCGCATCCCCGAGGAGCAGAAGACCATCTACGCCAGACGCCGCACGGCGCTCGGCCGCTATGGCGATCCCGAGGAAGTCGCGCACATGACCCTGAGCCTGTGCCTGCCGGCCGCCTCGTTCATCACCGGCGCCGTGATCCCGGTCGACGGCGGGCTGATGGCCCGCAATGCCTGACCTCCGCCGCGCCGGCATGACAGCCGTGCGCGGCGCCGCCCGGCGCCCGCGTTGACTTCGCAGACTGCCGGCGTAGCCTTCGAGCGGCGACGCGGACCGACAGATCCGCCGCGACGAGGACACGCAAGGAGAACGCCATGGCCATCGCCATCCGGCAGCTGCATCCGCATTTCGTCGGCGAAGTCTCCGGCGTGGACCTGCGGCATCCGCTGACACGCGACGAGGTCGCGCAGCTGCAGGCCGCGATCGATCACTATGCGGTGCTCGTGTTCCATGACCAGGATATCAGCGACGAGCAGCAGCTCGCCTTCGCGCTGAATTTCGGCGAGCGCGAGCAGGCGCGCGGCGGCACCGTGACGAAGAAGGAGGACTACCGGCTCACCACCGGCCTCAACGACGTCTCCAACCTCGGCAAGGACGGCAAGCCGCTGCCACCGGATCATCGCACGCATCTGTTCAATCTCGGCAACTGCCTGTGGCACTCCGACAGCTCGTTCCGGCCGATCCCGGCGAAGTACTCGATCCTCTCGGCCCGCATCGTCAATCCCAAGGGCGGCAACACCGAGTTCGCCGACATGCGCGCAGCCTATGATGCGCTCGACGATGAGACCAAGGCCGAGATCGAGGATCTCGTCTGCGAACATTCGCTGATGTATTCGCGCGGCTCGCTCGGCTTCCTCGACTACACCGACGAGGAGAAGCAGATGTTCAAGCCGGTCCGGCAGCGGCTGGTGCGCACGCATCCGGCGCATGGCCGCAAGTCGCTGTATCTGTCGTCGCATGCCGGCGCCGTCGTCGGCATGAGCATGCCCGAGGGCCGGCTGCTGCTGCGCGACCTCACCGAGCATGCGACGCAGCCGGAGTTCGTCTATGTGCACACATGGAAGCTGCATGACCTGATCATGTGGGACAACCGCCAGACCGTGCACCGCGTGCGCCGCTACGATCAGTCCCAGCCGCGCGACATGCGCCGCGCGACGGTGGCCGGCACCGAGCCGACGGTGGCGCAGCAGGCGGCGGAGTAGCGCTGTTTCAGTGACTTCGTTCCGGAGAGGCCGTCATTGCGAGGAGCGAAGCGAGGAAGCAATCCAGAGTCGCGGGCGAGACGCTGGATCGCTTCGCTGCTCTCGCAATGAAGGTGAAGAGGCAGAGCGCACGCCGACCAGACTGGATGGCCATCGGGGCGAGCCGCAAGATTATCGATAGGACCGATTATCGATAGGACCTACGCGTGGCCCGCGGCGTTGGACAGCATGCCGGGATCGATGCCGATCTTGCGCAGCGCCAGGTCGTATTTGTTCTCGACATTGTCGCCGAAGATCAGCTCGGGATCGGCATCGCAATGCAGCCAGCCATTGTCCTGGATCTCCTCCTCGAGCTGACCGGCGCGCCAGCCGGCGTAGCCGAGCGCAAGGATGGCGTGCTTCGGTCCGTCGCCCTTGGCGATCGCCTTGAGGATGTCGATCGTCGTCGTCAGGCACACGCCGTCATTGATCTTCAAGGTGGCGTTGGCGATGAAGTAGTCGCTCGAATGCAGCACGAAGCCGCGGCCGGTGTCGACCGGACCTCCGCTCAGCACCTTCATCGTCTCGGCGCTGCTCGGCAACGTGATCTGGTCGTTCTTCCCGATGATATTGAGTTGCATCAGGAGCTGCGGGAAATCGATGCTGCCGGCCGGCCGGTTCACCATGATACCCATGGCGCCCTCGGCGGAGTGCGCGCACAGATAGATCACCGAGCGCTCGAAGCGGGAATCGCCCATCACGGGCATCGCGACCAGCAGCTGGCCGTCGAGGTAGCCGCCGTGAGAGGCTTGATCGCCGATCCCGGTCACTTTGCGGCGAATGTCGCCGAGCCGTTTTGCTTCAGGATTCATCCGCGAGGACTCTCATGATCGTCGATATCCTGATATTGGGATGCACATCTGTCAATCAAGGTTCAGGTCCCCGCGGCGAAATCTGCCTCACAAGCAATTCAATGGTTTGCGGCTGAACAGCACACTAAAGACGTCTCATGTCCGCCTTGGTTCCTCACCACTCCGCCACACTGTTCATCGCCGCCATCATATCGAGCTGCCTGGCGTTCGGCGCGCGCGCGCAGGACTCCTCGCCCTGGCAGCGCGACGGCCACTCCGCGGTGCGCCTGCTGGCGGGCTCGCGCAGCGGCCCGGTGCTGCTGGGCGGCATCGCCTTCCAGCTTCAGCCGGGATGGAAGACCTATTGGCGGACACCCGGTGATTCCGGCGTGCCGCCGCGGTTCGACTTCTCGAAGTCGGAGAACGTCGAAGCCGTGACCGTTCTGTGGCCGGCGCCGACCAAGTTCGACGACGGCGCCGGCGGCCACTCGCTCGGCTATCACGATTCCATCGTGCTGCCGCTGCGCATCGTCAGCAAGAACACCGACAAGCCGATGACCCTGCGCGCCGACATCAGCTACGCGGTCTGTGAGAAGATCTGCATCCCGGTCGAAGCCAAGGCGGAGCTCGCCTTCACCAGCGTCGCCAGCACCGAGGATACGGCGCTGTCCGCCGCCCTCGATACCGTGCCGAAGCCCGCCAACGTCGGCGATCCCAATCCGCTCACGATCCGCGACGTCAAGCGCGACGGCAAGAAGGACGTCATCGTCGACGTGGCGGCCCCGGATGGACGCGGCGTTCATCTGTATGTCGAGGGGCCGACGCCCGACTGGGCGCTGCCGATCCCGACCATGCGTGACAGCGGCACGCCGGGGATCACCCGCTTCGCCTTCGAGCTCGACGGCGTGCCGCCGGGCGTGAAGCCCGACGGCGCGGCGTTGAAGTTCACGCTGGTCGCCCCCGACAAGGCCTACGAGTTCAACGTCAACCTGCCCTAGGCGGTCCCGCCTGCCGGCGAAGGCACCGGCCGATCCAACCGATTCTTAACGATGGGTTGATACGAAGGCACCATCGCCGCGACTGGCGCGGCCGTGGAGCCCCTGCCGTGGCCGTGATGGACGCCCGCAACGACCCCGTATCCCCAGGCTTGTTCGCCAGACTGAAGGCGCGCCTCACCACGCTCGGCGGCAGCGGCGAGGCCTCGCTGACGCGGCGGCTGGCCGGCACGATCTTCGTCATCCGCGTGCTCAGCGCCGGGCTCGCCTATCTCAGCCAGATCCTGCTCGCGCGCTGGATGGGAGGCTCGGACTACGGCACCTATGTCTATGTCTGGACCTGGGTGCTGCTGCTCGGCAGCATGTTGGATGTCGGCATCGCCTCGTCGGCGCAGAAGATCATTCCTGACTACCGCACGTCCCGTCAGCACGCGCTGCTGCGCGGCTTCCTGTCCGGGGGCCGCTGGCTGACGCTCGCGACCTCCACCGCCGCGGCGCTGCTGCTCGCCGGACTCGTTGCCGTGCTGTCGCCGTGGATCGACGCAAGCGAGCGCTGGCCGCTGTACATCGGCTGTCTCACCTTGCCGGCCTTCGTGGTCGCCAACACCCAGGACGGCATCGCGCGCTCGCACGACTGGATGGCGCTCGGGCTGATGCCGCAATTCATCATCCGCCAGGCGCTGATCATCGGCTTCACCGCCGGCGCCTTCGTGCTCGGCTTCGATCTCGGCGCCACCGCCGCGATGGCGGCGAGCGCCGCCGCGGTCTGGCTCGCGATGCTCGGCCAGATGCTGGTGCTGAACCGCAGGCTCGGCCGTCACATCGAGCCCGGGCCGAAACAATACGACCTGCGCGGCTGGCTCGCGATCTCGCTGCCGATCCTGCTGGTCGAGAGCTTCTATCTGCTGCTGTCCTACACCGACGTGCTGGTGCTGCAGCAGTTCCGCTCCTCGGAGGAGGTCGGCATCTATTTCGCGGTCGTGAAGACGCTCGCGCTGGTGTCGTTCATCCACTATGCGATGTCGGCGACGACGGCGCATCGCTTCGCCGAGTATCACGCGCTGGGCGACAAGGCGCGGCTGGCGGCCTATGTCGCGCATGCCATCAAATGGACGTTCTGGCCGTCGCTCGCGGCGACCCTGGTGCTGCTCGCGCTCGGCAAGCCGCTGCTGTGGCTGTTCGGCGCGCAGTTCACGAGCGGCTACGACATCATGTTCATCGCCGCGATCGGCCTCGTCGTGCGCGCCGCGATCGGCCCGGTCGAGCGGCTCTTGAACATGCTGGGCCAGCAGCGCGCCTGCGCCTCCGCCTATGCGGCGGCGTTCGTGATGAACCTCGTGCTGTGCATCCTGCTGGTGCCGCAATTCGGCGGCCATGGCGCCGCGGCCGCGACCTCGCTGTCGCTGGCGTTCGAGACCGTGCTGCTGTTCCGCATCGTCAAGCAGCGGCTCGGCCTGCACGTTCTTGCCTTCGGCAAGGCATCCTGAGGGACCCTTGTTGACGCAACAATTGCGTCATCTTGTCCTTGGTTTGACGGAACCGAGAGCATCATCCCGACGCAGGTCTCCCGGCGCTGCGATCACGCAAGTGTTGGCTGCAATGCCTTGATAATGGCGCGATCCTCCGGGCACATGGCTTGGACCGCGCGTCGGGGGAGAAAGAGATGCCGAGACTGGGGCTCGCAGTGGTGCTGGCCGCGCCGTTGTTGTTGGCGGGCTGCATGGAAGCGACGCTGTCGCCGACCACGGATGCCGCGCTGACCCCGCGCGACCGCCAGTTGCTGGCACACGCGCCCTATGCCGAAGCCCAGATCCCCGAGCAGTTCCAGCGCCACATCGTCGAGTACAGCCGGCAGGAACAGCCGGGCACGATCGTCGTCGATACCGACGCGCGCTTCCTGTACTACGTACTTCCCGATCGCAAGGCCGTCCGATACGGCGTTGCCGTCGGCGAGGAGGCGCAGGCTTTCCACGGCGTCGCGACGGTCGGCAAGATGGCCGAGTGGCCGGACTGGGTTCCGACCGCGGAGATCCAGGCCCGCCTCGGGCCCTATCCGAAGCGCGTCGCCGGCGGCCCGGCCAATCCGCTGGGCGCCCGCGCGATCTATCTCTACGAGGGCAATCGGGACTCGCTGTACCGCATCCACGGCACCAACCAGCCCGAATATATCGGCCAGGCGATCTCGTCCGGCTGCATCCGCATGACCAATCAGGATGTCGCCGATCTCTACAGCCGCGTGCAGTTGGGCTCGACCGTGGTCGTGCTGCCGCCCGGCCAGAGCGTCGCCTCGTCGGCCACGAACGCCTTCGCGCGCGGCATCTGACGGCGCGCACTCGCCTCAGCCGTAGCGCAGCTTGAGGCCGAGGATCGCGGCCACCAGGCCGAGCGTGATGGCGTTGGCGACGACCAGCGGGACGTCGCTGATCAGCGCGCCGTAGAGCAGCCACATCGAATTGCCGGTGGTCTGCAGCACGAACATGCCGGTCGAGATGTCGTTGGTCGAGCGCGAGCGCCAGGCCTTGATGACCTGCGGCAGGAACGAACTCGTGGTGCAGATGGCGGCGCCGAGGCCGATGATCGTGGTCAGCAAGGTGGGGTCCGTGCGCTGGTCGTGGAAACGCCAGCTTGTAGAATGACGCGCGCCGAAGCGAAACCCGCTCCGGCGCGAAACTGGCGCTTTGAGTGAGGCGGACCCCACCCTGGGTCATTCCCCGCGCAAGCGGGGAATCCAGTACGCCGCAGCTTTTCGATCAATCACGACCGTCTCTGGAATACTGGATCGCCCGGTCAAGCCGGGCGATGACGGTGTGGGCAAAGCAGGCTCCGCCCATCAAGCAAAGTTACGCCGCGGTCCAGCCGCCGTCGATCGACAGATTGGCGCCGGTGATCTGCGCGGCCTCGTCGCTGCACAGGAACAACGCCAGCGCCGCGACCTGGTCGACCGTGACGAACTCCTTGGTCGGCTGGGCGGCGAGCAGCACGTCGTTGATGACCTGCTCCTTGGTGAGGTTGCGCGCCTTCATCGTGTCCGGAATCTGCTTCTCGACCAGCGGCGTCCAGACGTAGCCCGGCGAGATGCAGTTGCAGGTGATCTTGAAGGTGGCGAGCTCGAGCGCGACCGTCTTGGTCAGGCCGGCGATGCCGTGCTTGGCCGAAACATAGGCCGACTTGAACGGCGAGGCGACCAGCGAGTGCGCAGACGCCGTGTTGATGATGCGGCCCCAGCCGCGCTTCTTCATGCCGGGCACCGCGGCGTGGATGCCGTAGAACGCCGAGGAGAGGTTGATCGCGATGATCTGCTCCCACTTCTCCGGCGGAAACTCCTCGACCGGCGAGACGAACTGGATGCCGGCATTGTTGACGAGGATGTCGACCGAGCCGAACGTCGACTCGCCGAGCGCGATCATGCCGGCGATCTCGGCCGGCTTGCTCATGTCGGCCGGCGAATGCACGGCCTTCACCTTGAAGTCGCTCTCGATGCCGGCGCGCTCCTTCTCGATGTCGGCGGGCGCGCCGAAGCCGTTGATCACGATGTTGGCGCCGGCAGCGGCGAAGCCGCGCGCGATGGCAAGTCCGATGCCGCTGGTCGAGCCGGTCACGACCGCGGTCTTGCCCTTCAAATTCGTCGTCATGTGCTTCACTCCTTCTTGGCGGCAGCGGGGCTGCCATCCTGCGTGAGATCGTAGGTGACCATGGTCTCGCCGGACTGCGGCCGCTCGAGCCAGTCCTTGTGGCGCATCGACTGATGCACGTCGCGCACGCCCGCCTCCCAATGCTCGACCATCGCGACATGGGAGAAGTCGTAGTCCTTCGACGACGTCTCGTAGCTCTTGCTGCGATAGATCAGGTGGACCACGGTGACGGTGTTCTCCTGCGCGGCCTTGCACAGGATCTCCAGCGACGGATCGTTGCGCAGCTCGTCCGGCAGCTTGTCGTAGAGCTCACGCAGCGCCTTGCGGGTGTTGTGGATCATCCGGTTCTTGTCGGTGTTCATCCGCGTCCGGCTGGAATAGCGGATATCCTTCTCGCGCTCGGCCGCCTCGAGCAGGGTGCGCGGCAGCTCGCCGCGCGCCGAGAACAGGTCGACCTGGAAGATCAGGAGATCGCGGCCGGTCTCGGTGTCGAGCACGTAGTCGAGCGGCGTGTTGGATGCGATGCCGCCGTCCCAGTAATGCTCGCCGTCGATCTCGACCGGCGGGAAACCCGGCGGCAGCGCGCCGGAGGCCATGATGTGCTCGGGCCCGATGCGCTTGCCCTGCTTGCTGAATTCGACATTGTCGAAATAGGTGAAGTTGCCGGTGGTGACGCCGACGGCGCCGACCGACAGCCGGGTCTTGAGGTCGTTGATGCGGTCGAAATCGACCAGCCGCTCCAGGGTGCGCTTCAGCGGCGCGGTGTCGTAATAGCTCACCGACTGCGGCGTGCCGGCCGGCCATAGCGGCGCCGGCGGAAAGCGCGGCGTGAAGAAGCCCGGCACGCCGAACGCGGCGATCAGCCCGGCGCTGATCTCGTTGAAGGCCGAGCGGTGATTGTCGCCGTCGAGCAGCGGCTTCCAGGGCACCGGCGACGACACCATCTCCCAGAATTCCTTGAGGCGGGCGATGCGCTTGTCGCGGTCGTTGCCGGCGATGATCGCGGCATTGATGGCGCCGATCGAGATCCCGGCGACCCATTCCGGCTCGAAATCGAAGTGACACAGCGCCTGATAGGCGCCGGCCTGGTAGGAGCCCAGCGCGCCGCCGCCCTGCAGGACGAGCACGCGTTGCGATTCGGTGGGAGTTGCGGGCAGCGGAGGAAACGGATGTTGCGTCATTGCGCCGGTCATTAGCAAAGCAATGCGACAGCGTGGCGTCACTTCGCGGTGACGTCAATCCACCTCAATGGATGGGTGACGTCGGTCACATGCCACGCCGCCGAGGCGGCCGAGCATTGCGCAAGGCTGCGGCACGCCTGCCCCTTACGACGGCTTCTTGCTGTCCGGCGCCGCCAGGATCATGGTCCAGAACACCTTGTACTTGGTGTTTGGCGCGTAGCTCGCCGCGATGCCTATTTTGGTGACACCGCTCTTGAGCATGTTGGCGCGGTGCGGCGGCGAGTCGCGCCAGCCCGAAAACGCCTCCGCCAGCGTGTGGTAGCCGGCCGAGACGTTCTCCACCGCGACGACCGCGTCATAGCCCGCCCCGTTCAACCGCTTGGCCAGCGGGGCGCGGACGTCGTGATCGAGCTTGTTCTTGTCGGCCATCGCGTTCGACTGCGACTCCGCCAGCCGCATCAGCTCGGGATCGACCTCGACCGTGCCGAGCCCGTTGTTCTGGCGGTATTGCGAGATCATCGTCGCCGCGGCAACCGCATCGAGCTTGGCGCCGGCGACCGCCATGTCGGCATACATGGTCGGCGCCTGCACCACCGGCGTCTCGGCCGCGCAGCCGGCGAGCAGGAGTGCGATGGAGAGGGCGAGTGCGCGATGCGTCAATGAACCAGTCCCTGTGCCGAGAAGAGAGCCGGGTTGTTGCACATCAACCGTGGCTGAAAGGTGAATCGACGGTAAGTTCCATCGGTTCAATTCGAGCCATTGCGGCCGGCAACGGTTCGTTCACCATAAGGATAGCACGGTCAAGCCACCTGCCCCGCCACACCCTCGGTGTCGTCCACGCCCTGAGCCGGGATCCATACGCCGCGGCGGCTGTGGTGAGACGCGATGCCGCTCCAGCA
>NZ_CAFJ01000721.1 GCF_000239795.1 Bradyrhizobium sp. STM 3809 | reverse complement strand
TACCGCTTCTCGATTCGGTAGCGATCGATCTCTCCCGCCAGCAGCTTGTCGTGCTGTGCGCGATTGTTCTCCCGGTCGTCGGGAAACGTCAGATCGAGGAAGCTGATGTGCTCGCGCCGCAGCTGCTCCAGGGAGTAGCCCAGGATCCGGCAGCACTCGGCGTTCGCAAAACGAATGCGCCCCGTTTCGATCTCGACGATCGAGACGCCCATGCCGAGACTGTCGAGAAAGACCCGCGGCAGCTCGACCATCTCGGCGACATCGTGCTCTGTCATGTCGAATATCGAGGTTGAGACCCTGCTCAACCTAGCGATCGACGCATCGCTGTTCTTGATCTGGGGCAACCGATCCCTGCGGCACTTGATGATCTTGAAAATCTTGCCCGGTACCTGCGCGCAGATTGCGTAATTCGAACAGCGCCGCAGTAAACTGTCTAACTAATTCTTACTATGGTGATGTTAAATTGAACAAACCCGGACTTTTACGGGGACTCGAATTTCGAACGGACTTCCCCCTGGCGTCGTGCTGCAGCAGACGGCTGACGGCGAGAGACCCTAACCCGTTTCAATGAGGACATGCTGATGTTCGGTCGCAAGAACAAGAGTGAGACGCTGGCCGCCCTGGCCACGGATGCGATCACGGCGAAGGTCATGGTCGCCGACGACAAGCTCGACATCGTCTACATGAACAAGGCCGTGACGGCGCTGTTGCGCGAGGCGGAAGCGGATCTGAAGACTCAGTTGCCGAGCTTCCGGGTCGACGGCCTGATCGGCACCAACATCGACGGATTTCACAAGGACCCGTCGCACCAGCGGCACATGCTGAAAGCGCTGGCCGCCGAGCACAGGGCCTGCATCAAGATCGGCAAATGGACGTTCGACCTGGTCGCGCAGCCGCTGCGCCATCCGGACGGAAGCCGCGCCGGCACGGTGGTGGAATGGTCCGACGCCAGCATCCGGCTGCAGAACCTCGACTACAGCGCGCAGGTCGCGGCGATCGGCCGGTCGCAGGCCGTCATCGAGTTCAACATGGACGGTACGATCATCACCGCCAACGACAATTTCCTGAATGCGCTCGGCTACAGCCTGCGCGAGATCCAGGGCAAGCATCACAGCATGTTCGTGTCCCCCGACGAGCGCGAAGGTCAGGGCTATCGCGAGTTCTGGGCGGCGCTGAGAGGTGGGCAGTATCGCGCCGCCGAATACAAGCGGATCGGGAAGGGCGGCAAGGAGGTCTGGATCCAGGCGTCCTACAACCCGGTGCTCGACCAGGATGGCAAGCCGTTCAAGGTCGTCAAATTCGCCACCGACGTGACCGATCAGAAGCTCAGAAATGCCGATCTCGCCGGGCAGATCGCGGCCATCAACAAGTCGCAGGCGGTCATCGAGTTCAATCTCGACGGCACGATCATCAATGCCAACGACAATTTCCTCAATGCGCTCGGCTACTCGCTGTCTGAGATCAAGGGCCGCCACCATTCGATGTTCGTGGAGCCGTCGGAGCGCGACAGCCAAGCCTATCGCGAATTCTGGGCGGCGCTGAACCGCGGGGAATATCAGGCCGCGGAATACAAGCGGATCGGCAAGGGCGGACGCCAGGTCTGGATCCAGGCGTCCTACAATCCCATCCTCGACCTCAACGGCAAGCCGTTCAAGGTGGTGAAGTTCGCCACCGACGTCACCCAGCAGGTGCTGGTGCGGATGGGCAACGAGCGCGTCCGCGGCATGATGGAGTCGGTCGCAGCCGGCGCCGAGGAGCTGAACGCGTCGGTGCGCGAGATCTCCGAAGCCATGACGAAGTCGCGCGAGACGGCCATGGGCGCGGCAGAGCGTGTCGCCTCGGCGGATTCGCAGGCCAAGCGCCTGAGCGATGCGACGCAGGCCATGAGCGGCATCGTCGAATTGATCGGCGACATCACCGGGCAGATCAACCTGCTTGCGCTCAACGCCACCATCGAGTCGGCGCGCGCCGGCGAGGCAGGCCGCGGCTTCGCGGTGGTGGCAGCAGAGGTCAAGAACCTCGCAAACCAGGCCAAGGCCGCAACCGACAAGATCGGCGCGGAGATCGGAGGCCTCAACGAGATCTCCAGCGAGGTCGTGAACGCGCTGAGCGTGATCAAGTCCGAAATCCAGAACGTCAGCGAATATGTCACCTCGACCGCGGCCGCGGTGGAAGAGCAAAGCACCGTCACCGGCGAGATGTCGTCGAGCATGCAGCGGGCCGCCGCGGAAGCACAGGCCATCGCCGCCGGCAAGGCCTGAGCCGCGGGTCGGGTCATAGGCAGCTGCGCCGCCCGCGGGCCTTCAGCCCGCGAGGCGCTGCGGCTCCTCGGCGCCGTCGGGCCTGTATTCGAGAATGTCGCCCGGCTGGCAGCGCAGCACCTCGCAGATCCGCGCCAGCGTGTCGAAACGCACGCCGCGGACCTTGCCGGATTTCAGCAGCGAGACGTTCTGCTCGGTGATGCCGATGCGCTCGGCAAGCTCCTTGGAGCGCATCTTGCGTCTGGCCAGCATGACGTCGAGATTGACGATGATCGGCATGGGTTGAACGATCTTCTCAAATGATCTTGGCATGGTCGTCCGCCAATTCGGCCGCGGCTTTGAAGATCTGCGCGAGCGCAATGACGAACAGCGAGAACAGCATGCGGAGCAAGTCCGCGGGCAGGATGGTCTGAAAGGTGAGCAAGGTGGAAAGCCGCAGCTGGACATGGCTGGTCAACACCAGCAGGCCGAGCTTGCGGATGATCATGTCAGCCGCGACCGCGGCAAAGCCGCAGACTCCAACGCGCAGCATCCAGATCGCCGCCTCGACTGTGAAGATCCGTCCCTGCAAGTAGGTGCCGAAAAGACGCCAGATGCAGTAGCCCACCGCAAGATCGGGGATCCAGACCACCAGCGTCAAAGCCAGGAACCATTCGACCTGGGTCGCCGACAAGCCGGTCATATCGGTCTTCAGCGCGTAGCCGAGCGGACCGACGAGGCCCGCGGGATCAACCGGCAGCCAGCGCCAGAGGAAGGAGACAGGAACCCACAAGCTCCATGCGACCGCAGCCCATTGAACGAAGCGGCATAGCCACGTGATCCTGCTGCGCAGCGCGGGCTGCGCGCGAGAATTCTCGTCGACGATGGCATCGGGCGGCTCCCCACGCCGTGGGCGTCCGGCCACAGGTCTCAGACGAACGATTTCAACCATTTTCGATCCACTTTACATTTTTATTGTAAAACATTAATTTCATAACGTCAATGAAGCCGCAGACGGCACGGGCGCGCCAAAAAAGCCACCAGCGCCGCGCACCATGGATTCGCCCTGCCGCGTCAGCAATGTTTTGCGTGAATCGATGTCGAAGCGTCCCATCACGAAGCCTGCCCGCGTGACCGACCGCTGCTTTGCTCGCTCCCGAACGGCGTCGACGGGCTCGCGCCGCGTGCGGGCCTTCAGGATGAGCCAAGCTGCGCTCGCCATGTGCGTTGTGCTGGCCGCAAGCGCGATGCTGCCGACCGCCGCTGCCGCCCAGAGCTTCACCTACAATCCGCTGCCGCCGAAGCCGCCGCCGCCGCGTGTCGCCAACGACAACCAGATGCTGGTGCAGGCGACCACCGTCGAATACGACACCAACAATTCGCGCGTCTCGGCGGTCGGCAACGTGCAGCTGTTCTACAACGGTTCGTCGGTCGAGGCCGACCGGGTGATCTACGACCAGAAGACCAAGCGCCTGCATGCGGAAGGCAACATCCGCATGACCGATGCCGACGGCAAGATCACTTACGCCAACAGCCTCGATCTGTCGGACGACTATCGCGACGGCTTCGTCGATTCGCTGCGCGTCGAAACCGAGGACCAGACGCGGATGGCGGCGACCCGCGCCGACCGTTCGAGGGGCAACACCACCGTGTTCGAGAACGGGGTCTACACCGCCTGCGCGCCGTGCCGGGACGATCCGAAGAAGCCGCCGCTGTGGCAAGTCAAGGGAGCGCGCATCATCCACGACCAGGCCGAGAAGATGCTGTATTTCGAGAATGCCCAGCTCGAAATGTTCGGCGTTCCGCTCGCCTATATCCCGTATTTCTCGACGCCCGATCCGACGGTGAAGCGCAAGAGCGGCTTCCTGATGCCGGGCTTCACCCAGACCGGCGGCTACGGCGTCGGCGTCGATATCCCCTACTACTGGGCGATCGACGGCAGTTACGACGCGACCTTCACGCCGCGCATCACCTCCAAGCAGGGCGTGCTGCTGCAGACCGAATTCCGCCAGCGCCTCGACAATGGCGGCTATCAGGTGCGCCTGTACGGCATCGACCAGTTGAACCGCAACGCGTTCGCCGGCCAGCCGGGCGACCGCCAGTTCCGCGGCGGCATCGATACCAAGGGCCAGTTCGCATTCAACGACAAATGGGTATTCGGCTGGGACGGCGTCCTGCTGTCCGACTACATGTTCCTGTCGGACTACCGGCTGGCGCAATACCGCGATCCGTTCAACTCGTTCATGACGCTGCCGACGGAGGCGATCTCGCAGCTGTACCTGACCGGCGTCGGCAACCGCAGCGTCTTCGATCTCAGGGCGATGCACTATCTGAGCCTCTCCGGCAACCAGCAGACCGTGCCGATCGTCTATCCGGTGCTGGACTACTCGAACGT
>NZ_CAFJ01000722.1 GCF_000239795.1 Bradyrhizobium sp. STM 3809 | reverse complement strand
CTCCTCGCCATAGCCGGACGGCGGCACGATGGTCACGAGGGTCGCGTCCTCGCCACGCGACAGCGTCTTCACGCCGGTCGGCAGCTTGACGTCGGAGACGTGCAGCGAGTGGTTGATTTCCAGCGCGCTGACATCGGCCTCAATGAACTGCGGGATGTTCTCCGCGAGGCACTCGAGCTCGAGCGTGTGGGTCACGATGTTGACCGTGCCGCCACGCTTCACGCCCGGCGAGCCTTCCGAGCCGACCACGTGCAGCGGCACGCTGACGCGAATGGTCGCGCCCTGGCCGAGCCGCATGAAGTCGACGTGGATCGGGAAGTCCTTGACCGGATCGAGATGGAAGTCGCGCGGGATCACCCGGTGCTTCTTGCCGTCGAGGCTGATGTCGAAGATCGTGGTCAGAAACCGGCCGGCGAGGATGCGCTGGCGCAGCTCGCGGTCTTCCACCGAGATCGGCAGCGGGGGCTGGTTGTCTCCATAAATCACTCCGGGCACTCTCCCGGCGCGACGCTCTGCCCGTGCGGCCCCCTTGCCGACTGACGGACGGGCGGTCGCCTTCAGTTCTCTGACGGTCGCCATCGTGTTAAGTCCTTGTTTTAAAAAGTTAAAGGCCGCAATGCGGCCCGTTGCTGGACGTCCTTCGGCAAGCCTCCAGGGGTGCGGGGGCCGCGGACGTGGCGGGGTTCTAGCGGCAAACCGCGGAAATGACAAGGAATGAAGGGACCTGCGGCCCCTTCCTTGCGCGGCGGTCCGGTTCGCCCCGGCGTCAGCCGTCGGCGCTGCCGGCCCCCGGCTGGCCGCCGGCCGACCCAGCCAGCTTGGCCTCCAGCGCCGCGATCCGGGCCTTCAGCGCCTCGTTCTCCTCGCGGGCGAGCCGGGCCATGTCCTTGACCGCCTCGAACTCCTCGCGCTTCACGATGTCCAGGTCGTTCAGGATCTTTTCGGCCTGGTTGCGAATGACCGAATCGACCTCGCGCTTCATGCCCTGGGCGGCGCCGGCGGCGTCGTTCATCAGGCGGCCGATCTCGTCGAAAAACCGGTTGTTGGTCTGGGTCATGCTCAAACTCCGCTGGCGCGACGCGCGCGATCACACAATGGCGATCCGGCCCGCCGGCTTCAAGATGGGCCCGTCTTGTCACGCCCCGGTTTCCTTGTCATCGTACTTGTGAGGCCGGCTCGCCCTGCGGCATAAGCGGCCCGCGATCCTCTCGCGCCAGGCCCGCCCCTGCGACAGGGCCTGTCCGAAACTCGCCTCGTCCACGTGCATGCTGAAGCGGGACGGCGGTCCAAGAAACCCTCGATCCAAGCCCTCGATCCAAGCCCTCGATCCAAGCCAACGATCCGAGCCCCTCGAACAAAGTCACGGAATGACGCCTCTCCTCATCGACTTTCCCGTGTTCGATCCGGTTGCGATCGCGATCGGCCCGTTCGCGATCCGCTGGTATGCGCTGGCTTATATCTGCGGCATCGTCATCGGCTGGCTCTACGCCCGCTCGCTGCTGAAGAAGGAGCGGCTGTGGGGCGGCCCGGCGCCGATCTCGCTGCTCCAGCTCGACGACTTCATCCTGTGGGCCACCGTCGGGATCATCCTGGGCGGCCGCACCGGCTATGTGCTGTTCTACAACCTGCCGTTCTTCGTCAAAAACCCGCTCGAGATCTTCCAGCTGTGGAACGGCGGCATGTCGTTCCATGGCGGCTTCATGGGCTGCGTGGTCGCCGTGATCTGGTTCGCCCGCCGCAACGGCCTGCCGATCCTGTCGCTCGGCGACATCACCACCGCGGTCGCGCCGATCGGCCTGCTGCTCGGCCGCATCGCCAATTTCATCAACGGCGAATTGTGGGGCCGCGCCGCCGATGCGAGCGTGCCCTGGGCGATGATCTTTCCGCGCGACCCGAGCCATCTGCCGCGTCATCCGAGCCAGCTCTACGAGGCCGGCCTGGAAGGCATCGCGCTGTTCATCGTGCTCGCGATCATGATCCGGCTCGGCGCGCTGAAGCGGCCGGGGCTGATCCTCGGCAGCTTCATCGGCCTCTATGGCACGGCCCGCATCGTCAGCGAATTCTTTCGCGAGCCTGACGTGCAACTCGGCTTTCTCTGGCGCGGCCTGACCATGGGCATGGTCCTGTCGCTGCCGATGCTGATCGTCGGCGCGATCCTGGTGATCCGGGCGCTGCGCAAGCCCGAGGTGCATCACGCCACGCCCTCGCTGCAGGTCCAGCCGTGATCGAAACCTCGCCGCTCCACACCGAGATCAAGCGCCTGATCAAGGCGTCCGGACCGATGCCGGTCTGGCGCTACATGGAGCTGTGCCTGGTGCATCCGGAGCACGGCTACTACATCTCGCGCGATCCGCTCGGACGCGAGGGCGATTTCACCACTGCGCCGGAAGTGAGCCAGATGTTCGGCGAGCTGCTCGGGCTGTGGGCGGCCTCGATCTGGAAGGCGGCCGGATCGCCGCAGCAGTTCCGGCTGATCGAGCTCGGGCCGGGGCGCGGCACCATGATGTCGGATGCGCTGCGCGCGCTGCGCGTGCTGCCGCCGCTGTACCAGACCATCTCGGTGCATCTGGTCGAGATCAATCCGGTGCTGCGGGAAAAACAGAAGGCCACGCTCACCGGCCTGCGCAACGTCAACTGGCACGACAGCTTCGACGAGGTGCCGGAGGGACCGAGCGTCATCTTCGCCAACGAATATTTCGACGTGCTGCCGGTGCACCAGATGGTGAGGCGCGAGACCGGCTGGCACGAGCGCGTGGTCGAGCTCGACGAGGAAGAGAACTTCGTCTACGGCGCCGCCGCCGATCCGACGCCGGGCTTCGAGCTGCTGCTGTCGCCGCTGGTGCGCGCCGCGCCGGCCGGCGCGATCTTCGAATGGCGGCCGGATACCCAGATGATGGCGATCGCCCGCCGCCTGCGCGAGCAGCGCGGCGCCGCCGTCATCATCGACTATGGTCATGTCCGCAGCGACGTCGGCGACACCTTCCAGGCGATCGCGCGGCACAGCTTCGCCGATCCCTTGAAGACGCCGGGCCTCGCCGACATCACCGCGCATGTCGATTTCGACGCGCTGTCGCGCACGGCGGAAGCGGTCGGCGCGCGTGTGCACGGCCCGGTCACGCAGGGCGAGTTCCTGCAGCGGCTCGGCATCGAGACCCGCGCGCTGACGCTGATGCAGAAGGCTTCGCCGGAGGTCTCCGCGGACATCGCCAGCGGATTGAAGCGGCTGATCGGCGGCGGCCGCGGCGGCATGGGATCGCTGTTCAAGGTGCTCGGCGTGTCCGATCCGTCGATTCCGGTGCTCGCCGGCATCAGCGACGAGCACACCAACGAGAAGACGGGAGGCGCATGATGCTGGTCTCATCGGATGTGATGTCCGCCATTCCAGGCCTGCGCCATGCGTTCTTCACCCGCGAGGGCGGCGTCTCCGACGGCATCTATGCCGGGCTCAATGGCGGCCTCGGATCGAGCGACGTGCCGGAGAACGTCCGGGAAAACCGCCGCCGCATGGCCGCGCAGCTCGGCGTTGGGCCGGAGCAGCTTCTCAGCCTGCACCAGATCCATTCGCCCGATGTCATCGTCGCGACCGGGCCGTGGGACGGCGCCGTCAGGCCGAAGGCCGATGCGCTGGTCACAGCGACGCCGAACGTGGCGATCGGCGTCACCACGGCGGATTGCGGGCCGATCCTGTTCGTCGATCCCGAGAAGCGCGTGATCGGCGCGGCGCATGCGGGCTGGAAGGGCGCGCTGACCGGCGTGCTCGAAGCGACGCTGCAGGCCATGGAGGAGCTCGGCGCCGAGCGCGGCCAGATCATCGCGGCGATCGGTCCGCTGATCCGGCAGCCGAGCTACGAAGTCGGACCTGAGTTCGTCACCCGCTTCATCGATGACGATGCCGAGCATGCGCGCTTCTTCCTGCCGGCCGAGCGGGACGGACACGCGATGTTCGACCTCGGCGGCTTCATCCGGATGCGGCTCGAGAACGCCGGCGTCCTGCTGATCGACGACCTCGGCCTCGACACCTATGCCGACGAGCGCTTCTTCAGTTACCGCCGCTCGGTGCACCGGAAAGAACCGGACTACGGCCGGCACGTGCACGCGATCATGCTCGAGGGCTGAAGCGGGGCGACATTGTGGCCGCATGTGGATTGCTTAACCCTTTCTGTACAACTGAGTGCACTCTGTCCCGTTCTGTGGCAGCCGCGACCTAGACGTTAATCGATTTTAACGATATCGCTCCCGATGATGAGGGGAGCGCCGACACCACTTGAACTGATCAGCCGCGCCGCGCAGCACGCCTGCGTTGCCGCCGTGCTGATCGTGTCCGCCGCATCGCTCGGCGGCTGCGCCAGCAGCGGCGGCGGTGGTCCGGCCAACGCCTACGCGATGGCGCCGTCGTCGGATGGTGCCACGATCGCGTTCGAGCAGATCGACGGCCCGCCGCCGCAGATCTTCGATCGCATGGTCGGCGTGCTCGACAGCGAGTCGAAGCTGCGCAGCCTCGCCGTCGTCTCGCGCGAGGCGCCCGCGGCCTATCGTGTCCGCACCTATCTCTCGGCGCAGGTCGTGAACGGCAAGAGCGTGGTCGCCTGGGTGTTCGACGTCTACGACCGCAATCAGCAGCGCGCGCTGCGCCTGTCCGGCGAGGAGCCGATCGGCCGCGGCGGCCGCGATGGCGGTCGCGATCCTTGGGCCGCGGTCGACGACATGGTGCTTCGGAAGATCGCGCAGGCCGGCTTCAGCGGGCTCGCCAACATGCTGAACGGCACGCCGGCCGACAGCGCGCCGGCGGCCCCCGCCAGCCGTGGACCTGCCGTCGCAGCCGCCGAGCCTGAATCGCCCAAATCCGCATCCGCCATGTCCGACGGCAGCAGCGTCGCCGCCCTCGGCTACACCGACCATTAGGCAAACAGGCGCAATTTGCGCCGTTTTTTGACCTGGAAAACACCCGCGGCGGGTTGCCATGCGCGCGGTGTCCTTGATATCACCTCGCCCGTAGAAAACCGCCGGTTCCACGGATAACCCGATATGCTCAACAAGGTCTCCAGCGAACCGCGAGGAGAAATCGCGATGTCGGCCAAGAACGGCTCTATCAAGCTCGTTGCCGGCAACTCCAACCCGCCGCTGGCCGCTGCGATCGCCAGCGAACTCGGACTGGCGCTGACCAAGGCCGTGGTCCGGCGCTTCGCCGACATGGAGATCTTCGTCGAGATCCAGGAGAACGTGCGCGGCTCCGACGTCTTCATCATTCAGTCGACGTCGTATCCGGCGAACGACCTGCTGATGGAACTGCTGATCATCACTGATGCGCTGCGCCGCGCCTCTGCGCGCCGCATCACCGCCGTGGTTCCGTATTTCGGCTACGCCCGTCAGGACCGCAAGTCGGGCTCGCGCACGCCGATCTCGGCCAAGCTGGTCGCCAATCTGATCACGCATGCCGGCGTCGACCGCGTCATGACGCTCGACCTGCATGCCGGCCAGATCCAGGGCTTCTTCGACATCCCGACCGACAATCTGTTCGCCGCGCCGCTGATGGTGCGCGACATCAAGGATCGCTTCGATCTCTCCAACGTCATGGTGGTCTCGCCCGACGTCGGCGGCGTCGCGCGCGCGCGTGGCCTCGCCAAGCGCATCAACGCCCCGCTCGCCATCGTCGACAAGCGCCGCGAGCGTCCCGGCGAGTCCGAGGTGATGAACGTGATCGGCGACGTCTCGGGACGCACCTGCATCCTGATCGACGACATTGTCGATTCCGGCGGCACGCTGGTGAACGCCGCCGATGCGCTGCTGAAGTACGGCGCCAAGGACGTCTATGCCTACATCACCCATGGCGTGCTCTCCGGCGGCGCCGCGACCCGCATCAGCTCGTCGCGGCTGAAGGAGCTCGTCATCACCGACTCCATCCTGCCGACCGAAGCGGTCCGCAGCGCCCCGAACATCCGCGCCTTGCCGATCGCCCCGCTGATCGCCGAAGCCATCGGCCGCACGGCGGCGGAAGAGTCGGTGTCGAGCCTGTTCGACTGAGGGGGATGGACTGAGCCTGTTCGACTGATCCAGGTCGAACGGGACAGCTTGCGATGCCAGGGAGATGCAGGCCGGGCTGTCCCGGCGACCACTGCTGTCGTCCCGGCGAACGCCGGGACCCATACCCCCAGGGAGTGGATTGAGGCACGCTGGCCGTTAGCCCTTTGCTCATCATGACCGCCGCGGCGTATGGATCCCGGATCGGCGCCGCACCGCGCTGCCGCGTGTTGCGGCTTGTCCGGGACGACAGTGGAAGTTGCGGCGCATTCACGGCTCCAATTACGATCCGCAGGCTCGAACCATCGTCGTCACTCTCGTAGCCCGGATGAGCGTAGCGATATCCGGGTTCACACGAGCCGTGCGCTTGAACCCGGATGTCGCTGCGCTCATCCGGGCTACGCGGATACACCTCCGCGATCTCGCGGCGCATGTCGCGTCCGAGCTTTGCTGCTAGGCATCGCCCT
>NZ_CAFJ01000723.1 GCF_000239795.1 Bradyrhizobium sp. STM 3809 | reverse complement strand
AGGTCGTGCGCAGGGCAGGGAGGTCCTCCGCCGTCAGAGCACGGTTCGGCAGCTCGACGCTGATCTCGTGGCCCTGGCCGACATAGCGCATGAACGCCGCGCGGCGCTCGCGCACCGGGGCACCGGCCGCGCCCGGCTCGACCAGCGCGCGGGCCTCATCCGCCATCTCCTGCAGCAGGCTGGAGACGAGCGCCGTGTCGAAATCGTCGAGCCGGGCGTGACGGCTGCGCACCAGCTCATAGGCGATGGGCGCGGCGAGGAAGCCGACCGCCGAGCCGACGCCGGCGTTGGACGGCACGATCACCCTGGCGACGCCGATCTTCTCGGCGACGCGGGCGGCATGCAGCGGCGCGGCGCCGCCGAACGCGATCAGCGTGTGCTGGCCGATGACCGCACCGCGCTCCACGGCATGGACGCGCGCCGCGCTCGCCATGTTCTCGCAGACCACCTCGTGCACGGCGTAGGCCGCGGTCTCCGCATCGAGCCCGAGCGGCGCCCCAACGTCGCGGAGCAGGGCCTGTCTCGACAGCTCGGGATCGAGCTTGATGGTGCCGCCCGCGAAGGCGTCGGGATCGATCATGCCGAGTGCGACATCGGAATCGGTCACGGCCGGCCGCTGACCGCCGCGGCCGTAGCAGGCCGGGCCCGGCTCGGACGAGGCGCTCTCGGGGCCGACGGTGACGCGCTTCATCGCATCGATGTGCGCGATCGAGCCGCCGCCGGCGCCGATCTCGACCATCTCGATGACGGGGATGCGCACCGGCAGGCCCGAGCCCTTCAGGAACCGCGCGGCGCGGTCGACCTCGAACACGCGCGAGCTCTCCGGCTGATAGTTTTCGATGAGACAGATCTTGGCGGTGGTGCCGCCCATGTCGAACGACAGCACCTTGCGCTCGCCGAGCCTCGCGGCGATCTGGCCGGCGAAAATCGCGCCGCCGGCGGGGCCGGATTCGACGAGGCGCACCGGGAAGCGGCGCGCGGTCTCGATCGAGGTGACGCCGCCGCCCGAGGTGACGAGATAGATCGCGCCGCGGAACTGCTTGATCCGCAGCGCCTGCTCCATGCGGGCGAGATAGGAGTCCATCAGCGGCTGCACATAGGCGTTGGCGACCGCTGTCGAGGTGCGCTCGTACTCCCGGATTTCGGGACACACCGCCGAGGACAGCGTAATCGACACGCCGGGCATGTCCTCCGCCAGGATCTCGCCGGCGCGACGCTCATGCGCAGGGTTGGCGTAGGCGTGCAGGAAGGCGATGGCGACGCTGGCGACATTTTGCGCGCGCAACTGCGGAACAAGCGCGCGTACCGCCGCTTCATCGAGCGGCAGCCTGACGTCGCCATGGGCATCGACGCGCTCGGGCACGGTGAAGCGAAGGGCGCGCGGCACCAGTGGCTTCGGCTTGTCGATCGAGAGGTCGTATTGGTCGTAGCGGCTCTCGGTTCCAATATCCAGGACATCCCGGAAGCCGGATGTGGCGATCAGCGCCGTCCTGGCGCCGCGCCGCTCGATGATGGCGTTGGTTGCGAGCGTCGTGCCGTGGATGAAGACGTCGATATCGGAGATGCGGGCCTTGGCGTCGGCGAGGATCAGGCCGACGCCGTCGAGCACGGCCTGCTCCGGCTGCGTCGGCGTCGTCAGCAGCTTGCGGGTTCGGCGGTGGTCGCCGATGTCGAGAACGAGATCGGTGAACGTGCCCCCGATGTCGACGGCCAGCCGGACTTCGGCTCCTTCAAGCATTCCATGTCTCCGCAAGCGACGAATTGATGTGCGATTTGAGCAAGTCCCATGCCATTAGGCCAGCGGAGATGTGTGTTGCTGCTTTGCGTTTTGTGCGGCGCGGACTCGAGGTCGTGGTCATGAGCGCGCTCAATCTCGCGGACCGATGATGTCGTTGTTCGGTCGCGACATCGGCTTGACGTCACATCAAGGCATCGGTGCCGATCATCCGCTCCGCCGTCGTCCCGGCGAAAGCCGGGACCCATAACGACAGGGAGTGGTTCGGGGCAGGCTGGTCGTTTCAGATCTTCCGCCTCATGTCCGCCGCGGAGTATGGGTCCCGGATCGGCGCCGCGTCGCGCTGACGCGCGCCACGGCTTGTCCGGGACGACATCGGAGATGGGTGCGCGTGCGGACGTGCTCATAGACATACGTTCGCATTCCCGCGGCACGATCCGCCCGAGTTCTGCGATCACGTCACCCTCACGGATGAGAGGGCGCAGGGAATGCCGGGTGAAGGCCTCACCCATGGCCCGCCTGCGAAAAAAATGCAGGCGGCAGGTACCACAGGTTCAGCCGAGCATCCGGCATTCCCTGCGCGGTGTCTTCACGCTTATACGCAGTCTCCCTGGTGCGCCGGGCTTGTTGGCCACCATGCCGTGACAATGCTCGCGCATTGCGCGGGGGATACCAGCTTCGGGGTATCAGGACGCTGCGACTTCACGTCCGCAACCATGCCGGTCGTCTGCGCTCGACGCGCATCCGGCCTGATCAGCGGCACCGCATCCCACCCCGACGTTCGTGACGACGCGTACGTCCCTCTGCATGGGGCGGGACGCGCGGATCATACATGATTTCCGAGAAAGCGAAAGAGTAAAATTCGACTTTGTCGAAATGAGCGAGCGGCCCCGCGCCACCTGGAGACCCGGCGCGCAACCGCGGTTCAATCTCCTTGAGCCGGTCGCTGCAGGGCCGCATAGACCACGCCGAGCACCAGACTATAGGCCTCGACCATAGCCAGCGAAAACACGGCCGGGCCCGCGCCAAGGCCGAGCGAGATGCCGAGCGGCCCGAGACCGATGGCCGGAAACAGCCCGAGCCCGAGCAGCAGCCAGCCGGCAAGCCCGAGCAGAAAGCCCTTGGCGAGGCCGCTCCGCCCGGGCAGGCGGTGGAAGAAATAGCCGAACAACAGGCCAATGAGGAAGGCGCCGTTGAGCTGCGAGAGCAGCCAGAGCGGCGCGTGCACATGCGTGACATTGGCGAACAGCGGCGAGAGCGCCGCCAGCAGCGCCGACGCCGGATCGAATTGCGGCAGGATGTGCAGGCCGGACTTGAGCTCCATCAGCCCCATATGCGCCAGCGTCCCGCAGCCCGACGCCAGCAGCGACGATGCGATCCAGCGATAGCTGCGCTTCATGGTCATCGGGTCATCTCGCCGAAGCGCATCATGGTTCCGTTGATCCTGCTCAACTCCGCGAACGCGTTGACCGCCTAGCTTGCACGAACTCATTGATGCCACGTCAAGGGAGTTTCCCGATGCCATTCAAGCCACGCGCGTTGGTGCTGGCCGCAACCGTCGTGACGGCCGTCGTTGCTCCGTCCTTCGCCCAGCCGGGTGCAGGCGGACCGCCCGGCTGGGGGCCGGGCATGATGATGGGGCCGGGAATGATGGGGGGACGCGGCTTCGGCTTTCTCTGCAATCCCCGCATGGCCGGGTTCGCCGAATGGCGGCTGTCCCAGATCGAAAGTGCGATCAAGCCCAACGACACGCAGCGGGCGCGGCTCGACGATCTCAAGGCGGCCTCGGCCAAGGCCGCCGAGCTGATCACCAAGGACTGCCCGACGACTCCACCGGCCAAGGCGACCGAGCGCCTTGCGCTCGCGGAGCAGCGTCTCGACGCGATGCAGCAGGCGATCAAGATCGTTCGGCCGGCGTTCCAGGCGCTGTACGATTCGCTCGACGACAAGCAGAAGGCGGCGATGGACGCCAGCGGTCCGCGCAACTGGGGCTGGCACCGCTGGCACTGGCCGTGGAGCGAGGAGGAGTAGGAGAGGCACGAACGAGGCGCGCGCTCAGCGCGCGTCTCGCGCCCCTGGGCGTGCCGCAGCGGCTCGGCCGACAGTCTGGATGCCCCGGGCAAAGCTGTCGTTTGACGTTCACGGCCCTCGTGTTCCGGCGTGGCATGGCGTAAAGCAGCCGGATCGAAACGAGGTTTCCCATTGTCCTTTCCCGTGACCTCTCCGCCGCTGGCCCGCGCCCTGGCGGAGCGCAACTATGAAAATCCCACCCCCGTCCAGCTCGCCGTGCTCGCCGACGACGCGCTCGATCGCGACCTCCTGGTGTCGGCGCAGACCGGCTCGGGCAAGACCGTCGCTTACGGGCTGGCGATGGCGGCGAACCTGCTGGGCGAGGCCGAGCGCTTCGGTCCGGCCGCCGCGCCGCTGGCGCTGATCGTGGCGCCGACGCGCGAGCTGGCGCTGCAGGTGCAGCGCGAACTGGCGTGGCTTTATCAGCATGCGGGCGGGCGGGTCGTCTCCTGTGTCGGCGGCATGGATCCGCGGCGCGAGCAGCGCGAGCTGGAAGCGGGTGCCCACATCGTCGTCGGCACGCCGGGGCGGCTGTGCGATCATCTGCGGCGCGGCCGGCTCGACATTTCGGAGCTCAAGGCGGTGGTGCTCGACGAGGCCGACGAGATGCTCAATCTCGGCTTCCGCGAGGACATGGAGTTCATCCTGCAGACCACGCCGGCGGCGCGCCGGACGCTGCTGTTCTCGGCGACGTTTCCGCGCGGCATCGTGGCGCTGGCCAAGCAGTATCAGGACGACGCGTTCCGCATCGAGGTCGAGGGCGACGAGGGCGGGCATGCCGACATCGAGTATCGCGCGATCCGCATCGCGGCCGCCGATGCCGAGCACGCCGTGGTCAATCTGCTGCGCTTCCACGAATCGCCGAGCGCGATCGTGTTCTGCAACACCCGCGAGGCCGTCCGGCATCTGCAGGCGGCGCTGCTGGAGCGCGGCTTCTCGGTGGTCGCGCTGTCGGGCGAGCTGACGCAGAACGAGCGCACCATGGCGCTGCAGTCGCTGCGCGACGGCCGCTCGCGCGTCTGCGTCGCGACCGACGTCGCCGCGCGCGGCATCGATCTCGCCAATCTCGATCTCGTCATCCATGCCGAGCTGCCGAACGATCCCGAGGTGATGCAGCATCGCTCGGGCCGCACCGGACGGGCCGGGCGCAAGGGCGTCAGCGTGCTCCTGGTGCCGCCGGCGCGCCGTCGCCGCGCCGAGATGCTGCTCAAGCTCGCGGGCATCGAGGCCGTCTGGGGAACGGCGCCG
>NZ_CAFJ01000724.1 GCF_000239795.1 Bradyrhizobium sp. STM 3809 | reverse complement strand
TTCCTTGAGGGCGGACCGGACTGGAGCAAACCCGGGCGCATCTGCGTCGCGGGAACGTGTCACGATGTCTCGCTTCCGGTCCCGACCAACGCGCTGTTTGATCCCGTGAAAGCCTCCAGTCCGGCTGCGCGCGCGTCAGGCGGTGCGGCCCCGGCCGCTACGGCTGATCTTCGCCGCGACGAGATAGGACAGCGGCATCGCGACCACGAATCCGACGAGAGCCGCCAGCGGCAGATCCTTCATCGGACTCGCCACGAGCCCCTGAACCGTCAACAACGCCGTGACCGCGCTGCCCGCCAGCACCGTGCCCAGCATGACCCAGATGAGAACTGCGACCTTGAACATTTTTGATTCTCCGTCAGTCGGAAGCATCGATCCCTTGACGTCGAAATGCTCTGCCTGCCCTCTTCACGCATCATTGATTTGGAACAACCGGGCTCGACAAAAAGAGGGAGGAGCGTCGGCTCCTCCCGCTTTACTGATCAGTTGCGACCGCGCAGCAAGTGAACGAGCCGATACGGGCTTAGCGGCTCCCCGGCACGAAGTGATCGTGCTTGCTCACCGACGTACCGGTCGCCGGATCGGTGATCCGGATCTCGATGTCGACCGGCGCGGGCGGAAGATCCGGTCCCTTCGCCTCGATCGACATGCGGATCTCCCGCGTCTGATCCTGGCCGACATCGATCATCATGCGGCCGTCCTGCTCGCGCACCTCGCCGGCCACCGTCACCTTGGCGTTCGGCAGGCCAACGACGTCGAGCACGAAGTCGCGGGCGCCGCGCTTGTTGAGCAGGCGGACCGTGTAGTCGTTGCGGACACCGCCATCCGACAGCTGCACGAACAGCGGGTTGCGCTCGTGCAGGACATTGATGCCCATCGTGCCCCGCGTCGCCAGCGTGTAGAGCATGATGCCGCCGACGATCGCGATGAAGCTGGCATAGATGATGGTGCGCGGCCGGATGATGCGGTAGATCTCCGGCTTGCCTTCCTTGCGCCTCGCCACGTTGATGTCGGTGTCGTAGCCGATCAGGCCGGCGGGCCGGCCGATCTGCTTCATCACGGAATCGCACGCGTCGATGCACAGGCTGCACTGGATGCAGCCGAGCTGGATGCCGTTGCGGATGTCGACGCCGGTCGGGCAGACGTTGACGCATTGATGGCAGTCGACGCAGTCGCCGGCCGGCTCACCCTGCAGGCGCGCGGCGTCGGCCTTCTTGACCGACATCCGCGGCTCGCCGCGGTCGCCCTTGTAGGTGACGTTGAGCGCCCATTCGTCGGTCAGCGCCGCCTGGATGCGCGGCCAAGGGCACATGTAGATGCAGACCTGCTCGCGGGCGTGGCCGGCGAAGATGTAGGTCGTCGCGGTGAGGATGCCGATCCAAAGATACGCCGTGAACGGCGCCTGGAAGGTGGCGAGGTCCTTCACCAGGGTCGGCGCATCGTCGAAATAGAGCACCCAGGCGCCGCCGGTCCACCAGCCGATCATGATCCAGAGGACATGCTTGGTCGCGACCTTGCGGATGTGGCTGAAGGTCCACCCCCGCTTGTCGCCGAGCATGCGCTCGCGCCGGTCACCCTCGACCCAGCGCTCGACGGCGTAGAACAGGTCGGTCCACACCGTCTGCGGGCAGAGATAGCCGCACCACAGCCGTCCCGCCACCGCATTCATCAGGAACAGCGTCACCGCCGCGAGGATCAGAAGGCCCGTGAAGTAGTAGACCTCCTGCGGCCACAGCTCGATGAAGAAGAAGTAGAATCGGCGGTGCGGGAAATCCACCAGCACCGCCTGGTTCGGCATCCCGGGGCCGCGATCCCAGCGCACGAACGGCAGCAAATAATAGATGCCGAGCGTGATGCACAGGATCGTCCATTTGATGCGCCGGAAGCGGCCGTGCACGGCTGCCGGATAGACCTTGTCGCGCGCCTTGTAGAGCGGCCCGACAATGTAGGTTTCGCCCTGGTCAGCCATGATGCCCTCGCTTCATCCTCTTCTCGCCCCACCGCACCCTGCTCAGGAGAACGCGTTGCCGCTGCGCAGTCCCAGCTTCTTGAACACGATCGCAGCCGGGCAGAAGCCGGTGAACGACGCCTGGATCATGTTGAGGCCGGCGAAGGCCGTCAGCAGGAACCAGTACGGACTGACATACCAGCCGAGCGCGAGGCTGAGCAGGACGACGAACCCTGCGAAGGTGAGAACTGCTTTGTCGACGTTCATGGCATGGTCCCTCATCGTTGCATTTGAGCGTAATCAAGCCGGCGCTGCGGCATCATTGCCGCAGGCCGGACATCGTCCAGGCGACGATCCGTTGCGAGTCCATCGCACCCGAGATCCGCTGGAGCTCCCGGCCCTTCTGCAGCAGCAGCAGGGTCGGAATTCCGGAGATGCCGAGCTTCGCCGAGACGCCCGGCGCCTCGTCGGAGTTCAGCTTCAGAAGCCGCACGCGCGGCTCGAGCTCTTGGGCGGCGCGCGCGAACATCGGCGCCATTGCCCGGCACGGGCCGCACCAGGGCGCCCAGACGTCGACCAGCAGCGGCAGGTCGCTGTGCGCCACATGCCGTTCGAACGCCGCCTGGTCGACCTCGATCGGATGGCCGGAGAACAGCGGCGCGTGGCATTTGCCGCATTTGCCCTCGCTCGGCGCGCGGCCCACCGGCAGGCGGTTGATCTGCCCGCAATGGCCGCACACCAGTTGAAAGGTCTCGCTCATGTGCCTGTCCTGACTTCCTTGATCTTGGCGATGTTGAGCCGGTCGAGCAGGAACTTCTCGTAGAACGGCTCGGGCGTGCCGCGCTTCATCTTGCGCAGGAAATACTTCTCGAAGGCGACCTTGGCGTAATGCACCCACTCCCCCTTCGACGACCAGTTGACGTTGCGCGGCGGGATCTGCGGCTGGGCCAGGAAGGCGACGCCGGAATCGCCGAAGTCGGCGAGGCAGATCGCGTTCCAGGTCGGCTGCGACCTGGGCTCCTGGCCGCGCAGCAGCGCGCCGATGTTCAGGGCGGTCGCCGTGACCATCGACTCGATCATGAAGCCGGTCTTCGGCACGCCGACCGGCACCGGCGTCGGCCCGATCGGCGGGATCGCAACGCAGACGCCGATGGCGAAGACGTTGGGATAGGCCGGATTGCGCTGATGCTTGTCGACGATGACGAAGCCGCGCGGATTGGTCAGCCTGTCGATGCCCCTGACGGCGCCGACGCCGCGGAACGCCGGCAGCATCATCGAATAGGCGAACGGCAGCTCATGCGTCTTGCGCACCGAGCCGTCGTCGGCGACCTCCTCCACGACCATCCGTCCGTCCTCGACCTTCGTGACGCGGGCGCTGGTGATCCACTTGACGTGCTTCTCACGCATCTCGCTTTCGAGCAGTCCCTTGGTGTCGCCGACGCCATCGAGGCCGAGATGGCCGATATAGGGCTCGGAGGTGACGAAGGTCATCGGCACCTGGTCGCGCAGCTTGCGGCGGCGCAGCTCGGTCTCGAGGATGAAGAGGAATTCGTAGGCCGGCCCGAAGCAGGACGCGCCCTGCACCGCGCCGACGATGACCGGGCCTGGTTTCTCTGCGAGTTTGTCGAAGGCGGCCTTGGCATGGGCGGCATGGTCGACATGGCAGACGGACTGGGTATGGCCGTCGGGTCCGAGTCCGGGAATCTCGTCGAAAGCGAGCTCCGGACCGGTGGCGACGACGAGATAGTCGTAGGCAACCGTGGTGCCGTCGGAGAGCTCGACCTGGTTGTCGTCCGGATGAACGCGCCTGGCGCCCTGCGTCAGCAGGCGGATGCCCTTGCGCTGCATGACGTCGACGAGATCGATCTCGATATCGTCGCGCTGGCGCCAGCCCACCGCAACCCAAGGGTTGGACGGCACGAAATGGTAGGACGATCCCTGCGAGATGACGGTCACGCGATCCTCCTTTCGCATCTGGGGCAGCAATTCATAGGCCATCAGGGAGCCGCTCAGCCCCGCTCCGATCACGACAACGTCCGCCATTGGGTCCTCCATCGCCTTGTTCATTCTTGTTTCGCGCGGCCACGGCACCCCGGGCCGGCCTTGACTATATATTCGCATCTCCGTATATACGCAACTATGAAATTTGAAGCCGACACCATGGAAGCGGCGGCCGACCAGGCCAGCGATCTCTTGAAGGCGCTGTCGAACCGGCACCGGCTCCTGATCATCTGCCAGCTGGTCGACGGCGAACGGTCGGTCGGCGAGCTCGCGGCAATCCTGGGCCTGCGCGACTCGACCGTCTCGCAGCACCTCGCACTGCTGCGCAAGGACGGCCTCGTGACCGCCCGGCGCGACGGGCAGACGATCCACTATTCGATCACCAGCGAGCCGGCCCGCGAGGTCCTGAAGACGCTCTATCAGGTTTATTGCGCGACGCCGCCGCCAAAACCCGCATCGAGACTATGACCATTCGCTGCCCGCGGCTTGAGCAGCATCAAGCGGGAACCCGCACTCCGGTGGGATGTCTGGACCGCCCGTTCGGCTCGACCACCCGATTTGATTCAAGAGAGACAGGATGAGGCCAATGCGCAGATTATCGCTTTTGAGCTTGATCGCCGCGGTGAGCTGGCAGACGGGACCCGCCAATGCCGAAACGCTGACGGTGACCCCGCGTCAGGTCGCCGACGAGAAGGCAGTGTTCGCGACCGTGGAAAGCGTCAGCGTCGTTCCTGCGCGCGGTCGCATCGGCGGCACCATCGCGCAGCTCTCGGTGCGCGAAGGCGACCCGGTCAAGCGCGGCCAGCCGATCGCCCTGATCGGCGACGAGAAGCTGGCGCTGCAGCTCAAGTCGCTCGACGCCCAGATCGAGGCGCTGCAGGCGCAGGCCAACCAGGCGCAGATCGACTTCACCCGCACCGAGGGTCTCGTCGAGCGCGGCACCCTGCCCCGCGTCAAGCTCGACGAGACGCGCACCGCGCTGAACGTCGCGGAGAATTCGCTGCGGGCCAAGACCGCCGAGCGCGCGGTGGTCAACCAGCAGATGAGCGAAGGCCAGGTGCTGGCGCCCGACGACGGCCGCGTGCTGAAGAAGCTGGTGACGGTCGGCTCGGTGGTGCTGCCCGGCGATCCCGTGGTCACGGTGGCGCAGCAGAACTTCAAGCTGCGGCTGCGCGTGCCCGAGCGCCATGCTCTCTTCCTGAAGGCTGGTGACAAGATCCGTCTGGATGGCGCCGAGTTCGGCGAGAGCGGCGACAAATGGGGCGTGATCGACCTCGTCTATCCGCAGATCGAGGAAGGCCGCGTGGTCGCCGACGCGATCGTCCCCGGCCTCGGCCAGTATTTCGTCGGCGACCGGCTGCGGGTGTGGATCTCCGGCGGCCAGCGCGACGCCTTTGTCATCCCCGCCCGCTACGTCACCACCCGCTTCGGCATCGACTACGTCCAGCTGCAGCAGGGCTCGCAGCAGGTGAGCGTGCCGGTGCAGCGCGGCCGCGCGCTGCCGAGCGCCGATCTTCCCGACGGACTTGAAATCCTGTCCGGCCTGCGCGCCGGCGACCAATTGGTGCAGCCGTGAAACTCGGACTCTCAGGCAAGCTGACCCAGGCGACCATCGCCTCGCCGTTGACGCCGCTGTTCCTGCTGGCCTCGCTCGTCGTCGGCCTCATCGCCGTCGTCGTGATCCCGCGCGAGGAGGAGCCGCAGATCAGCGTCCCCATGGTCGACATCCGTGTCAACGCCGACGGCCTGCGCGCGCCCGACGGCGTCGAACTCGTGACCAAGCCGCTGGAGACGATCGTCAAGGCGATCGACGGCGTCGAGCACGTCTACAGCCAGACCGAGGATGACCGCGTCATGGTCACCGCGCGGTTCCTGGTGGGCACCAAGTTCGAGGATGCGATCCTGCGCGTCCACGAGAAGATCCGCGCCAACCTCGACCGCATCCCCGTGGGCATCCCCGAGCCGCTGATCGTCGGGCGCGGGATCAACGATGTCGCCGTCACCGTGCTGACCTTGTCGCCAAAGCCGGAGGCCGCCGAGCGCTGGTCCGACAAGGACCTCTATGAGCTGGCCGACAAGCTGCGCGCCGAGCTGACCAAGGTCGACAATATCGGCCTGACCTACATCTCCGGCGGCGGCGCCCAGCAGATCCGCGTCGAGCCCGATTCGGAGAAGCTGTCCCTGTTCGGTGTGACGTTGCAGCAGCTGGTCGCCAAGGTGAAGGATGCCAACCGCTCCTTCCTCGCCGGCGACGTCCGCGACGGCGGTACCGTCCGCAACGTCACCGCCGGCCAGACCCTGACGGGCATCCCCGACATCGGCCTGCTGTTGATCTCGAACCGCGACGGCCGCCCCGTCTATGTGCGCGATGTCGCGAATGTCGTCATCGGCCCCAATCTCGCCGAGCACCGCGTCTGGGACGACGCCCGCAACGACAAGGGCGACTGGCACCGCGTGCCCGCGGTGAGCCTTGCGCTCGCCAAGCGCGCCGGCGCCAATGCGGTCGTGGTGTCGCACGATATCGCGCAACGGCTCGAAGGACTGAAGACCACACTCATTCCCAACGACGTGGCCGTCACGGTGACGCGCGACTATGGCGAGACCGCCAATGAAAAGGCCAACGAGCTGCTGTTCCATCTCGGCCTCGCGACGATCTCGATCGTCGTGCTGATCGCGATCGCGATCGGCTGGCGCGAGGCCCTCGTCACCTTCGTGGTCATCCCGACCACCATCCTGCTGACGATGTTCGCCGCCAACCTGATGGGCTACACCATCAACCGCGTCAGCCTGTTCGCGCTGATCTTCTCGATCGGCATCCTGGTCGACGACGCCATCGTCGTGGTCGAGAACATCGCTCGTCATTGGGGCATGCGCGACGGCCGGCCGCGGCTGCAGGCCACCATCGAGGCGGTGGCGGAGGTCGGCAATCCGACCATCGTCGCGACCTTGACGGTGGTCGCCGCCCTGCTCCCGATGTTGTTCGTGTCGGGCCTGATGGGCCCCTACATGGCGCCGATCCCGGCCAACGCCTCGGCCGCGATGCTGTTCTCGTTCTTCGTCGCCATGGTCGTGGCGCCCTGGCTGATGCTGCGGCTCGCGCCAAAGCAGACCGCCGCCGCGGCCGGCGCGCATCACGACGCACATGGCGAGGGCCGGCTCGGCCGCATCTACCGCAGCTTGGCGCGTCCGATCGTCGCCAGTAAGCGCTCGGCGTGGATCTTCCTGCTCGGCGTCGGCATCGCCACGCTGCTGTCGATGACGTTGTTCGCGACCAAGTCGGTGACCGTCAAGCTGCTGCCGTTCGACAACAAGTCGGAGATTGCGGTGATGGTCGATCTGCCGGAAGGCGCGAGCCTGGAGGATACCGAGCGGACGCTGTTCGCCGCCGCCGACATCGCGCATCAACTGCCGGAGATCGCAAATCTGCAGAGCTATGCCGGTACGGCCGCACCCTTCAACTTCAACGGCCTCGTCCGGCACTATTACCTGCGCGAGCGCCCGGAGCTCGGC
>NZ_CAFJ01000725.1 GCF_000239795.1 Bradyrhizobium sp. STM 3809 | reverse complement strand
AATGGTCGACCAGCTCAACGCCTTCGCCGGCGAGGTCACGCGCGTCGCGCGCGAGGTCGGCACTGAGGGCAAGCTGGGCGGCCAGGCCCAGGTGCCTGGCGTCGCCGGCACCTGGAAGGACCTCACCGACACCGTCAACTTCATGGCGGCCAACCTGACCGAGCAGGTTCGCGGCATCGTCAAGGTCGTGACGGCGGTCGCCAATGGCGACCTCAAGCAGAACCTGACCGTGAAGTCGAAGGGCGAGGTCGCCGCGCTCGCCGAGACCATCAACAACATGACGGAGACGCTCGCGACCTTCGCCGACCAGGTGACCAGCGTCGCGCGCGAGGTCGGGGTCGAGGGCCGGCTGGGCGGCCAGGCCAACGTTCCCGGAGCGGCCGGCACCTGGAAGGACCTGACCGGCAACGTCAACCTCCTGGCGGCCAACCTGACGTCGCAGGTTCGCGCCATCGCGGAGGTCGCGACCGCCGTGACCAAGGGCGACCTCACCCGGTCCATTCAGGTCGATGCGCGCGGCGAGGTGGCCGAGCTCAAAGACAATATCAACACCATGATCACCAATCTGCGGCTGACCACCGACCTCAACACCGAGCAGGACTGGCTCAAGACGAACCTGGCCAAGTTCACCAACATGCTGCAAGGCCAGCGCGACCTGACGACGGTCGGGCGGCTGCTGCTGACGGAGCTGACGCCGCTGGTGAACGCACATCGCGGCGTGATCTATCAGGTTGAAAGCGAATACATGCCGCAGCTGCGCCTGCTCGCGTCCTACGCCAATGACGGCGTCTATCCGCATCGGCAGCTGGTCCAGTTCGGCGAGGGGCTGATCGGCCAGTGCGCGATCGACAAGCGCCAGCGGCTGATCGCCGAGATCCCGGCCGACGTCATTCCGGTCGGATCCGCCCTGCTCCGCGCCGTTCCGAAGAATCTCGTCGTGCTGCCGGTGCTGTTCGAGAATCAGGTCAAGGCCGTCATCGAACTGGCGTCGCTCAGCCCGTTCACGACCTCGCAAATGACGTTCCTCGAGCAATTGACGGATTCGATCGGCATCGTGCTGAACTCGATCGAGGCGACGATGCAGACGGAAGGCCTGCTGAAGCAGTCGCAGCAACTCGCCGCCGAGCTGCAGGCGCAGCAGCGCGAGCTGCAGCAGACGAACGAGCAGCTCGAGCAGAAGGCGCAGCAACTCGCCGAGCGCAATGTCGAGGTCGAACGCAAGAACCAGGAGATCGAGCAGGCTCGCCGCGCGCTCGAGGAGAAGGCGACCGAGCTCGCACTGACGTCGAAGTACAAGTCGGAATTCCTCGCCAACATGTCGCACGAGCTGCGCACGCCGCTGAACAGCATCCTGATCCTCGGACAGCAGCTCACGGAGAATCCCGACGGCAACCTGACCATGAAGCAGGTGGAGTTCGCCCGCACCATTCACGGCGCCGGCACCGATCTGCTCAACCTCATCAGCGACATCCTCGACCTCTCGAAGATCGAATCCGGTACGGTGACGGTCGATGCCGAGGAGATCCTCACAGCGAATCTGCTGGACACCGTGGGACGTCCGTTCCGGCATGAAGCCGAAAATCGTCTGCTGTCATTCAACATCGACGTCGATCCGAACCTGGCGCGAAGCATCGTCACGGACTCCAAGCGGCTGCAGCAAGTGCTCAAGAACCTGCTCTCGAACGCCTTCAAGTTCACCGCCGACGGTGGCGTACGCTTGAAGGTGTCGGCGGCGCTCGGCGGCTGGAGCGCCGATCATCCGGTGTTGAACACCACGCCGGCCGTGATCGCTTTCGAAGTTACGGATACCGGCATCGGCATTCCCCAGGACAAGCAGAAGCTGATCTTCGAGGCTTTCCAGCAGGCCGACGCCGGAACCAGCCGGAAGTATGGCGGCACCGGCCTCGGACTGGCGATCAGTCGCGAGCTGGCCAATCTCCTTGGCGGCGAGATTCATCTACGGAGCGCGCCTGGCAAAGGCAGCACTTTCACGCTGTACCTGCCGCTGAAGTACTCCGGACCCGCCACAACGCCGCGCGTCAGCCCCCCTGCTCCGATTCCTCATGTCCAGACACCCGCCCTGCAGCAGAGCACGGCGCCCGAGCGGGTCATCGAGCCGCTGCCGGATGACCGGATCGATCTTGCGCCCGGAGACACCATTCTTCTGGTCGTCGAGGATGATCCTCACTACGCGCGCGTTCTGGTCGATCTCGCACGCGACAAGGGGTTCAAGGTCCTGGTCGCAAGCCGCGGCGCCGAGGCGCTCGAGCTTGCCAAGCAGTATCAGCCGGCCGCCATTTCGCTGGATGTGTTCCTTCCGGATATGCTCGGCTGGACGGTTCTCAGCCAGCTGAAGCACAACCCCCTGACCCGGCACATTCCGGTGCAGATCATCACGCTCGACGAGGACCGTCAGCACGCTCTGGCACGCGGGGCCTTCTCTTTCGTCAGCAAGCCGACCACCACGGAGGGCGTCAGTGCGGCGCTGAGCCAGATCAAGGAATACGCGAAGCCCAGACGCAAGCGGTTGTTGATCGTGGAGGACAATGACGCCGAGCGGATGAGCATCCGCCAACTGCTCGAGCACGACGACATCGAGATCCTGGTTGCCGACACGGGCGCAGCCGCGCTCGACGCGCTGCGCAGCGCGCCGTGCGACTGCGTCGTCCTCGACCTGCGGCTGCCCGACATGAGCGGCTTCGACGTGCTCGATCAATTGCGCTCGGATGAGACGCTGGCCGGTGTTCCGGTCGTGGTGTTCACCGGGCGCGAACTATCGGCAGAGGAAGATGCCGAGCTGCATACGATGGCGCGCAGCATCGTCGTCAAGGGCGTCGAGTCGCCGGAGCGCCTGCTCGATGAGACGTCGCTGTTCCTGCATCGGGTCATCACGGAACTTCCAGCGGAAAAGCAGCGCATGCTGGAGAAGCTGAACAGCTCCGATGAGGACCTTGTCGGCAAGACGGTGCTGCTTGTCGACGACGACGCGCGCAACATCTTCGCGCTGTCGAGCGTGTTGGAACGCCGCGGCATGAAGGTACTGACTGCAATCACCGGAAGCGAGGCCATCGACCTGGTGCAGCGTAACCCGGAGATCGCGATTGTGCTGATGGACATCATGATGCCGCAGATGGATGGCTACCAGACCATCGGCGTCATCAGGCAGTCCCCGACCTTCGCCCGCCTTCCCATCATCGCGTTGACCGCGAAGGCCATGAAGGGAGACCGCGAAAAGTGCCTCGAGGCCGGCGCCTCCGATTATCTGGCCAAACCCGTCAACACCGAGCAGCTGCTTCTTGCGATCCGCATGTGGCTGCACCGCTGAACGGCTGATCACCATGGAACATCCGAAGGTCAACATTCTCCTGGTCGACGACCAGCCGGCAAAGCTGCTGGCCTACGAAGTCATCCTGAAGCAGCTCGGAGAAAACCTCGTCGTGGCCACCTCGGGCCGCGAGGCGCTCGAAATCCTGCTGAAGAACGAGATCGCCGTCATTCTGGTCGATGTCTGCATGCCGGAGCTCGACGGCTTTGAGCTGGCGCAGATGATCCGGGAGCATCCCCGGTTCCAGAAGATCGCGATCATCTTCATCTCCGCCGTGCAGGTCAGCGATTTCGACCGGCTGCGCGGCTATGAGATGGGCGCGGTGGACTACGTGCCGGTGCCCGTCGTTCCCGAGGTGCTCCGGGCGAAGATCAAGGTGTTTACGGAACTGTATCGCAAGACGCGCGAGCTCGAGCATCTCAATCTCGAGCTCGAAAGCCGCGTCCGCGCGCGCACGGCGGAGCTGGAGAAATCTACGGCAAAGCTGCTGGAAAGCGAGCAGCGCCGCAGCATGGCGATCGCCGCCGGCAGGATGGGGTCCTGGGACTGGGACGGCATCAATGGCGACTGGATGTGGGACGAAGGTCAATACCGCATCTTCGGCGTGACGCCGCAGACCTTCGAGCTCAACAGTGTGAACATCATGGGGCTGCTGCATCGAGAGGACGCCGAACGCGCGCGGCGGGTGGTCGCTGAATTCAGCCGGGGCGCGACGTCCTATGAGGCGGAGTTCCGCATCATCAGGCCGGATGGCGAGGAGCGCTGGTGCGTCGGAACGGCGGCTGCGACAACTGACAAGACCGGACGCGTGATCCGCGTCAGCGGCGTCACCGTCGATATCACCGAGCGCAAGCGTGCCGAGGAGCGGCAGAACCTGTTGACGCGCGAGGTCGATCACCGTGCCAAGAATGCGCTCACCTTGGCGCAATCGATCGTGCGGCTGACCAAGGCCGACAGCGTGCGAACCTATGTCAGCGCGGTCGAGGGCCGTATCAGCGCGCTCGCGCGCGTTCACACCATTCTGTCGCTGTCGAGCTGGCAGGGCGCGGAGATCAGCCGGCTGGTCTCCGAGGAACTGGCCCCCTATGCAACCGGCGGACAGGTCACCTTCGGCGGAGCCGAACTGCAGCTCGAACCCGCGACCGCCCAGACACTCGCGCTGGCGCTCCACGAGCTGGTGACGAACTCCGCCAAATACGGCGCGCTTTCGGTCCGCTCCGGCCATTTGTCGGTGAAGTGGACCATCGAGGACGATCGACTCGATCTCGTATGGATCGAAACCGGCGGTCCACGCGTCCATGTACCGACGTCGCGCGGTTTCGGGACCCGCAGTCTGATGGCCAGCGTCGAGAGCCAGCTCGGCGGTCGCGCGCTGTTCGACTGGCGTCCGGAAGGACTGATCTGCCGCCTGCTCGTTCCACTCCGTCCCGGTGCATTACCGCCCGAGATGACCAGCGCTTTCGTGAAGGCCACTCCTGACCAGAACCGCCGGCGCGCCGCGAGCTGACCGCTTCGTCAGCAGGCCAGCCCGGCGCACTTCGCGACGATCGAACGAACCGCCTGGAAACGGCGCAGCGCCCGCTTGCACCGTCAGCGGCGCCGTCGCCAGCCGCTCGGTTCAGCCGCCGCGGGAGTTGTGCCACGGGGCCTTTGGGCAGCTGTTGGAAATTAGGAACGACGAGCCGTGCCGAGCGTCTTCCATGTGTCTCCGGCGGCGTTCCCCCATCTCGCTGGAGACACTCCGTGTGGACTGCGGCCCAGCGCTCTACCCCTCGGGCGCTGGGCTTGTTCGGCAGCGAATGTAGGGAACGGTCCGAGGCCTTCTTTGCCTCAGCGCCTCAGGCAGCGCTGCGCTGCAGATGGCGGCCTTCCTTCACCTCTTCGATGATCTTTGCGCTGAAGGCTTCGAGATCGCCGGGATTGCGCGAAGTGATCACGCCCTGATCGACGACGACTTCGGCATCCTGCCACTGGGCGCCGGCATTGGCGACGTCGGTCTTGATCGATTTGTAGGACGTCATCTTTCGCCCCCTCGCGATGCCCGTCTCGATCAGGAGCCATGGCGCATGACAGACCGCCGCGACGATCTTCTTGGCGTCGAAGATGTCCTTGATGAACTTCAGGGCCTTCGGCTCGAGGCGCAGCAGATCCGGATTGATCTGGCCGCCCGGCAGCACGATGGCGTCGTAGTCCGACGCCGAGGCCTGATCGAGCGTCTTGTCGACCTTGACGGGGCGCCCCCAGTCCTTCTGGTCCCAGCCCTTGATCTCGCCCGGTGCGAGCGAAACGATCTCCACGGTCGCCCCGGCCTGCGACAGCCGATCGCGCGGCACTTCCAACTCGGATTGCTCGAAGCCGTTGGTGGCAAGGATCGCGATCCGCTTTCCCTTGATGTCCATGATTATGCTCTCTTCCTGGATTGATAGACCGCGGCCAACCCTGGCCGCCCGCCCATCGTTCCGCGCCGACACGCGCCCAAAAGTCACAACTGGTCGATCCGCATCGCCCTGGCAAAAGGGAACCACGGCCGCCGGCCGCGGTTTGACCGTGACGAGCAGTCCCGGGCGCCGTGAAAAGCGGAAGAGCCGGTCCGCTCTGTCGACGCCGATCTGGAGCTCCTCGTGCCCTACGCCCTCTTTGAGAATGACGAAAGGCTGACGCGCCCGTTTCGTACAGAGCGCGAAGTGTGGGAGGCGGCCGAGCAAGCCGATCTCGTGACGTTGGATCCGCACGGCGAGAAGGTGCTCGACAACAATTTCGAGATCAAACCGTGCGAGGCGACCGCCGACGAGCTCATCGGCCCAGGACAAGACATCGTCATACCGCATGCGCGGGACGATGAATCAGCGACCAAGAACAGTTCGACGCAGCCAACGCCGCAAGCTCCATTCAAGACGACGGCGAAGTCCTCGACGTAGCTGGTCGTCGCCAGGTTCCCCTTCGATTTCAAGTCTCGAGAATTGAATCTCGATCAGAACTCAGAACAAAGTCTGAACAAACGAGAAGCCAGCGCGTTGTTCTCAGCGTGACAACGGAGGCCGGTATGACCGACAAGATCGACAAGGATCCCAAGGATTGGGTCTCGGGCGACGACCCGATGACGGACGCTCAGGCGTCGTATCTGAAGACGCTCAGCGAGCAGGCCGGCCGACCAGACCCAACCGCAAATGTGCGGACCAAGGCTCAAGCGTCCGAGCTGATCGACGACATGAGACGCGCCGCCGGACTGGCCTGACGAAGAGCGTGGGATAAGCCGCTGTGCGAACTCATCGGAGACGCGCGACAGGTATTCGAGTGCTTTCACACTCTGGCCAGGCCCGTCGCGAATCAAGGGGCACTCGGCTAGTCTTTGCGGCCTTTCTCGGGAGTGCACGATGGTTGCGGATAGTGACAGCAGGGTTGCCTGGCACCGCGCTCAGCTCAAGAAGAACCGCGCGGCGCTGAAGCAGATCGAGACGGCTCGGTTCACGGTCGGCGAAAGCGCCGAGGCCAAGGCGATCGAGCGGACCAAGCGACAGGTCGCGGAGCTGCAGCTCAAGATCCGCGAGTCGGAGCAGATCATCGGACAGCACGACAAGCAGGTGAGACGTCCGCTGACGACCGATCTGCGAAGTCTCTCCAACGTCGCCTGGCGCAACTGGACCGGAAACGGTCCGCGCTGAATGCGCGGGGCTTCCTGATCCGCACGTGTCCTAATCGGCCCGGCTGCGACGCAGGCTCGGAACCGCCGATCTGTCCGCCGAGCCATTCGCCGCCACAGGCCCCTGGTCTCGCGGCATCCACCGCTTCAACCGCTCATCGCTCCTGCGGAGCGCCTCAAGGTCGATCCGCCCTTCCGCCAAAGCTGTTTTGGCGCAGGCGAGCACGCGATGGAACTGCGTGCCATCATAGGCCACGAGCAGGATGTCCGCTCCGCCATTGAGCGCCTCGACCACGGCCTTGCAGAGATCGCCGCCGTAGATGGCCCCCATCACCAGATCATCGGTGATGATGACGCCCTGGTAGTTCCAGCGGCCGCGGATGAGGCCATCGAGCACGGCTTTCGAATGCGAGGCGGGGCGCTCGCGGTCGATCGCGTCGACCACGACGTGACCGACCATCATCGCCGCGTCGGAGTTGTCGAGCACCTGGCGGAACGGCCGCCAATCCGATTGCTCCAAGACCCCTGCTGAGGTCTCGAGCTCCGCCGAGAAATGATGCGTATCAGCCGCAACGCGCCCGAGACCCGGGAAGTGTTTAACGGCTGCGCGAACACCGCTCGCATCGAGGCCGCGCACATAGCCGAGCGCGATGTCGCCGACGATGGACGAATCGCTGGAGATCGCGCGACGATTGATCAGCGTGTGAAAATCAAACCGGTTGTGAGTCCAGTTCGGACGGAGATCGACGACCGGAGCGAGATTGAAGGTGATCCCGGCTTCCGCCAGCGCGCGCCCCTGGCTCTTCCCCATCTCGAACGCCTCACGCGTGCGCCGCGCAGCCGGCAGATCGGCCAGGGTGGCAAGAGCGGGCATGTTCGGCACGGCCGGGGACAGGTGAGCGACCGAGCCCCCCTCCTGATCGGCCGAGACCAGCAGAGGTGGCAGGCCCGCCCTCACCCGCTCGGCCTGCAGCCGGGCGACATCAGCATGAAGCTGAGCCGCGGTTCGGCCCCGTACATTGTGATGGGTCACGTAGATGCCGGCGATCAGGCCCTGCCCTGCCAGCGCAGCGGCGTCGTCCAGCGACGTGTAGCCGACCATGAAATGCCGACCGAGCAGCCGCGCGACCTCGGGCGGCGTGTGGAACGTCTCGTACTTGCGCCAGGCGAACATGAATTGTGTCGACGTCAATGCGAGCAGCGGAAGGCACCATGTGAGGACGAGCAGCCTGCCGGAAAAGCCGTGCCGCCAACGACCGCTGAGCAGAAGGAGCAGCGGAGACGCAAGTCCGATGATCAGCAAGGCGGCGTGACCGCTGCCGCGCAGGCGAACGAGATAGGGCTCGTTGCTGTTGAACGTGATGACGATGAAGAGCAGAGCAAGAATCCAGAGGACTGCCGTCCTGATACGCCCGAGCATGTGTGCAGCCGATCATTCCAGGGGAAAGACGGTCTTTGCGTAACAACGCCGTTTCCGCTGCGCCAGCGGCGGCGGCGCCTCTGCACGAAATCTGCAAACAAATCCTGAATTGCTGCAGACCCGCTCGTGAGCGGCTGCACTCGGCGGCGGCATGGTGAGGCGTCCGCCGGCGCATGCTGGCCGTATCGCACGCATCGAGGACCTTCGCATGATCGCTTCCGCCGAGTCTGCGGCGATTCCGGCCGCTTCCGTGGGAGGACAGAGCGGACCGTCCATCGACAGCGACTATCTCGTCTGGCTCGGGCCGCAGGCGCTGCCGGCGCTCGACCGCGCGATCCGGCTGTCATCCCCGGATCGGCAGCTGGCGAACCAGCGCGACCGCCTGCTCCTGCAGCAGCAAGGCCGCATGGCGGACCGGCGGGCCTGGAGCTTTCGCTTCTGGCGCTTGCAGCGCTATCTCGATACACATTCGTCATCGCCGAAGCCCAGCTGATGTCGCGCCGCGGAGCCCCGATCGTGTCCCCCCGTATCCTCATTGTCGATGACGACCCGCATATCCGCGAGGTGGTCCGCGTGGCCTTGAGCAAGGCCGGCATGGCGGTGACGGAAGCCGCCGACGGCCGGGCCGCGCTGGCCAGATTCGCCGATGACCGGCCGGACCTGATCGTGCTCGATGTCGGTATGCCCGAGTTCGACGGGCTGGAGGTCTGCCGGCGCATCCGCCGGACGTCGCAGGTGCCGATCCTGTTTCTGTCGGCGCGCGACGAGGAGATCGATCGCATCCTCGGGCTCGAGATCGGCGGCGACGACTACGTCACCAAGCCGTTCAGCCCGCGCGAGCTCGTCGCCCGTGTGAATGTCATCCTGCGCCGTGTCGCCACGGGCGGTGCCCGCTCCGAGGCAGCGGAGCCGCTGGTTCACGGCAGGCTTCGCCTGGACCCGGAGCAGCATCTGGCGCAGTTCGGTGAGACGCCGCTCACGCTGACCGCACTTGAGTTCAGCATCGTGCGCACGCTGCTGACGCGCCCCGCCGTCGTGTTCAGCCGCGAGCAGATCATGGCCGCCGCCTATCAGCTCAACATCCAGGTCTCCGACCGGACCATCGACAGCCACATCCGCAACATCCGCGCCAAGCTCGCAGCTGCGGGCTGCGACGATGCCATCGAGACGGTGCATGGCGTCGGGTTTCGGCTCGGCCGCTGCGGCGCGCCATGATCGCTCCCAAGCCGAAGCGGAAATGGCGGCCATCGCTCGGGCAGATCGTGTTCGGCGTGCTCGCGCTGGTCGCGACGCTGCCGCTGGTCGGGCTGTTCTTCTTCCGGATCTACGACAATCAGCTGATCCGTCAGACCCAGGCCGAGCTGATCGCCCAGAGCCGCGTGCTCGCCGCGGTCTATGCCGAGGAGGTCACCGCGCGCCTCGCTGCCGGAATTCCGCTGGGGGCCGAGATCCCGCCGGAAGCGCGGCCCGATGCGTCCGACGAGGTGACGCCGATCCGTCCGCTGCTGGACCTCCTGGCCAATGATCTTTTCGTCCGCCGCCCCGATGCTCGCGACGCCGTTCACCCTGCCGATCCCGCTTACGTCGCGATCGGCGCCCGGCTGTTGCCGATCATCCGCGAGACCCAGAAGGTGACGCTCGCCGGCTTCCGCGTGCTCGATCCGCAAGGCGTGGTGATCGCCGGGCGCGACGAGATGGGCAAATCGCTCGCGCATATCGAGGAAGTCGCCGCCGCACTCAAAGGCAAATACAGCGCCGCTTTGCGCATCCGCATTCCCGACAAGGCGCCGCCGCCGATCTACTCGATCAGCCGCGGCGTCGGCGTCCACGTATTCTCGGCGATGCCGGTGATCGTCAATGATCACGTCGCCGGGGTCATCTATACATCGCGAACCCCGCGCAACATCTTCGAGCATCTCTATGTCGAGCGCGGCAAGTTCATCGCGGCCGGCTCCGCCATCGTCCTCACGACGCTGCTGGTCGGCCTCATCGTGGCGAGGACGATCACCCGGCCGATGCGCGAGCTGGTCGACCGCGCCGGCCGGATCGGCCGCAACGACCCCACCGGCTTCCGGCCGCTCGCCCATTACGGCACGCGCGATTTCGCCGAACTGGCCGAGCACTTCTTCGCCATGGCCGAGCAGCTCGCGCAGCGTTCCAGCTATGTCAGGAACTTCTCCGCGCATCTGACGCACGAGCTGAAGTCGCCGCTGACCTCCATCAAGGGCGCCGCGGAGCTGCTGCTGGACTCCCTCCACGCCGCGTCGGATCAGCTGACGCGGGCCGAGCAGGAACGGTTTCTCGGCAACATTCTCGGAGACGCCGAGCGGCTCGAGCGGATGGCGCAGCGCCTGCGCGAGCTCGCACGCGCCGAGGCCGGGCAGCCAAGCGAAAGCAGCAGTCCGGCCGATGTGGTTCCGGCGCTGCGCGAACGGTTTCCCGACACCCGGATCGACATCTGCGGCCGCCTGGACCGACGCGTCGGGCTTTCGAGCGAGACGCTCCTGATCGTGCTCACGCATCTCGCCGACAACGCCATACGTCACGGCGCGCGGACGATCACGCTCGCGGCGGACGACCGCACGGACCAGCTGGTGCTGACCGTCAGCAATGACGGCAATCCGATCTCGCCCGCGAACCGTGAGCGGATCTTCGATGCGTTCTTCACCACGCGGCGCGACAGCGGCGGCACCGGAATGGGACTCGCAATCGTCCGCGCCGTCATGATGAGCCATGGCGGAGCGATCGACCTGCTGCCGGACGCGCCGGGCGTCAGCTTCGAGCTGCGTCTGCCTGTCGCAGAGCGCGAGACGCCGCGCCGATCATACCTCAAATAGAAGCTCCGATAATTGCGTCCGCCCAAGTTGCGGAGATTCCCCATTCGATTGTGGACGGACCGACCGCCCCTGCGCTCGCGGCCTGCGGCAATCCATCGCTCCCGCGACCCGGGACAGTGCAGACGTGCTGCGGACCGTTCGTATACGAGCAATCTTGTCCTCTGCGGCCGCCCCGCGCCCTCGGAGCGACAGATCGGCGCGCAAAGGGGAATGACTCGACACCACGATCCGCGTAAGGTCGCCAGCCATTGCACCATCGGCCAGCCCTTCGCCACGGCCTTCGGGAGACCTTGATGACTTCGAGCCGCTTCGAGATCAATCGCCGCACAGCCCTTCTGACCTCGGCTGCCATCGCCGCCAACGTCGCCAATCCGTTTCGCGCCTTCGCCCAGGAGACGCCGCGCAAGGGCGGGGTGTTCAACGTGCATTACGGCGCCGAGCAGCGGCAGCTGAACCCGAGCCTGCAGGCCTCGACCGGCGTTTATATCATCGGTGGCAAGATCCAGGAGAACCTGGTCGATCTCGACGCCGAGGGCCGGCCGGTCGGCGTGCTCGCGGAGAGCTGGGAAGCCGCGCCCGACGGCAAGACCATCACCTTCAAGCTGCGCAAGGGCATCACCTGGCACGACGGCAAGCCGTTCACGTCGGAGGACGTCGCCTTCACGGCCATGAACATGTGGAAGAAGATCCTCAACTATGGATCGACGCTGCAGCTGTTCCTCACCGCCGTCGACACGCCGGACCCGCAGACGGCGATCTTCCGCTACGAGCGGCCGATGCCGCTCAACCTGCTGCTGCGCGCCCTGCCCGATCTCGGCTACGTCTCGGCCAAGCACATCTACGAGACCGGCGACATCCGCCAGAACCCGGCCAACCTCGCGCCGATCGGAACCGGTCCGTTCAAGTTCGTGAAGTACGAGCGCGGGCAGTACATCATCGCCGAGCGCAATGCCGACTACTGGCGGCCGAACGCGCCCTACCTCGACCGCATCGTCTGGAAGGTGATCACCGACCGTGCCGCGGCCGCCGCGCAGATGGAAGCCGGCGAACTGCACTACAGCCCGTTCTCCGGGCTGACCATCTCGGACATGGCCCGGCTCGGCAAGGACAAGCGCTTCATCGTCTCCACCAAGGGCAACGAGGGCAACGCGCGCACCAACACGCTGGAATTCAACGTCCGCCGGAAAGAACTCTCCGACGTCAAGGTCCGCCGCGCCATCGCGCATGCGATTAATGTGCCCTTCTTCATCGAGAACTTCCTCGGCGATTTCGCCAAGCTGGGCACCGGGCCGATCCCGTCGACCTCGACGGACTTCTATCCGGGCGCGGACACGCCGCAATACCCTTACGACAAGGCGAAGGCCGCGGCCCTGCTCGACGAAGCCGGCTACAAGCGCGGCGCCGGCGGCACCCGCTTCTCGGTGAAGCTGTTGCCCGCGCCGTGGGGCGAGGACATCTCGCTGTGGTCGACCTTCATCCAGCAATCGCTCGGCGAGGTCGGCATCGCGGTCGAGATCGTCCGCAACGACGGCGGCGGCTTCCTCAAGCAGGTCTATGACGAGCACGCCTTCGACCTCGCCACGGGCTGGCATCAATATCGCAACGACCCGGCGGTCTCGACCACGGTGTGGTACCGCTCGGGCCAGCCGAAGGGGGCGCCGTGGACCAACCAGTGGGGCTGGGACGACGCCAAGATCGACAAGATCATCGACGATGCCGCGACCGAGGTCGACCCTGCCAAGCGCAAGGCGCTCTACGCGGACTTCGTGCGCGAAGCCAATACCGAGCTGCCGGTGTGGATGCCGATCGAGCAGATCTTCGTCACCGTCATCACCGCAAAGGCGCGCAACCATTCCAACACGCCGCGCTGGGGCTCGTCGAGCTGGCACGATCTCTGGCTGTCGGCCTGAGCCGAACTCCGTCAGGATGAGGCGATGCGCATCTTGAGCCTTGCGGGGCGGCGGCTCGCCGCCTCGATCCCAACCCTGCTGCTGATCCTGATCGGCGTGTTCCTGCTGCTGCAGCTCGCACCGGGTGATACGGTCGACGCGATGATGGCGCAGATGGGCGGCGGCGACGCGGCCACTGCGCGCGAGCTGCGCCGCTTCTACGGCCTGGACGTTTCCGTACCCTTGCAGCTCGCCAACTATCTCTGGCGGTTGGTGCGGCTGGATCTCGGCTTCTCGGCCATCTACGGCAAGCCCGTCGCGGCCGTGATCCTGGAGCGGCTGCCGCCGACGCTGCTGCTGATGACCTCGGCGCTGTCGTTCGCGTTCTTCTTCGGCCTCGTCTTCGGCGTCATCGCCGCGCGCGGCGTCAACCGCTGGCCGGACACGCTGATCTCGACGGTCGGGCTGATCTTCTACGCCACGCCCTCGTTCTGGTTCGGGCTGATGGCCATCGTCGTGTTCTCGATCTACCTGCAATGGCTGCCGGCCGGCGGCTTCGAGGACATCAGCACGGCCAGCACCGGCCTGTGGCGCGTGCTCGACATTGCGAGCCACCTGGTGCTGCCGTCGTTGACGCTCGGCCTGATCTTCCTGGCGATCTACCTGCGCATCATGCGTGCGTCGATGCTCGAGGTCCTGAACCTCGATTTCGTTCGTACGGCGCGCGCCAAGGGGCTCGACGAGACGCGCATCATCACCCGCCACGTGCTGCGCAACGCGCTGCTGCCGATGGTGACCCTGATCGGGCTGCAGGCCGGCACCATGCTCGGCGGCTCCGTGGTGGTCGAGACCGTGTTCTCGCTCCCGGGCCTTGGACGCCTCGCCTATGAATCCGTCGTGCAGCGCGATCTCAACACGCTGCTCGGCATCGTCTTCGTCTCGGCGCTGCTCGTGATCGCGGTCAATTTCATCACCGATCTGCTCTACGCGCGGCTCGATCCGCGCATCGCGGCGGAGAGCTGACGCATGGGCGCAATCAGGCGCTATTTCCGCAGCCCCGCCGCAGTGCTCGGTCTGGTTCTGCTGCTGATCGTCATCGGCATGGCGCTCAGCGCCGGCTACTTCTATCCGCGCGATCCGCTCGCGCTGGCGGGCCGCCCCCTGATCTGGCCGTTCGCCAATCCGCGCTTCCTGCTCGGCACCGACAATTCGGGCCGCGACATCGCCGCCCAGATCTTCCATGGCGCCCGCATCTCGCTCCTGATCGGCGGCGTGGCCACGCTGATCGCCGTGTCGATCGGCGTCATGGTGGGAGCCCTCGCGGGCTACTATGGCGGCTGGATCGACAACGTGCTGATGCGCATCACCGAGGCGTTCCAGACCTTGCCGAACTTCGTCTTGCTGCTGGTGCTCGTCGCCGTGTTCGGCTCGACCTTGACGACGGTGACGATCGCGGTCGGCATCGTCTCCTGGCCCGCGCCGGCCCGGCTGACGCGGGCGGAGTTCCTGTCGCTGCGCAGCCGCGAGTTCGTCCAGGCCGGCCGCACGCTCGGCATGCGCGATACGCAATTGATCCTGCGCGAGATCCTGCCCAACGCACTGCCGCCTGTCATCGTCTATGCCGGCGTTGTCATGGCGGTGGCGATCCTGCTGGAAAGCGCGCTCGCCTTCCTGCGGCTGTCCGACGCCAACGTCGCCTCCTGGGGCAATCTGATCGGCCTCGGGCGCGACGTGCTGCGCGTGCAATGGTACGTCTCGGCCATCCCCGGCGTCGCCATCCTGATCACCGTGCTCGGCGTGTCGCTGGTCGGCCAGGGCCTCAACGATGCGCTGAACCCGCGGCTGAAGCAGCGATGAGTTCGACAGATCCCACTCTCACCGTCGATCGGCTCAGCGTCCGCCTGCCCAAGGGCGCCGACCGCACGCATGCGATCGCCGAGGTCTCGCTGTCGGTCGCAGAGAACGAGATCGTCTGCATCGTCGGCGAATCCGGCTCCGGCAAGTCGATGATGGCCAACGCCATCATGCGGCTGCTGCCGGAGGGCGTGACCACCGATGGCGGCCGCATCCTGTTCATGGGGCGCGATCTCTGCACCGCTTCGCCCGCCGAGATGCGCCGCATCCGCGGCGCCGAGATCGCAATGGTGTTCCAGGAGCCGATGACGGCGCTCAATCCGCTGCGCACGATCGGCGACCAGATCGGAGAGGTGCTGGAGATCCACACGGGATCGACGACAGCCGAGATCAGGGCGCGCGTGCTGTCGCTGCTGACCGACGTCAACATCCCCGATCCGGCGCGGGCGGCCAGGGCCTATCCGCACGAGCTGTCCGGCGGCCAGCGGCAGCGCGCAATGATCGCCATGGCGCTCGCGCTCGATCCGAAGCTGTTGATCGCGGACGAGCCGACCACGGCGCTCGACGTGACCACGCAGGCGCAGATCCTGAAGCTGATCCGCGAGCTGCAGCAGCGGCGCAGGACCGCCGTGCTGTTCATCACCCATGATTTCGGGGTCGTCGCCGAGATCGCCGACCGCGTCGTCGTGATGCAGCAGGGCGTGGTGGTCGAGCACGGCGCGGCGACCGACGTGCTGCGCAACCCGCAGCACCCGTACACGCAGCAACTGATCGCGGCGGTCCCCCCGGTTGCCGCTCCGCCTTCGCGCACGCTGTCCGACGAGACCATTCTCGAGCTCACCGGCGTCGCCAAGACCTATCGGACCGGCGGCTTCCTCGGCCGCGGCGTGCGCGTCACCCACGCGGTCAAGGACGTCTCGCTCGCGCTGCCGAAAGGAGCGACGCTCGGCATCGTCGGCGAATCCGGCTCCGGCAAATCCACGCTGGCCCGCTGCATCATCCGGCTGATCGATCCCGATGCGGGGTCGATCCTGCTCCAGGGCGAGGACTGGGCCCGGCTGTCGCACGACGACATCAGGCAACGAACGCAGAAGATGCAGATGGTGTTTCAGGATCCATTCGCATCACTCAATCCGCGCCGCAAGGCGGTGGAGCTCGTCGCGCAAGGACCGATCATCCACGGCACGCCGCGCCCCCAGGCGCTCGCCGAGGCACGCGAGCTGTTCAAGCTGGTCGGCCTCGATCCCTCCGCAGCCGATCGTTTCCCGCACGAATTCTCCGGCGGTCAG
>NZ_CAFJ01000726.1 GCF_000239795.1 Bradyrhizobium sp. STM 3809 | reverse complement strand
TTGTCGTCCACTGCATCTCCGCGCCTGCCACAAACCGCAGCCTGTGAGTATGGGTCCCGGCTCGGAGGCCGGGACGACACCGAGTTTGTTGCTGCGAGCGATCCACATACTCGCGTGTCATTCCGGGGCGCGCGCAGCGCGAGCCCGGAATCCATAACCACGAGCGGTCGTGTCGGGCATCCTGGTCGCTCCATTGCGTTCCACCAACTTCGTCAATGAGTATGGATTCCGGGCTCGTGCTGCGCGCGCCCCGGAATGACGGCGAGTTTGTTGAGAGACCAATCCAAACATGCCATCGCATTCTCGCGACGCGTCCACGTCCGAGTGATCCATCCGTCGAACCCTCTGCAAAGATGAGAGGGCGCAGGGAATGCCGGGTGAAGGCCTCACCCATGGCCCGCCTGCAACAAGAAAAGCAGGCGGCAGTCACCACAGGTTCAGCCGATCACCGGCATTCCCTGCGCGACGGTCTTAACGCTTATACGTGTTCTCCCCGGTGTACGGGCTTGTTAGCCACCGTCGCCCGAGGGATCATCATCACCCCCGGACTTGACGCCAGCGTCGCGGCGCCAGGACCACACGACTTCACGTCCGCATCATGCCGTTCGTCCGCGTGCAAGCACGCTGCGGCAACAACGCGGCCATCGCCTCCCCACCTCGCGTGTCGTGACGATCGCGATACGTCCCTCTCGTTGAGGCGGGATGACGGCAGTGAACCATGAATTTCGGAAAAACGCAATAACAAATTTTGTTCGGAGAGCATTGGACAGTCGGATCTGCATTGATATCGCACGCAAACTTCCTGTTTCGG
>NZ_CAFJ01000727.1 GCF_000239795.1 Bradyrhizobium sp. STM 3809 | reverse complement strand
CGGTGTGCGTTCCGGAGGATCCCGCTGTGCTGCCCGTCGTTCCCGATCGGCCCTCGATATCCGTGAACATGGTCAGCGAATGCGGACCGATGATCATCGTGACCGGATCGTTGTTGCTGTCTTTGGCGGAGACGATGAATGATTCAGGAACCACCTTGACGTCGTTGAAGCCCTGCTTCTGCAGCCGCTGCTTGAACTCGTCGGGCAAGGGCTGGCTGGCTTGGGTGGAGGCCTGCTTGCCTTGTGCCGCGGTTTGCGCGGTCCCTGCTGTACCCTGCGCGAAGCTCGGCGCCTGGAGCATCGCAAGGATGATCAGTGATGAGGCCGTCAGTCTGATGGACATCGATTGTCTCCCAATGGCAGGTGGTCCTGCAGGGGCAACGGCGATGTCGCATGGCGGTTCTGAGCGGAGGCCGTCGCTTCGTACGACACCGTACCCGGTCCTCCGCCGCCGGCCCGATTGCGAGCGCGTGCGACTGCGGCTGATGAGACCGCACAGCTTGAAGACGCGATACGGATGTTCGCGCGTGCTGGCCGGTGGTCGCGCTGGGCGGGGCCTGAGCCGGGAATCATCGGTTGTCGTGCCTCGGCGGAGCTGCTGGCCCGGCACGAGATTTCACCTGATGAGCGGAAATTACCGGCGGCTTCGGCTAACGGCGTACTGGGGGACTAAATGAGGGATCTAGAAAGTTTGGAAAATCAGGCGCTTGCGACCCCGGTCTCAGAGGCGTTGCCTGGGCTTGTCGTTCGCGTGCAGCGCAAATCCGTGACCTTTCTGTGGCCGCAAGACATGAGCGGCGTTGAGGTGTCTCGCAGAATCCGCCAGGATCGGAAACAAGGTTGCTTGCCTCCCGCGCAAGAGGTCGTTGACCGCCTGATGTTCGTCGCGCCGGTCATGGGATGCGCATGATGTCGTTTAAGGCAAGGGAAAGGAGTTCGTGTGGTGAGCAAACTCTGCTCTCACAATACGCTGGGAGCAAGTGGATCGAGTGCTAAGCGATGCTTTTACGACCAACACGTATCGGCGAACGATGATCGTGAGAGCGGAAGCTGTAAATGGCGTAGTCTCCGACTTGATAACTCTTCCTCAATTTATCGTTCTCTTATTGGAGTGGTCTCTTACTGGTACGTGGTCTCTTATTGGTACTTGGTGTCGACACTTGAAGTGTTTTCAAGCGCTCTTCTAGATATTTCTTTTCAGTTGCCAAGCTTTTCTCCAGGAATTTACCGAGCTCTTCATGAAGAGCCCAAGCGTCATCAACGGATAGTTCGCCCAACTGAATCTTACGCCGGAGTGAAGCCAGAGTTTTTTTGGACAACACTTGTGGATTTGTGCCGGCCGCTTCCGGCGCTTCTTCAATTTGCGTAGAAGGCGGTTTGGTAGAAAATCGCTTCCAGACCTTGTGAAACTCGTCAAATTCTTCGGGAGTAAGTTGATCCAAGAGAAGAAGATTCGCCTGCCGCCTTATAATCCGTTTAACTTCCAAACGATCCTGATCGTCCAATCGAGCGTTGATTAGAATGGTTGTCTCATCAATGGTTGCTTTGCCAATATTGGTGCCTCTTAGGTCGGCTTCGGTAAAATCGATTCCACGCACGTCAATTCCATCGAGAGGAATCCCAAGAAAATTTCTACCACGAAAAAAAGTCGCGGGATCATGCCCGGCCGCTAACGCCAATGCCGACAGACTCCTTTCGGACACATCGAAGATACTATCAATCATGCGCCAGTCGACGCTACGCCAAAGATTGCCGTCGTGCTCTTGCTTGGGCTTCATGTGGCGTCGCTCACATTGGCTATCTTTTGTTTTTTTTGACCGGCTTGGTTTTCGGACTATTTTCTTCTCGGCTGCGCTTCCCAGAATCGAGGATCGCGGTATAAGTAGGTATGGTGGAAATTGTGTCCGTAGCGTTATCTGCAGCGGCGACTTTCGACAAATCCACGTCGAGCTCGGCTTGGCATAATAACAATTCGTTTCGCTCTTTGTCATAGCCGTCGGTCGCGTTGGCTGAGCGCAAATGTCGTTCTATCACCCAGCCGGCGACCGCTCGCTTCAAGGCATCGAAGCCATCGTTGTGGGATTTTTTCTTTGCAGTCGGAAAGCGGTCGCTCATCTTGTGATGCAATGGCGTTACCGACAACATCCCGTCTGGGACCAGGAGCTTCAAGAGGATCCCATATTGTCGAACTGATGATGACGGGTGAAGTTCACCCCAAAGTCCTCTGAGATAGGTGCCGTCAAGAATGTCGGATGATGAAACGGGATCTCCACCAGTATTCTCCCCAATTCGGAAGCCGCCTGCGACGTATCGAGCCCGTACTCGATCAACGTGAGTGTCAACTTTCCTTTTTTGATGTCTCTGCAACGCCCCCTTCGCGCGTACGACCACGCCCTTGTTGGACGTGCTAACGTCGCCTCCAAAGGAGATGTCGCCTTCGGTCCCGGATATCCTTTGATCGACAAGCCTGCCACGCTGAACAAAATCGTCGATGGCTGGATTTGGATCAAACTGGCAGCCAGTCGAAGGAAGGACTGCCAAGAACGCTTGGCGCACAGCGATTCTGTAAGGTCTGCCGCTTAGCCCTTGGATTGAGCTTTCTCCAAGCGCGATGTGCCCCTTCAACGTCAGCGACATTGTTGGTTCTTTTGGCCGATTTTCAAGCGTGGAAACGTATAGCTCAGCTAGTCGAACATCGAGGTTATGAATTACCGGAGGAGATACGCCGATCGGCTCTTCGTCTGCGCTCATCTTGAGACCCCCAAAGGTAGAACTATGCTTTATATTCTAGCCGCTTGCGCAAATTCCGTAAGGTAACCAGTGGCTTCAAAAAGAGCGGCATAGTTTCGGGCGCGCTGAATTTGTTGTTCGCAGAACCACATTTTGGGTCTTCGCGGATCATGCGTCAAATCGTTTGTGTTGTTATAGGGGCGTCGGAAGCGTCCCGCCTAGTAGGTTTGGCGTCGTGACCAAACCTTCCCTGGTTGCAACTGAATATTCGGACCTCTCAAGTAGTATGAGATTCCGCCCAATGCTTTGATAGGGAGGCTGGCGGCGAACAAATCTTCAGGCCGAGAGAGTGTGGGCAGGGCGTTAGGGATCGTTTCCCGCCGCAGTATTTCGGCTGTGGTCGATGCGAACGACCGGCCGCATGGGTTCTACCGGCTATCCCGGCAATCGACAGGTTCGCCGAGTTGAGGTGCCGCCAGCCCTCGGGTTCTGTGTTGGCTCGCGGGGTGGCGAAGTGCGGACAGCTCGGGGCGGTCATGCCGCCTAGGCCGCCGGTTCAAATCCGGCCCCCGCAACCAATTCGCTCAATGAGGGCTCGAGATGAGCATTGCGGGTCTCAAGGCACGGCTTGCCAATGTGGCGGGTATCGAAAGCCTGTCCATGGAATTGCAGGGCGGGCGCATTCTGCTGCGCTGGGGCGCCTATACCGCGTCGGTCGATGCCTCGGCGTCGAATGCCGAGATTGAGACCGCCGTGCGGGATGCAATCAAGCTGCCGCCGCTCTCGATGAGGCGGCGCAAAGCCTGACCTTCAAGGCGGTGGTCGGCACCATCGCCTCGGGCCTGATCGCGGCCGTCTGGATCGGCGTCAAGACGACCTTCGGCGAGTAGGGGGCGGCCACGCTCGAAATCGTAACCATGTCGGCAATGATCGGCTTCGGCGATGTCGTTGCCTTCGACTATCTGCGCTCGCGCCTTTGGGGGATCAAATGAGCCACCTGTTGCAGTTCTTCGACTACGAGCATTTGCCGGCGCCGCTCCAGACCGTGAGCAAGCCTTTCGGTGATCTGGCGCGGGACATGGCGGCGGTCCTGCTGGCGAACCCTGAGAGCACGGTGGCGCTGCGCAATCTGCTGGAAGCCAAAGACTGTGCCGTGAGGGCGGTCCTGTGGCGGTCCCCGGCCTGATCCTGACTTCCTCCCTGACTCGGCCGCCGGTCACTCCGGCGGCTCTATTTTTGGGGCCAGATGATCCTGTTAGGTGGAATAGCTCGCGAAGGACCCCGGCAGGATTGGTAAAGTACGACAAGACACATTAGATTGCGTCGCGCGTGTATTGATTCGCTTCTGCAACCGTTTCCGGCCGAGTGCCTGAAAATGGCGGGCTACCGCCCGGGAAAGGAAGTGATACGGATGACTACACGTAAAATTGGTCGCTCGGCGATCACCGGCAGGTTCATGCCGGTAAAGGCAGCCCAGTCTGGCGCAAACAGGCGAACTGCGATTGTTCAGACGATCAAAACTAAACCGACGAAGAGGTAACACTCTGAGGTTTGGCGTGGGTGGAGTTCGCTCCACCCCGCATTCATTAGCCATGGCCTCTTAACAATCTACGAACCGACTTTCTTGGCCCGAAGCAATTTAGGTGTGTGTCGTGTCAAATAGCACCCTTCCTCCCCGGAGATTAAAACCGAAGCGGCCGGCAAAGCCGCCTATCGTGCCTACGCCACCGGGTGCCGAAGCCAAGCCTCATGTAAGCAGCCGACACATTCAGTTGATTGGGTCGGTTGTTGTTGAATGGTCGAAACTGGAGAACGCTCTAGACGATCTAACTTGGGCATTGACGGGGCTTTCCTTTGAGGATGGCCGTGTCCTTACGGGCAGGACGGACGCAAAAACTAAGATCGCAGCGCTGCAAGTTCTGGTGCCAAGATACGTCGATGGAGCTGACGGTCAGAGGCTAGAAGAAGCGCTCGCAATGGCTGACTATCTGCGTGATGACAGAAATTTCATAATGCATGGATCATGGGGAACGTTGGATCCGCCAGGAGAGCCGTTCGCGATGTCGCTTCGCGCAAAATCCCTCCCAAACGAAGTTACGGGCGAGACCTTCCCGGAAGGGCGCATGGTGGAGATCATAAACCGCATCATCGAAACCAAGACGACCGTCTATAACTTCGTCAAGAAGCTCGAATCTTTGCCGAACGAGCCAAGCGAATCGCGCTCCGAAGGTTAGCCAGAAACATCAGTGCGGTGCCGTAGATACGGAAACGATCATGGGGCCGGCCCGCAACGCCTCCGTTCAGCGATGCGATCTCGTTCAAATCGCGCGAGCGCCTGGGCGGCGGTGAGGGCGTCATCTGGCGCGGCATGCTGGGTAATGGCCCGTCGGCCGGCGTTATCGTCGAAGTAAAAGAAGGTTGATGTCCGCACCTCGTAGCTGCTCGTCCGTGCCTGATGGGCCGGACCAGGGTTTTAGTTCGTGTGGCAGTAAAGCTCGGTTGTGCCGGCGGCTAGCGCCCAAAAGAGCATGGCGGCGAGGACGACCCAGGGCGATCTCAAGGACGCACTTGACAGTGAACAAAACAGGAGCAGATTGCACGGATTTTGCACCAACTCCAGCGCAAAAACTCGCTTTGTTCTGCATCCAACTGCAAGGCGCCTATCGGCGCCGGATCGAAAAAACCTGAGGAACCATAGGGATTTCGATGGTGGGCGCACAAGGGATCGAACCTTGGACCTCTCCCGTGTGAAGGGAACGCTCTCCCGCTGAGCTATGCGCCCGGATCCTGGTGGCTGCCGGCCCAGGGGCCGTAACAGGCAGCTGCCGAAGCAGTCCGTCGGAGCCCGCGATTTACGAACCGCGGGCAGGGGGTGTCAAGGATTTGCGGCGGGATTGGCGAGGAAAACTGTGCGGCACCGCCGTGCAGCTTCCGATCGGACCGGAATCGGCCGTTTCGTCGATCCGATCCCGGGGCACGCCCGCCGGGCGGCGATCGACGCCGCCCTCACGCCCCGATCTGCCGCGCCCGCGAGGCGTGCGACTGCAGCGCGCGGATGCGGTCGGCGAGGGTGCCGCCCTGGGGGGCGCCGCCGGCCGCGGCTGCAGGGGCTGCGGGAGCGCCATTGGCATTGGCGGGCCTGGCGGCGGGCTCGGAGGCGAGCATGGCCTCGATGGTCGAGTTGGGGCCCTCGATCTGCATCGCAAGCTTGGCGACTTCGGCGGCGATGTCGTTGATGCGCTCGCGCAGCAGGGCGTTCTCCATGCGCTCCTGGGCCCAGGTGCTCTCGGCCTGCTGCTGGATCGCGTTCATCTCGCGCTGCAGCTTGGTGCGCTCGTCGCGCGCCGCCTGCAACTGCTCCTCGAGCGCGGCCTTCTCGGATTTGAGCCGCTCGAACGCGGCGGACTTGCCGCTGCCGTGGCTGGCAAGCTCCTCGCGCAGCTCCTTCAAAGCGCGGTCGGCGGCCGCATTGGCCTCGCGCAGCTGGTTGTTCTCGAAATCGCGCTCGGCGAGCAGCTTGCCCTGGGTCGACAGCCGGCCTTCGAGGTCGGCCACGCGGGTGGCGAGCATCTCGGCTTCCTTGACCTGGACGATCAGCTGGCGGTCGAGCTCGGTGACGCGCTGGCTGAGATTTTCCACACGCGCGCGGGCGTCGTTGAGCGCCTTGGTGGCGGTGTCGGATTCGTCGCGCTCCAGCGCGAGACGGGCCTGGGTGGCGGAGAATTCCTTCTCGGCGTCGGCGACGCGGGTGCGCAGCTCCTCGACCTGGGTCTTCACCGAGACGAGCTCGACCTGGCGGCTGTCGGCGAGCATGGACTTGTCGGTGAGCTCGGCGGTGAGGCGGACCAGCTCGGCCTGCTTCTCCTTCAGCGCCTGCTCGGCGGCGCGCAGCGCCTCGGTCTTGGCGGCGAACTCCTCCTCGGTGGCGCGCAGCTGATCCTTCAGCGCCTTCTCGCGCGCCTCCAGGGCAAAGATGGCGGCGTTCTTCTCGCCGAGCTCGATCTTCATGCGGTTGATGGCGTCGGTCTTCTTGCCGAGGTCGGCGAGCTGGCCGGTGGCCTTGTTCTTGAGCGCGTCGACGCTCATCTCCAGCCGCCGCGCCGACATCGCGAACTCCGCGCGCAGCTGGTCCTTGTCGGCCTGGATCTCGGCCATCGACAGCGGCGTCGCCGCTTCCAGGCGGCGTGTCGTCAGACGCACCGCACGATTGTGCACCAGGGGCACGATCATGAGGGCACAGAGCATGGCGATCAGAAAACCGATCGCGAAATACATGATCGGCTCGACCATGACGCACAACTCCCGGTCCGAAATGATTAACGGAATCACAATGCACGGCGGGCTGATTCATTGCCAGCCCAATGCCGTGTTAACCTTGATCCGTCGCGGGAGAACGTGTCTCAGCGGTACCAGTTGGCGGTATCGGCCGGCGATCCCGCCGTATCAGAACGGGTTCCAGGTCGCGCTCGGGGTGTACTTGAGGTAGCCCACATTGGCGCCCAGCCGCAGGCCGATGCCGGACCGGATCGGCACCAGCACGATGTTGTTGGCGGTCAGCGCCGTCATGCCGAAGCCGCCCACGATGTAGGCCGAGCCGTCGATGCCGACGAAGCGCTGATAGATCGCGCTCGTGGCGGGCAGGTTGTAGACCAGCGTCATGGTGCGGGCGCCGTCGCCGCCCCAATCGAAGCCGAGCGAGGGACCCTGCCAGTAGACGCGGAGGTCGCCGGCGTTCTTGGTGTAGAGCGTGCCCTCGCCGTAGCGCAAACCCGCGACGAAGGCGCCGGCGCCTTCCTCGCCCAGGATGTAGCCGTTCGGCAGGCCCCATTGGCTGACCGCGCGTTCGATCACCGACGCCAGGCCGCGCGAGACGTTGCCGAAGAAGCGGTGCCCCGCATTGACCAGCTCCTCCGGGTTGAAGCTGTCAGGGCTCGGCGCCGGGCGCGGCGGCGGTGGCGCGGGCTGCTGATAGGGAGGCGCAGCCTGATACGGAGGCGCAGCCTGATAGGGCGGCGCAGGCGGGGGCGCCTGCTGCGCTGCGACCGACGCGGTCAAGGCCAGGAGGGCCGCGAGCGTCGTGGCGGCGAGGCGGATTGCGAAACTCATGAAAGGAAATCCCCTGCTATCGGCAGCCCGACCTGAGCCTTAACCAGACGCCAACCACATCCGGCGATGGTCGGGTGAGGGGCGTGGCCCCTGCTAATCCCATGTTATCGGCACGAACTATGACCGCACAACGGCAACAAGACCACCAGAACGGCGCAAAGCCGCCGTTTCGCCACGCAATTGCCGTCTTCGCCCTCATTTCGCTGCTGCTGCCGTCGGCCGCCCCCGCGGCGACCACCCAGCGGATCGTCGCCAACCGCTACAGCGGGCTGGCGATCGACGGCTTCGACCCCGTGTCCTATTTCGTCGACGGCCAGGCCCGGATGGGCGAGCCCGACTTCGAGGCCGCCCAGGGCGGGGTGGTCTGGCGGTTCCGCAACGAGGGCAACCGTGCCTCCTTCCTGGCCCATCCCGAGGTCTACGGCCCGCAATTCGGTGGCTACGACCCGACCGACGTGGCGCGCGGCGTCACCGTGGCCGGCAATCCGCGCTTCTTCGTGGTGGTCGAGGACCGGCTGTTCCTGTTCAGCCGCGAGGAGAGCCGGGATGCCTTCCGCGCCGATCCCGAGCGCTATCTGCCGAAGGCCGAAGCGCGCTGGCCGGCGCTGCAGGAGGAGCTGCCGCAATAGCGGCGTCAGACGGCCGTGACCGCGCCGGGGTCGCCCCATGCGACGAAGCTCGGCACGATGAAGCTGTCGCTGCGCTCGCCATAGCGCAGGGGCCGGCCGGCCTCGCTGGTCACCGTGCCGCCGGCGGCGACGACCACCGCATGGCCGGCCGCGACGTCCCACTCCGAGGTCGGGCCGAGCCGCGGATAGATGTCCGCCAACCCTTCGGCCAGGCGCCCGAACTTCACCGCCGAGCCCAAGGCCAGGCGCTCTGCGCCGGGCCGCGCCGCGATGAACGCCTCGCTGCGGGCATCGCCATGCGAGCGGCTGACCGCCGCCACCCAGGGCTCGCCCGGTTTCGGCATCGGCCGGGTGCGGATCGGCACGGCCGCGCTCAAGCCGGCGTCGGTGAACGACAGCCGCTCGGCGCCGCGGCCGACCACGCCGCGCCAGATCAAGCCGATCGCGGGCGCGCAGACGATGCCGAGCAGCGGGCTTGCGTCGCTGACCAGTGCCAGATTGACCGTGAACTCGCCGCGGCCGGCCAGAAATTCCTTGGTGCCGTCGAGCGGGTCGATCAGGAAGAAGCTGCCCTTGAACGGCGCCGTGCAGCTGCCGACCCGCTCTTCGGACAAGGCCGGGATCTTCGGCGCCAGCTGCGCCAGCCCTTCGGCGATGACGCGATCGGCGGCGAGATCGGCCTCGGTGACCGGGGAGCCGTCGGACTTGTCGGTGATGGCCATCGCCCGCCGGTTCACCGCCAGGATCGCGTGCGCCGCCTGGACGACGAGCGCGGTCAGCGGCGTCATCAGCGCCGCGGCGGCCTCGGCCCCGATGGTTTCCGCAGTCTGGCCGGTCATCGCGCCACGCTCCCGTCGGCCGTTCCGTCCGCAGCTCGCATCATCGCATCCCTGTTCTGTGTCGGCCGCCGCGGCGAAGCGCGGAATGGCCGTTTGCATGGTCCTTGAGCAGCCTCTCGCCGGGGGAAAACGGCCACGTACTTTCCCGTGTCCTGCCCTCAGCTCGGTGGCGGTCCCTGCTTTCGCAGTGTATCAAGCGTTAACGCAAGTATGATTCGTCCAAGTTCGCGGATTTCAGGAACATCGAATGTCCGGCACGTCCTCTTCCGAGATCGCCAACCCGATTCCCGCTCCCGATACGCTCGAACTTGCCGCCTTGCTCTGCTCGAAGGTCTGCCACGACCTGATTAGTCCGGTCGGCGCCATCGTCAACGGTCTCGAGGTGCTCGACGACAATCCGAAGCCCGAGGATCGCGATTTCGCGCTGGAACTGATCAGGAAGAGCGCCAAGACCGCCTCGGCCCGGCTGCAGTTCTGCCGCCTCGCCTTCGGGGCCGCCGGCTCGGCCGGCGCGCAGATCGATCTCGGCGACGCGCAGACCATGGCGCGCGGACACATCGAGGATGCCAAGACCTCGATCACCTGGAACCTGCCGCGGCTGCTGCTGCCGAAGAACCGGGTCAAGCTGCTGCTCAACATGATGGTGGTGGCGCAGCAGACGATCCCGCGCGGCGGCATGCTGACGGTCGATCCGGTCGGCGAGGGCGAGAGCATGAGCTTCCGCGTCGCCGCCACCGGGCTCAATGCGCGGCTGCCGCAGAACATCGTCAACCTGCTCTCCGGCGAGCTGCAGTCGACGATCGATGCCCACGCGGTGCAACCCTACTACACCCGCCTGCTCGCCGAGGCCTGCGGGCTCAAGGTGACGCTCGCGGCCGACGGCGCCGCGATGGTGGTGCAGGCGGCCTGATCGCGATTTCGCAGCCCGCGGCTGCGACGTCATGCCGTCCATCGGCGCATGAATTCGTTTACCATGGTTAAGCAAGTCTTAGCCGCGTGTCCGAATTTGTCCGGATGCATCTTATCTCTTTGTTGAGTCCGTTCATTTGCGCTTACTCAACTAATATTAAACGCTTTGGACCGAAACTGGCCACGGTTTGAAGGGCGCGGCATGTCGCGCTCCGTTGCGTGCGAAGGCCAGTTTCATGGATGACCTGTTGCGTGAGTTCCTGACGGAGACCAGCGAGAGCCTGGAT
>NZ_CAFJ01000728.1 GCF_000239795.1 Bradyrhizobium sp. STM 3809 | reverse complement strand
TCTCAAGGGCGAGGCGCCGGCTGGGCCTCATGGTTCGAGACGCGTCGCAAGGGCGACGCTCCTCACCATGAGGGTTTGGCGCCGATCTCCGCACGCGGCACCATGAGCAACCTGCTCTCGGAGAGAGTGGACCGATCGCCCCTCCGGATGCCGTCACGCCGCCATCGGCATCGCCAGCGTGTGCTGCTGCGCGGCCAGGCCTTGCGTGAACGCCACGTTCGACGCGCCGCCGTCGGTCAGCGAGGCGATCGCCTGGACGAAGCCCGACGCAGTGCCGGAAAGGTCGTTGACATCCGACGTCAGCTTCAGGCCCGACGACGTCGTGGTCGTCGCCGCCGCCACCTTCTTGGCGTCGCCGACATTGTCGATCGTGATCGTGTCACCGGCGGCCAGCAGGGTCGCGAGGCTGACCTCGAACGTGGTCTGCCAGTACTGGCCGGCCGCCGAGCCCCAGGGATTGCGGACCTGCAGCATGCCGTTGGCGCTGTTGTAGCCGTAGATCGACATCGCGTGGCTGGCGACCAGCGTGGTCTTGCCGGTCGCATCCTTGGCGTTGGTGTAGGACGACAGGATGACGTCGTCGCCGGCGGCAAGGCTGGCGGCGATCGTCGCCAGCACGCCCGAGGTCGCGTTGCCGGTGGTGTAGCTGGTCACGCCGAAGGACGAATTGTAGACCACCTTGCCCCAGGAGCCGCCCATCGCGCGGAAGTCGGTGATCTGGCTGGCGCCGGTGATCGCCTCGAGCGCGATCTCGGGCGCGCCGCCATTGCCGATCGTGGTGTAGGAGTTGCCGTAGTTGATGGAGTTGCCGGTGTAGACGCCGCTGGCCTGCAGCTCGGCATAGGCCTTCTCGGCGAGACTCGCCCAGATCGCATTGCCGCCATTGTTGAAGATGGTGCCGCCATTGGCGAGCGCGGTGTTGACGGTGACGTAGCGCGCGGTGCCGTTGACGTAGAAGCGCACGCCATAGGTGTTGTTGCCGTTGGCGGTGAACATCGAGGAGATGACCGACTGCTCCTTGTAGGCGACTTCGGCCAGGCCGGCGAGCAGGTAGCAGTCGCCCAGGTAGCCCTGGTTGATGTCGCTGATGCTGGCGCCGCTCGCGCCGAACAGCGCCTTGGTCGAGTTCGAATAGGAGACCGAGAACTGCGTGCTGCCGAGGATCACCTTCGACGACGGGAGGTCGGTGCCGAGGAACCATTTGCCGATCAGCTCGGCGAACTGCAGCTCGGTCGAGCCGGTGGCGAGGTTGCCGAGCGCCACGGAACTGGCGGCGCCGCCGGTCCAGGTCGCATTGGCCGCATTGCCGTTGACGAAGGCCTGCGTGATGGAGGTCAGGTAGCTCGACGTCGACACGCCGTTGTTGAGGTTGGCGGCGATCGTCTTCAGGTCCGCGAACTGGCTGGCGCTCAGCTTGGTCTTGGTCGCGGCGAGCGAGGCGTCGATATCGGTGAAGACCTTCAGCAGGCCGGCATAGGTCACCGTGCCGTTGGTGATGGCGGCCGTCATGTCGGCCTTGATCTGGGCGTTGGTGAGCGTGTTCACCCAGGCGGGCGCCGCGGTCTTGGTGGTGGTCGTGGCGGCGACCGTCGCGGTGGAGATCGTGGTGCTCCCGCTCGAGCTCGAGCTCGATGCGGTGGTCACCGTCGCGGCGACGCTGCAGAAATTGCCGTAGATCGCGATCGCCGCCGACGGGTCCGCGGCTGGTGCCGGGGCCGGCGCCACGGGCGCTGCGGCGGGCTGGTTGGCCAGCCAGAGCGGGGTGAGATCGGGAGAAAGCCAGCTGTCGTTCTCGAAGAAGCCGGTCTGGTCGCTGGTCTGGTCGGTCTGCGGCTTGCGTACGCCCTGCGGCTGGATCGGCATTGGTCGAGGCTCTCCGTGAACGATGTGGCTTGTCATGACCGCCTTCGCGGTCGGCTCGCCATCGTTCGCATCAGCCGTTGCGGCAAAGCTGCACGATCCGTTCGAATTTTAGAAATTTGTCGCGATCAGCTGTACCCTGCGGCCGTTCGGTCGGTAAGGATTTACGGATCGGCGGACAATGATACAGGGGCCGTATTAATACGGACGCGCGAGATCGAACTCACCTTCCGTGTTGGCGGTCGTGGGACAACGCCGTTGCTTCGACCCGCTCCAGTCATGGCGTCGCGCCAAGAGAGCGCAGCTCCGCGCGAGCCAGCGGCAGTCCGGCGAAGCCGTCGGGACACATCCTGACCGCCTCTGCGAGATGCTTCGCGGCACCAGCATCGTCTTTGGACGCCAGCGCAAGTTCGCCCACGAAGTAATTGGCCGCGCACACCTGTCCGGCACGCTTGCTCGGATTGGAATCTTCCGCCTTTGCCAACAGGTCTTCGGCGGTGATTTCACCCAAGTAGAACCGAATGATCGGTCCCGGCCAATCCGAGAGATTAAATTGCTTGGCGGCTTCGGCAAGACGGCTGGGCTGAGCGCTGCGTCGGCGTGCCACGTCAAGCCAGAGCTGAGTATAGCGATCCCTGGGATTCGGTTCGAGCGACTTGATGAAATCCTCTGCCGCTTCCTTCACCCGTTCAGTTTCGAGTTGGAGAAAGCCGCGACTGCGATACAAACCGGGATTGTTTGAATCGAACCCGATCGCCTGATCCAGGTCATGAATCGCCGCCTCAAGGTTTCCTCTGCGATGATGGACGACGGCAAGGCCGGCAAATGAAGATGCGCTTCGCGGATTGAGCTCGATCGCGCGATCGAAATCGGCGGCCGCACGATCAAGATCGTTTCTGTACAGCTGAGTTTCGCCTCTGCAGATATAGCCGTCGTCGCGCTTTGGAGCGATTTCGATCGCCTTGGCGCAATCGGTCAATGCACGATCGAGATCGCGCATGCCGCGATAAGCACAGCTACGCCCGACATACGCTTTGAGATTCTCCGGATGAACGACCAGGATTCGCCCGTAGTCGGCAACGGCACCATCGAAATCCCGCCTCGCAAAATGGAGAGCAGCACGTCCGTCGTAGGCGTCGACGTTCTTTGGATCCGTCGCGATGACTTTATCGTAGTCAGCGATCGCGGCATCTGTGTTGCGCTTGAGCCGATAGATGGATGCCCGGCGCAGCCGAGCAGCAACATGATCGGGCTCGCGCTCGATGAGCCAGTCGAAATCAGCCATCGCGAGATCCAGCTGGCCATTCAAGGCGTAAGCCTCACCGCGCAGGAGTCTGATAAGGCCATTGCTCACGTGCTTGGCGGCCGCCGCCTCGATGGCGGCTGTGCAGGCTGCGATACGCTCCTCAAGGCTTCCCGAGCGACCCGCACCACAGGCCACTTCAGCATTGACGCTGGTTGTCGGGCTCGTGACCCCGAAACCCAGCACCATCGCCGCGATCGCCAAGGTCCAAAAACGCGCCTGTCGCACAGCAAGTCCCTTCCCTACCGGGACCACGATACCAGCAGGGTTCCCGCGTGACAACGTCACGTCGCAGGCGGAGGCGTCAGCTACTTCGCCTCCGCGATCAGCGCCTGCAGCCTGACCAGCTCGGCCTCCAGATTGGCCTCGACATCCGCCGTCCTCACCTCGGTGACGCGATAGTCGCGGCTTTCCAGCCATGCCTTGCGCTGCGCGCGGTCGGCGACCACGCCCTCGCTCTCGTCGTCGCCCACCAGCTCGATGGCCAGGCGGTGGATGAAGGAGACGAAGTCCGGGATGTGGCGGCCGACCGGGGTCTGGCGCTTGAACTGGCCGGCGAAGCGGCGGTCGCGCGACAGGGCGTGCCACAGCGCGCGCTCGGCGTCGGTCGGGTTGCGGCGGAGCAGCCGGGCCAGGCCGCGCAGCGATCCGCGCGAGTCCGGCAGGTTGGCGACGGTGCCCTGCTCGGCGATCAGCGCACGCAGCCGGCTCGCCTGGGTGCTGTCGAGCACGCCGCCCTTGGCCGGGCCCTTGCGCCCCTCGGCGATCGCCATGACCACGCCGTGCAGCGTGTGCATGTCCTGCTTCGTCGGCTCCATGCGGAAGAAGATGTTGCGCAGGTTCACCAGCATGGTCTCGCGCTTCTCCGCGGGCCGCAGGAATTCGACCCGGTCGAGCTCGCGGACGAGGTTCTCTAAGAACGCCTCCATCTGCTCCTGGGTGGCGCGCTCCGAGCGCTCGGGCATCGCGAACGGCAGCGCGCCCGAGGTCACCAGCTTGAACCACTCGTAGCCCATCAGCAGCACGGCCTGGGCGAGGTTGAGCGAGGCGAAGCCCGGGTTGACCGGATAGGTGATGATGCGGTTGGCGCGGGCGACCTCCTCATTGGTCAGCCCCGAGCGCTCGCGGCCGAACAGGATGCCGGCCCGGCCGCCGGCCGCAATCTGCCCCTGCATCTCACGCGCGGCCGCCTCCGGCCCCATGACCGGCTTGGCCTGGTCGTGGGAGCGCGCCGTGGTCGCGAACACCAGGTCGAGGTCGGCGATCGCCTCCGGCAGGGTCTCGAACAACCGGACATGGTCGATGATGTGGTCGGCGCCAGCCGCCGCCCGCTGGGCCGCGATGTTCGGCCAGCCGTCGCGGGGATTGACCAGGCGCAGCTCGGTCAGCGCGAAATTGCCCATGGCGCGCGCGGCCATGCCGATGTTCTCGCCGAGCTGCGGCTCGACCAGGATCACCACCGGTCCTGCGATCTCCACGCCTGCCTTGGTCTTGTCGGTGCCCGACACGGGTCTGTCCTCACCTTCCATGTCACGTGAGGCGCGAACATGCGCGCGCCCCGCCCGCTCCGTTGGCCCGGCTGGCGAGAATTCTCAAGCAAAATAATCGGCTTAAGCCCGGATTTTGCAGTTTGAGCGAAACCGCAGGCAGTCGGCTCGCCGGCTTTGCCTACCGCATGAGCGGGCTGCGAAAATCAGCACCGTGCGCATACCGGGTGCGCTTCCGCCCGCGGTGCAGCAGTGCTATGACGCGCTTGATTTCACAAGCGCTTTCCATTCCTGGCGCGCTGTTCCCAAGAAGGCCCCATCGATCATGGCAAAAATCAAGGTGACCAACCCGGTCGTCGAGCTCGACGGCGACGAGATGACCCGGATCATCTGGCAGTACATCAAGGACAAGCTGATCAACCCGTTCCTTGAGATCGATCTGCAGTATTACGACCTGGGGATGGAGAGCCGCGACAAGACCAACGACCAGATCACGATCGATGCCGCCAACGCCATCAAGAAGGTCGGCGTCGGCGTCAAGTGCGCCACCATCACCCCCGACGAAGCCCGCGTGAAGGAATTCGGCCTCAAGGAGATGTGGAAGTCGCCGAACGGCACCATCCGCAACATCCTCGGCGGCGTCGTGTTCCGCGAGCCGATCATCTGCAAGAACGTGCCGCGCCTCGTCCCCGGCTGGACCAAGCCGATCATCATCGGTCGCCACGCCTATGGCGACCAGTACCGCGCCACCGACTTCAAGTTCCCCGGCAAGGGCACCCTGTCGATGAAGTTCGTCGGCGAGGACGGCACGGTGATCGAGCGCGAGGTGTTCAAGGCGCCGGGTCCGGGCATCGCGATGGAGATGTACAATCTCGACGATTCCATCGTCGATTTCGCCCGCGCCTCGTTCAACATGGGCCTGGCCAAGAATTACTCGGTGTACCTGTCGACCAAGAACACCATCCTCAAGGTGTATGACGGCCGCTTCAAGGATCTCTTCCAGGAAGTGTTCGACAAGGAGTTCAAGGACAAGTTCGAGGCCAAG
>NZ_CAFJ01000729.1 GCF_000239795.1 Bradyrhizobium sp. STM 3809 | reverse complement strand
AGCCGCGGCCGCACCCTGGGGTCCCCCGGCGGAGCCGTGCCGCTGCTGCAGGCGCCGCAGGCCCAGGAAGCGCCGCAGGCCGACCAGGCGCCGCAGGCTGGCCAGATGCCGCAGGCCAACCAGCCATCGCAGGCCAGTCAGGCCGTGCCCCCGGCGACCGAGGCCGGCCAGGGCGCGGTCGGTGACAATTCGGACGGCGTGCCGGACAGCCAGCCGATGAACGATGTGCTCAAGCGAATCTTCAACAGGTAACATAGGACCCGCGACGGAGAATTTCGGCGGCATCCTCCTCCGAATGGTGGAGGTCGTGGGGCCTCGGCTGCGCCAGCATCCCGCGTTGGGACCACCGCATCGGGGCCGTTCTGCACTGCATTCTGTGCTAGATGGGGCGTGGTCGCTGCGCCTCCCGGCTCATGAGAGGCCGCCTGCGATGTGTTGCTGCCATGAGGACGGCAGCGGACGCGCTGATCCGGGGTTTCGCCTCGGCCGTGCGGCGCGCGAGGGGTCCGAATGAACGGGGTCGAGAACAGAGGCTGGTCGCTGCGGCAAGGCCTGTTCGCCAAATATGTCGTGTCGCTGGTCGGACTCGTCGTGTTCGTCCTGGCGGTCAACGGCGCGACCGAGACCTGGATCAGCTATCAGTCCACCAAGGCGAGCCTGACTGCCGCGATGGCCGAGAAGGCCGATGCCAGTGCCCGGCGAATCGACCAGTCCGTCTCGGACCTGCAGCGCCAGATCAGCTGGGTGACGCGGGCGAGCTCCAAGACCCTGGAGGACCGTCGCGCCGACTACGTCCAGCTGCTGAGCCAGGCCCCGGCGGTCCGTCAGCTCTATCAGCTCGATGGCCAGGGGCGCGAGCAGCTCCGGGTCTCGCGCACCGCGATCTCGTTCTCTTCGGGCAACGATCTCTCGCGCGACCTGCGCTTCACCGACACCGTCACCCATGGCAGCAATTTCTCCGCCGTGACCTTCAAGGGCGCGCAGCCGATGATGTCGATCTCGGTCGCGCATTCCGGCTTCAATGCCGGCGTGACGGTGGCCGACATCGATCTCGACTTCCTCGAGGACTTCATGACCGAGGCGCAGGTCGGCAAGGTCGGCGTCGCCTATGTGGTCGATCCCAAGGGCCAGGTGCTGGCGAGCTCGGCGAAGGGGCCGGCCGTCGGTCAGGATCTCGCCAAGCTGCCGCAGGTCGCCGCCATGCTGTTGCCCGATGGCCAGCCGCTGGCCTCCGGCACCGACGTGGACGGACGCGCCGTGCTCTCCGCCGCCGCGACGCTGCCCAAGCTCGGCTGGGTCGTGTTCTTCGAGCAATCCACCGCGCATGCGCTGGCGCCGATCCGCGATCAGCTGCTGCGCGGCGCGCTGCTGATCGCGCTCGGCCTCGCGGTTGCGATCTTCGCCGGCTCCCTGCTGGCGCGCCGCATGCTCGTGCCGATCACGGCGCTGCGCGCCGGCGCGCGCCGGCTCGGCGCCGGCGACTTCGGCCAGCGCATCGAGGTGAAGACCCATGACGAGCTGGAGGAGCTCGCCGATCAGTTCAACAGCATGGCCGGCCAGCTCGCGCAATCCTATGCGGTGCTTGAAGCCAAGGTCGAGGAGCGCACGCGCGATCTGGCGCAGTCGATCAACGAGCTGAAGGTGCTGGAAGAGGTCGGCCGCGCTGTGGCCTCCTCGCTCGATCTCAATGCCGTGCTGCCGACGGTGGCCTCGCGCGCGCTCGAGATCACCGCGGCGGATGCCGTGCTGATCTATTCCTACGATGCCGCCGCGCATCGCTTCAAGCTGGTGGAAGCCAAGGGCGTCGATCAGGACGGCGCGCACAATGTGCTCGACGAGCAGACGAGCCTGCTGTCGGAGTCGGTGCGCAGCGGCGAGCCGATCGCGATCGCCGAGCTCGAAACCGCGCCGGACCATCCGCTCCGCGACGTGGCGGTCGCCGCCGGCTTCCATGCCGTGTTGTTCACGCCGCTGGTCGATCAGCAGGGCGTGCTTGGCGCGCTGGTGGTGCTGCGGCGCTCGGCCAGGGCGTTTCCCGCGAACCTGATCGGGCTGATGCGCACCTTTGCCAACCAGGCGGTGCTGGCGATGCGCAATGCGCGGCTGTTCACCGAGGTCGACCAGAAGGGGCGCGAACTGGCGCTGGCGCATGACACGGTGCAGCAGCAGGCGGCGAAGCTCACCGAGCAGACCGAGCAGCTGCGTGAATGGAACAAGTCGCTGGAAGACCGCGTCGAGAAGCAGCTCGCCGAGATCGAGCGCATCCGCCGCCTCGAGCGCTTCCTGGCGCCGCAGGTGGCGCAGATCATCGCCTCGTCCGATGGCCACGACGCGCTGCTGGAGAGCCACCGCCGCGAGGTGACCGTCGTGTTCTGCGACCTGCGCGGCTTCACCGCGTTCACCGAAACGACCGAGCCCGAAGAGGCGATGAACGTGCTGCGCGAATATCACGCCGCGCTCGGCAAGCTGATCTTCAAATATGAAGGCACGCTCGACCGCTATGCCGGCGACGGCGTGATGATCCTGTTCAACGCGCCGATCCCGTTCGAGGACCACACCACGCGCGCTGTGAAGATGGCGCTGGAGATGCGCGAGGAGATCGGCCAGCTCACCGAGCGCTGGAAGAATCGCGGCCACAGCCTGGGCTTCGGCGTCGGCATCGCCGTGGGCTACGCCACGCTCGGCCAGGTCGGCTTCGAGAACCGGCTGGAATATGCCGCCATCGGCAGCGTCACCAACCTCGCCTCGCGGCTCTGCGACGCCGCCAAGGCCGGCCAGGTGATCGCGTCCCGCCGCGTCTACGGCGTGGTCGAAACCTCGGTCGAGGCGCGGCCGATCGACGACCTGCATCTCAAGGGCTTCAACCATCCGGTGCTGGCGATGGAGATCCTGCGCTGGCGCGGCCAGGGCGCCGAGGCCGTGGACGCCTTGGAGGAGCCTCGCCGGTCGGCGGCAACGTGAGCTGTACCACGGAGGATGAGGATCGCTTTTGCAGCCGGCGATCAATTTCCCATGCGCGAGTTCATGGTTGATGCGCGGTGTCGCTTTCGGTGCTGAGCTCTCATCATGAAAGCGGCGCGTTAGCTGCGCCGATGAACGCGGGCTACAAACCCTCTCCATGAACACGCCTCTTAGCGTGTTCATGGTCGATGTGCAGGACCCGTTGGGTGCCAGAACCTCATGGTGAGGAGCGTCGCGCCAATCTGGCCGCGATAGAATGAGATCTTCGTCCGCGGCGCGTCTCGAACCATGAGGCCCCGCCGGTGGCCTCGCCCTTCGAGACGCCCGCCTTCGGCGGGCTCCTCAGGGTGAGGGGGAGGCAGCACGTCGAGGGGAGGCAGCACGTCGTGGTCGTTTCCGTAAAATAAAATCGCCTTGCCATTTTTCAGAATTCATGATTATCTCCGCGCATCCCGCCTCATCGCAG
>NZ_CAFJ01000730.1 GCF_000239795.1 Bradyrhizobium sp. STM 3809 | reverse complement strand
TCTTCGAGACGGGCGGAATGCTTCAGACCTCGGACGCCCGGCGCGTCGCGAGAACGATCCCTCTTGCGGCGCAACATCAATGGCCAGTCACACGACCGCGAGCGTATTGCATCCGCGCTGCAACCGCCTATCAATGGGGACCACGGGGTCTGCCACCGCGCCGCCTACAGAAGCGAAGGTCAGGACCAAGACGCCAATTCCAAGGCGCTAATTCCAAGACGCCAATTCCAAGGCGCTAATTCCACGACACCAATGTTCAGACGAGAGGAAACCCCACGATGTCGATGCAGCATGTGGTCTCTGAACCGATCCGGCTGACGCCGCCCCGGCGCAACTCGCTGACGCATATTCCCGGCGACGAGGGCTGGCCGATCATCGGCAAGACCTTCGAGGTGCTGGCCGATCCCAAGGGCCATGTCGAGCGCAACGCCAAGAAGTACGGCCCGGTCTATCGCAGCCACATGTTCGGCGACGTCAACGTCGTGCTGCTCGGGCCGGAGGCCAACGAGCTGGTGCTGTTCGACCAGGCGAAGCTGTTCTCTTCGGCGCATGGCTGGGGCCACATCCTCAATCTGCTGTTTCCCCGTGGCCTGATGCTGCTCGATTTCGAGGAGCACCGCATGCACCGCAAGGCGCTGTCGGTCGCCTTCAAGGCCGGGCCGATGAAATCCTATCTCGCCGGCCTCGACCGCGGGATCGCCGCGCGCATCGCGCAGTGGCGCGAGAGGCCCGGCGAGATGCTGTTCTATCCGGCGATCAAGCAGCTCACGCTCGACCTCGCCGCGACCTCCTTTCTCGGCACCGAGATCGGGCCGGAGGTCGATACCATCAACCGCGCCTTCATCGACATGGTCGCCGCCGCCGTGGCGCCGATCCGCAAGCCGCTGCCGGGCACGCAGATGGCGCGCGGCGTCAGGGGCCGCCAGCGCATCGTCGCCTATTTCTCCGAGCAGATCCCGCTGCGCCGTGCCAAGGGCGACGGCGACGACCTGTTCTCGCATCTCTGCCGCGCCACCGACGACGAGGGCGCGCTGCTGTCGACGCAGGACATCGTCGACCACATGAGCTTCCTGATGATGGCGGCGCACGACACGCTGACCTCGTCGCTGACCTCGTTCGTTGCCCAGCTCGCGGCGCATCCGGAGTGGCAGCAGAAGCTGCGCGCGGAAGTCGACAGCCTCGGCCTCGCCAAGGACGAGCCGATGAGCTCGGAGCATCTGGAGAAGATGAAGCTGACCGAGATGGCGTTCCAGGAGACCCTTCGGCTGATGCCGCCGGTGCCGTCGCTGCCGCGCCGCCCGGTCCGCGACTTCACTTTCAAGGGTTTTGCGATTCCCGCCGGCACCGGCGTCGGCATCAACCCGATGTACACCCACCACATGCCGGAGATCTGGCCCGAGCCCGAGCGGTTCGACCCGATGCGCTTCACCGACGAGGCGCAGCGCGGCCGCCACCGCTTCGCCTGGGTGCCGTTCGGCGGCGGCGCGCATATGTGCCTCGGCCTGCACTTCGCCTACATGCAGGCGAAATGCTTCGCACGGCACTTCCTGTCCAACATCGAGGCCTCGTTCACGCCGGGCTATAAGCCGGACTGGCAGGTCTGGCCGATCCCGAAGCCGCGCGACGGACTGAAGGTGCAGCTGAAGCCGGTGTGATCGCGGTGGTGTGCTGGAACGTGGCCCGCCTGCACCAGACCAGCGCATCACCAGGAGAAAAGCTACCAATTAGTTACTCGTCATGCCCGGGCCTGACCCGGGCATCCACGCCTGCCCAGAC
>NZ_CAFJ01000731.1 GCF_000239795.1 Bradyrhizobium sp. STM 3809 | reverse complement strand
TTCCCTGCGCGATGGCGTTACGACTTATACGTACTCTCCCCGGGGACCGGGCTGTCTTGCCCCCGTGACCGGCGGATCATCGTCACCGCCGGCGTGGCCTCAGCGTCGGGAGGCCAGGACCATACGACTTCGCCGTGCGCCATGTGCCGTTCGTCCGCACGGCATCACACCATGCTGCAGCCCACGACGCCCATCGCATCCCACCTCGCGTGCCGTGACGATCGCGATACGCCCCTCGTGCCGAGGCGGGACAACACACAGAAGCACGAATTCCGAAATAACGAAACAGATAAATTTTCTGCGGAGGGACTGGACAGGCCAAATCAGCTTGATGGCGCTTGGGAAATCAGTTTTTGCGCGCAAGCGGTTTCTCTCCGGCCGCGCACTGCTTCCTTGCGCCTGCGCGCGAACACGCAGGGCGATTTGCTCGACGGGCTGTCGCATATGACGATCCGCATTGTCGCCACGGACGATGCCGTCAGGTCATGACTCCGTTATCCCCGGGCTCGTCCCGCCTGCGCGGCCGTAGCCGCTTCGGCGCGGCGACGGCCCGGGCATCCACGTCCTTCTCAGCGTGCAGCACGACGTTGATGGCCGGGACAAGCCCGGCCATGACGATGTGGAAACAGGCCTGGTGAATCGTTCGCGACAGCACGGGCGATATCTCCGCTGGCCATCACGTCCGACCGCTCACCAGTTGCCCATGCGGGTTCAGATCACCGCGCCGGAGGCGTAGGCACCCGCCCAGTGCGGGAAGCCGTTCTCCACCGCGCGCGCCGCCGCATGATCCCAGTCATAGGCCAGCGCCAGCAGCTCGGCCTGCCAATGGCCGCGACGCTCCGTCAGCACGGCGTAGCGCGCGTGCGGCGAGCGATATTCGAGCTGCGACGCGATCGGGATGTCCGCGAATACAGGACAGCCGACGCTGCCCGGATTGACCACGAGGGGACCGCGCGGCACCTGGACCATCGCCTGCCGATGGCTGTGGCCGCACAGCACCAGCGTCGCGCCGCCGAGATTGACGAGCCGCGCGGCCAGCACGTCGCGGCGCGCCGGGACGTAGCGGCCGTCGTCGAGCATCTCCTCAAGCAGAAGCGCGCAATCATCGTCCGGCGTGCCATGAACGGCGAGGATGCCCGGATCCAGCGCGAGCCGCGGCGGCAGCGCGTGCAGCACACGGCGCTGCTCGGCGGTCAGCGCGGCGCGGGCGAAGCGGCCGGCGGGAGAGAGCTTCTCCTCCGGCATCTCCTCGATCCAGCGGTCGTGATTGCCGCGCACGGTCGGTAATTTGAGCGACTGCAGCAGGTCGAACGTCTCGCGCGGCCACAACGGGCTGGTCACGCAGTCGCCGAGATTGACGGTGGCATCGACGCCACGCGTCTCGATGTCCGCGAGCACCGCCTCCAGGGCAGGCAGATTGCCATGCACGTCGGAAATCACCGCCAGCCGCATCGTCGTCTCCCTCGCAGTCCCGTTCGGTCGGTTGAAGCAGAACTCTAGCACCCTCGTCATTGCGAACGAAGCGAGCGAAAGCGATCCAGCGTCGTTGCGCGGCAGACGTCTCGCGCGCGCCTGAATGCGTCGGTCGCAAGCACACGCCAGATGGAAGAGGCGTCGCCGCGACACAGCGCAGGCGTCATCACGATCTGCCAAATACATGTCCGGCGCATCGCTCGCGGCACCGACGCCGCGCCGCGCGCCTGTGTCGATCGACGACCAATCGGTCGGACTCCGCATTCCATCCATTCACGGTTGCAAGCGAAGCCAATGCACCAAACCCATGCTTGTGTCACATTCTTGCATCGAACTGATCTGTGCGAGATCTGCCCCCGCTCTCCAGCTTGACTTCGCTGGCATCGCTTCAACAATGAACGGAGAAGACTTCGTCGCTTGCGCGCGGGCGCTTGGGTGAAGCCGAATGGCCAACCGATGGAACGTCGCTCATGAAGACCAGCGCGCCCAACCTCCAGATGGCTGCGGTCTTTGTTCGCACCGGCCACGGGACCGTATCGCGGCGCGGCTTGCGCGGTCTCGTGTATGCCCTGCCGCTCGCGCTGCTGTTCAGCGCCGGCGCAGTCGATGGTGCCCGAAGCCAGGACGCCGCCATTATGTTGATGCCCGAGTCCGAATTTCCGAAAAGCTTGCCGCGCGACGTCGAGGACGCTACACAGCGCTCGATCGAGTTGCTGCGTAAATATCCCCACGATCCGCGGGCTCGGTTATGGCGCTCCGTCGCACTGCTGATGGCGCAGGATACAAAGGGTGCCGAGCGGGAGTTGCGCGCAGGCCTCGCCGAGGAGAAGGCGCTGGCGCAGCTCAGTCCAGCAATCGCCAACGTTCTTCAATCCTCGCTCGCCACCACTCTCCTGCTCGACCAACGCCGCGAAGAGGCCCTGGCAGTTGCGCGACCGCTGTGTCAGTCCAACAGCCAGTATCGACGCAAGGTTGCCGACGTCGGCCTCTGTCCTGATCTGGCACCGGGCGCCCAGCGCAAGCCGGGCGAGTTCGACCCGGCCCGCCTTGTTGCAGTGGCCCGGGCTGCGGAGCAGCTCAAGGCGATGGCCGCGAATGGGCGACCGCCGCGGGCCTCCGATGCAAAGGCC
>NZ_CAFJ01000732.1 GCF_000239795.1 Bradyrhizobium sp. STM 3809 | reverse complement strand
CCGAGCAATCGCCGGTGACCACCGCAAAGCCGCCCACCCGCTACGGCGCAATGGGGGAGCGCGCGGGCGGACGGCTTTGCTCTACCGAGTTACACCACGCCCGGGGACACGACCGTTGGCGCGAACCTGTCCCCCTTTTGGTTACGAGTGACGCTCCACGTCTACGCAGAAAGGTCAGCTCTCGCCACAGACCAACCACTTAAGCTTCATCCAGCGCGGTTTGAAGTCCGGGAGTACATGTCCAGGACCTAGTCGGGCCAAGGCGGGGCCGCGATCGAGCCTGGTTTGGGCACGACCCTCAAGGCACTGGCTCGACCAAGCCGGCCAAATTAGGTATCGCGACGGATGGTATGTCTCACGCAAGTTCAGCCGAGGCCCGCTGCATGTTGGTCGACATGTCCGCCGTGACCGCGCTCTGCTCCTCGACGGCAGCCGCGGTCGTGGCGATGAACTCGTTAACGCCTTCGATGGCGGCCTTGATCGCGGTGAGGGACGTCGCGACATCACCCGCGACCGTGTTGAGCGCGTCGATCTCGGAGGAGATCGTGTCGGTAGCCTGCTTGGCCTGACTCGCGAGGTTCTTGACCTCGGAGGCGACCACCGCGAAGCCGCGGCCGGCCTCGCCGGCACGCGCAGACTCGATGGTGGCATTGAGCGCAAGCAGGTTGATCTGTCCGGTGATGCCAGAGATCATCTCGACGATGCCGCTCATGGCCTGTGCGGCGGCGTTCAGCTTCTGTGCCTGACCGTCCGCAGCCTCGACGCGGGCGGTCGCAGCCTTGGAGTTTTCGCGCGACTTCGCCATGGTCTCGGAGATCTCGCGGATCGAGGCGCTCATCTCCTCGCTGCCGGCGGCAACCGCCTCGATCAGTCCACGCGCATTGTCGGCCTTCTTGCGGCCGATAGCCTGCGCGGTGATGTCGGTGGCGTATTTCACCACCTTGTACGGCCTGCCGTTGAGATCGAGGATTGGATTGTAGGAGCCTTGGATCCAGACCTCGCGACCGCCCTTGGCGATCCGCTTGTATTCGGCGGCTTGGTATTCGCCGCGCCGAAGCGTCTCCCAGAACTGGCGATAGTCAGCCGAATTGCGCTCGTTCGGCTCGACGAACATCGAATGATGCTGGCCCTTGATCTCGGCGAGCGTGTAGCCCATCGTCTTCTGGAAATTCTCGTTGGCGGTGCGGATGGTGCCGTCCATGTTGAACTCTATCACCGCCTGTGACTTCTGGATCGCCGCGAGCTGGCCGTCGCTGTCGGCCGCCTTCATCTTCTGCGACGTGATGTCGGTTGCGAATTTCACCACCTTGAACGGCTTGCCGTTCTCGTCGAGGATTGGATTGTAGCTGGCAAGAATCCAGATCTCACGGCCGCCTTTGCCGATCCTCTTAAATTCCGCGGCCTCGAACTCGCCACGATTCAGCTTGGCCCAGAAGGCGGCGTAGGCTTCGCCCGCGCGATCCTCCGGCGTGACGAATATGCCGTGACGCTTGCCCTTGATCTCGTCGAGCGAATAGCCCATCGTGACAAGGAAATTCTCGTTGGCATCGATGATGGTGCCGTCCATCTCGAACTCGATCACGGCCTGTACGCGGTTGATGGCGGCGATCTTGCCGGCATCCTCCATGTCCTTGATCTTCTGCGCCGTGATGTCGGTGGCGAATTTGATGAAGCTGACCACCTTGCCGTTCTCATCGCGCAGCGGCGCGTAAGAGGCGAGGACCCAAACCTGCTTGCCGCCCTTGCCGAAGCGCTTGTACTGCGTGGTCTGGAACTCGCCCCGATTAAGGCTGGCCCAGAAGTCGCGATAGCGTCCGCTCTCGCGCTCGGCCTGGCTGACGAAGATGCTATGATGCTTACCCTTGATTTCGGCGAGCGTGTATCCGCTCATCCTCAGTAGATTCTCGTTGGCGTCCAGGATGGTGCCGTCCAGTCCAAACTCGATGACTGCCTGCGAGCGGTCGAGTGCCTCGACTTCAGCGATGGCGTGCTTGATTTTTTTGCTGCGCAAGTTAAACATCGAATAGCTCACATCCACGACTGTGATTTGACGGACTTCTCGAAGCCGGCGTTTCTTGAAAGCTAGGTTGCGACAACGAGGTCTGCGGTGGGAGATAATTCGGGCGACGACAGAGGACTCGCCTTATAAAATCGGCGATACGCGGACCGCCCCGATCGTTTTGCCTCGTAAAGGGCGATATCGGCGTATTTGAGCAGATCGCTCGGGTTGTCGCCTTCGGAGCTGACACCAACGCTGGCGCCAACCTGATACAAACCACCCATCCATTCGAAAGGCTCGCAAGCTGCTGCTACAATCCTTTGCGCAATTATTTCTGCAGCTTCCGATCCGTTTTGGAGTAGTACGGCGAATTCATCTCCGCCCAACCTGGCAACCGTCGTATCGTTTCCAGCAGCGTTCCTGATGCGCTCAGCTAACGTAATCAGACACTGGTCGCCCGCGAGATGCCCAAGCGTGTCATTGATGGCTTTCATATGATCTAGATCGACCAAAAGCAAAGTCGGCTGAGCGCCGTCTCGCTGAGAATAGATTGCATCGAGCGCTAGCTTCAGTCCGGCACGATTTGCCAAACCAGTCAGCGCGTCATGCCGGTAGAGATATTCGACGCGAAGATGGTCCAAGACAGACGACGTCTGATCTATCGCAAACTTGACGACTTTCGTGAGCTGCCCATTCTCGTCCCGGATAGGATTGTAGCTTGCCTGAATCCAATGGGTTGCACCTGAAGCGTCAAGACGCTTGTAGAGCCCAGCATGATAGTTGCCGTCGCGCAAGCGCCACCAGAAAGCTTTGTACTCGACACTTTCACGCTCGGAAGAGTCAACAAACAGAGAATGGTGGCGACCTCGGACGTTTTCTAACGGATATCCCATCATTTGCAGAAAGTTTTGGTTTGCGTCCAGCAAAAAGCCGTCCAGATCAAATTCAGCAATGGCCTGAGACGTCCTTATCGCAGCCACTTGTCCAGCAAAATCAGCATCACGTCGCTTGGTGGCTGTTATATCGGCTACCATCTTCAAAATACGATAGGGACGCCCAGCATCGTCCAAGAGCGGGCAATACACGCCGTAAACCCACATGGGGTGACCAGAGGAGTTCATGCGGCAAAATTCGCCGGCGACATGCTCCCCGCTTCGGAGCCGAGTCCAAAGCCGTTCGTATTCGGACATTTGGTTCTCGTTTGCCGGAACAAACATCGAATAGGATTGACCCACGACTTGATTGTTACCGTAGCCGGTCAATTGCAAGAAAAGATAATTAGCGCGGAGAACCGTGCCGTCGAGATCTAACTCGACTACAGCTTGCGACCGCTCTAGCGCCTCGATCTTATGCTGGAGTAAGCTCGGCTCTTCCATTTTCACGTTCAGCCCGTTGACAAGCTCTATTTTCAGCAGGTCGATCAATTTCGCGGCGGCGAGGAGACCGATTCAAACAAACCACTGTTTGATATGCGGTGGCAGCTCGGAGGATCGGCGGCGATTTGACGTAACCTTTTTAGGCTGCGAAGTTTAACGGCCTGCAAACTCGGCTATCGCTTGTTCCGGAAGCCGTATTTTTGCGGCTTCAATATCAGCCGGCCCTGTAATAGAGTACCGGGTAGATGAGCTCGGCAGGCAGTGAGACTGTTGCTACATTAAATATCGCACAACCTAGCGATTCGAAATGATTGGAAGCTCCATCGCAACAGCACGGTCATGGCACACCACGCGCCCTTGCTGTTGGACGAGGAGGAGCGCTTCTTGCGCTCGTTGGAGTATATCATTGATGCCTCTCATACCGAAGCTTTGCAATTCATTTGCGATCGCATCCGGCTCGACATTTTCGGCATCGATTGTACGCTCGATACCAGCGGCCGTATTGGAATATCGGAGCCTATATCCCCAGGATCAAGCACGCCTTCGACGCGCGGATCACGCGTCTTGCGGAATGGCATTGACGTCGGTGTCGACAGACGGGTTAAACTCAGCGATCAGAAACCCTGGTCCTGAAAGCTGATGAAATTGCGAGATGAAGACGGTTCACTTCCAAGCGATGGGATCACCTTGTGCCGTGCACGTCGACGGGGAAGCGGCCCTTCATGAGCAGGCGGCGAAAAGTGTCATCGCTGAAGTATTTCGTATTGAGGCCAAATATTCTCGTTACCTTCCGAACAGCCTTCTTTCTAAAATCAATCGGGAGGCGTCTCTAGGGCGGTCTATTCGGGTAGACGAAGAGACGGCTGAACTCATTGACTATGCCGGTGCTTGCTATCGGCTTTCTGATCAATTGTTCGATATCACGTCCGGCATTTTGCGTAAGGCGTGGGACTTTGGTTCAGGAATTCCGTTGAACCTTGACCGAATCAATGAACTGATTGGCAAGGTCGGCTTCGAGAAGCTGGGCTGGGTCCGGCCCGTTCTTACTTTCGATCGTCCCGATATGGAGATCGATCTGGGCGGTATTGCCAAAGAATACGCAGCGGATCGCGGCGTTGATATCTGCCGCAGTCTTGGGATTGAGTCCTGTTTAATCGACCTTGGCGGCGATATCTCAATTGGCGGTCCTCGGCGCGATGGCGAGCCATGGTTGATTTCCATCCGCGACGCCAAATCCGCGACTCAGGCGTTTGCTACTTTAACTTTGTCAAAAGGTGGATTGGGAAGCAGCGGTGACTACGAGCGGTTTATAGAGATTGAAGGACGCCGTTATTCGCACATTCTCGATCCGCGGACGGGATGGCCGGTTAGCGGACTTTCCTCGGTTAGTGTCGCATCAGACCACTGTTTAGCCGCAGGTAGCTTGTCGACGATCGCGATGCTCAAAGGTAGTCAGGGAGCCGAGTGGCTTTTGAGTCGAGGGATTAGTCATGCCGCCATTGACCACCATGGAAGCCGCTTTGCTACCCCGCCGTTTGTACTCACCTAGGATGAGCCAAACTCAAGCAGTAACGTCGACCTGACTGCTGATTATCAGGCCTTGCAGAGTCGCGCGACTTGACGAGATCGTCTGATAAACAGACTGAGCTGAAGATTGCATCGTACTCTCGGATTGATGGTGAGTGCGCATCTGCTTCATTAGGGTGGTCATGCTACTGACGAAGTCCTGCTTCGAAACGCTGCCAGTGTTGCTCGGGTCTAGCTGAGACCAGATCGCGTCGGCGCCCGCTGCCTTGAAATCCTTTGGAGGATTTCGAGTTTGAAACGCCTGTTCAAATTGGGACTGCGTGATCGAACCCGAGCCGCTTGTGTCGATTTGATCAAACAGGTTGGTCATCTTCTGCGAAGCAGGTGCACGCGCGCTGGCGCCGGACCAGACTTGGGATGAACCAGAAGCGGCCGACACGCCGGATAAGTCGATGCTCATTGCAAGGCTCCTTTCTCCATGTGTTAGATTGCGTCGACTTGGTAAATTTTCGTTAAATGAGGCGATCTGCCGCACGTCTGCCTAAAGCAACCAAAGACAATCTTAAATTCGGTATGCCCGCACCGCATCTGCCTAACCGACTCCGTTCGGCCGCCTTGGTATCCGTGACCGGAGAAGTGTAATCCAGCAGCGTTTGGCGTCGGAGAGCCGCTGTCGATCTCTGGCCAACTCTCATTTGGATTGATTAGAATCCGCCGTTTCGAAC
>NZ_CAFJ01000733.1 GCF_000239795.1 Bradyrhizobium sp. STM 3809 | reverse complement strand
CCATCCACGTCTCAGATCCCGGAAACAGCGTGGATGCCCGGGTCAAGCCCGGGCACGACGGAGTTCTGGACTGATAGTCGCGTACGATCATGCCCAGTGATGACGAGCCGCTGTAAGCTGCCCGACTCGGCACCGCTGATGGCCACCGGCAGATAATGCTCCGTCCGCCCCTGGGTCGCGCTCTCGATCAGCACCTCGCGCGCGCAGCCGATCTCGGCGTCCAGCCGCCGCCGCAACGCCGCCTCGCCCGCCGCCCGCAGCCGGCGCGCGCGGTCGCGGATGACGGCGCCGTCGACCTGCGGCATGCGCGCCGCCGGGGTGCCGGGGCGCGGCGAGTAGGGAAAGACGTGCAGGAAGGTCAGGCCGCATTCTTCGACCAGGTCGAGCGAGCGCGCAAACATCTCCTCGGTCTCGGTCGGGAAGCCGGCGATCAGATCGGCGCCCAGCGCGATGTCGGGCCGCAATCTCCGCACCTGGTCGCAGAACGCGATGGCGTCGGCGCGCGCATGCCGCCGCTTCATCCGCTTCAGGATCAGGTCGTCGCCGACCTGCAGCGACAGATGCAGATGCGGCATCAGCCGGGCATCGTCCGCGAGCGCATCGAGCAGATCGGCATCGGCCTCGATCGAATCGATCGAGGAGATGCGCAGACGCTTCAATTCGGGCACGTGCCGCAGGATCTGCTTCACCAGCCGGCCGAGCTTCGGCGTGCCCGGCAGATCCGCGCCGTAGCTCGTGAGGTCGACGCCGGTCAGCACGATCTCGGCATGGCCGCGCGCGACGAGTGTCCGCACCTGATCGACGACCGCGCCCATCGGCACCGAGCGTGAATTGCCGCGGCCAAACGGAATGATGCAGAAGGTGCAGCGATGATCACAGCCGTTCTGGACCTGCACGAACACCCGCGGCAGTCCGCGCTGGAAGCCGTCGACGAGATGCGGCGCCATGTCGGTGACCGCCATGATGTCGGACACCGCGACTTTTTCCGACGCATCGATGCCGAAGCGCGGCGCAGCAAGCGCCTGCGCGGTCGCGCGCCACGCCTCCGGCTGCAGCTTGTCGTCATTGCCGATGACGCGGTCGACCTCGGGCATGGCGGCGAACATCGCGCTTTGCGTCTGCGCGGCGCAGCCGGTCACGACGATGCGCGCCTCGGGGCGCTCGCGCTTGAGCTTGCGGATCGATTGCCGCGCCTGCGCCACCGCCTCGTTGGTGACGGCGCAGCTGTTGATGACGATGGTGTCGGACGTCCCCGCCGCCTCGGCATGGCGCGCGATCAGCTCGGATTCGAACGCGTTGAGCCGGCAGCCGAAGGTGACGACATCGACGCTCATGCGACGCTGGCGAACAGCTCTGGCTCGAACCGGCCCTCGAACTCGAACGTCGCGGTGCCCGTCATCAGCACGTGATCGTCGCGCTCGCGCCACTCGATGGTGAGCTCGCCGCCGGGCAGCGTCATGTGGACGAGACGGTTGGCGCGCTTCAGCCGGGCGGCGGCGACCGCCGTCGCACACGCCGCCGAGCCGCAGGCTTTTGTCAGTCCCGCGCCGCGCTCCCAGGTGCGCATCGTGATGTGGTCGCGGTCGACGATCTGGGCCAGCGTGATGTTGGCCCGCTCCGGGAAGATCGGATGGTTCTCCAGCAGCGGCCCGAAGCGCTCGAGGTCATAGGAGTTGACGTCCTTGTCCACCCAGAACACCGCGTGCGGATTGCCCATGCTGACGACCGACGGCGAATGCAGGATCGGCGCATCGATCGGCCCGATCTGCAGCTCGATGTAGCGGGTGTCGCGGAACTCCTCGGCCAGCGGAATGTCCTGCCAGCCGAACTTCGGCACGCCCATATCGATGGTGTAGAGATCGGGCGTCGGGCCCTGCCAGCAGTTCAGCAGTCCGGCGCGGGTTTCGAAGGTGGCGCTGGTCTGGCCGGTCTTGCCGAACACTTGGCTCACCACGCAGCGCATGCCGTTGCCGCAGGCGCCGGACTCCGAGCCGTCATTGTTGTAGATGCGGATGAACGCCTCGGTGCCATCGAGCCGCGGCCGCTGCAGCACCATCAACTGGTCGTAAGGAACGCGCGATGCAACCGCGCGCGCCTCGTCGGGGGTCACCACGTGCTTCACGTCGCGCAGGTCCAGCACGACAATCTCGTTGCCGATCCCGTTCATCTTGACGAAGCTGTGGTTGGCGAGCGCGCTCATGAAAATATCCAAATTGTGTCCGCCTTATATGGCCACAGGCCCGGCCTTGACCAGTCCGCAGGGGGACATGACGCATCTGTCATGGGACGCGGCGCCGCCCGCCATGTTAGGTACCGGTCCATTCGCCGGCACGAACCGGGCAAACCAGCACGGCCACTGGAGAATAGTCGAATGAACCTTAGCACGTTCCGCCTCGTTCTGGCCGTGAGTTCGGTCGCGCTGGCGCTGGGCGGCCCGGCCGTC
>NZ_CAFJ01000734.1 GCF_000239795.1 Bradyrhizobium sp. STM 3809 | reverse complement strand
CCCCCGTTTTTCGCCACAATGCGCTCGGGCATCGGACACGACATCAGCTTCGGGATGTCAGGACCACACGATTTCGCCGTACGCGCCGCGTTGTTCGTCTGCGTGTCTACTTCTGAGCATGATGTTGTCGGAAAGCTGTGGCGCAATGCGCGTCGACGGCCTCCGGTTCCGAATCATGCTCCACGCTGCAACATCGACGCGTCCACCGCGTCCCGCTCCCAACGTTCGTGACGACCGCGAAACGTCCCTCTCGATCGGGAACAGGACGTGGTTAAGAGAGCCTGAATTCTGGAAAAAAGAAAGAAGAAGTTTTTGACGGTAGGCACTGGACAGGGGTGATCGGCTTGAAAGTCTTCACGAAAAAAACTTATCCGCGCAGCGGATTTGCGGGTTGCGCAGGCGTCTCCAAGCAGGCATTCCGCCTCGGATGCGATCCGCGTCCGGCGTTCGATTTGCCCGTCGGGCCGTTCTCGCGGGCCTGGTCTTGGACGAATCCGGAACTGGTAGCGTAAAGTCAGAGGCTCGGTAGAATCGACATGGGCGGTCAATCCATCAGCCAGCAAATCACATTGATCTCGGGAACGGCCGAGAGGCAGGCGTCATGGCGTCGGCCGGACAGCGTGCTGCGTGCCCGACGCAGTCTGCTGCTGTCGTGCGTCGTCCTCGGTCTGGCGGCGAGCGGCGCGGCCGGTGCGGACAGCAGCGTTGCTGCGAAGCCCGCCGCAACCGAGCAGGCCGCGCGCGACGCCGCGTCAGCGCCCCCGTTACCGCAGCCGCAAAAGGCCGAAAATCCCAAGCCGGAGGGGCAGAAGCCAGAGCTTCCGAAGCAGGAGACACAAAGCCAGGACCCGCAAAAGCAGGACCCGCAAAAGCAGGACGCGCAAAAATCCGGCCCGGAAACCGTCGGACGACCGGCCGAGGCGCAAGCGCCGGCACCGAAACTCGCCGTGCCGTCCGTGGAGCCCGCGAAGCCGGCCACGGCCGAGCGCAAGGGCGATGTACGAACGGCGGCCCGCGAGACCAAGGACGCCAAGAACCTGACGGTTCCGCAGCGGGTGCTGCCGGCCGGCGTCGCGCAGATGATCGGCCGCAAGATCTGGCTCAATGAAGCCGGCGGCCGGCGCGACGCGATCACCTCCTGGAATGCCGGCGAGGAGTTTGCCTCGCTCGGCATCGGTCATTTCATCTGGTACCCGACCACCGCGAAGCCGCCTTTTGAAGAGGGTTTTCCCGGCCTGATCGCGTTCCTGCGCAAGGGCAAGACGCCGCTGCCGGCGTGGCTCGACAAGAATCCGGTTCCGCCCTGTCCATGGAACAGCCGCGCCGAGTTCAAGAAGAATTTCAACTCGCCGCAGATGCGGCAGTTGCGGCAGTTCCTGCTCGCCACGATGGCCGAGCAGACGCAGTTCCTGGTGGCGCGCGCGCAAGGCGCGATGGACAAGATCCTCGCCAACACGCCGGACAGCGCCGAGCGCGAGCACATCGTCGCGCAATATGCGCGCGTCGTGCGCGCGTCGGAGGATCTCTACCCGCTGATCGACTACATCAACTTCAAGGGCGAGGGCACCAACCCGTCCGAGACGGCCGTCGACAAGGAGACGGGGCAGCGCCAGGGCTGGGGACTGAAGCAGGTGCTGCTCAAGATGAACGGCACCACGACCGAGCCGAAGGCCGTGCTCGCCGAATATTCCGATGCGGTGCAGGGCGTGCTGCAGCAGCGCGTACGCAATCTGCCATCGAACCGGGTGTGGGAAGCCGGCTGGCTGCGCCGCGCCGAAACCTATCGCCGGCCGATCGCGCAGCTCGACCAGGTCCCGGAGCGCGCGCCGCGCAGATCGTCGCGCTACCGGGCGGACAATACGTCGTTCTGAGCAGCGAGGACCGCGGGTCCGAGCGACGCTGATGTCACGACTTGCGAATTGACGACTTCAAGGAGCTGAGCTGCGGCTCCGCGCTGTCGCTCCGGGGCAATCGTCCATGCGCAGGCGCCGAGCGCCGAGCGTTGGCGATTGAACCCGGAATCTCGAGCTTGCTGAAAATGAACCCGAGACCAGATCGGGATTCCGGGTTCACGGCCTGCGGCCTTGCGGAATGGTCGTGGCGGTGCGGAGAGAGGCGCTGAGAGCGATCACGCCGTCGTGGCGCCGGCCTTCTTGTCGGCAACCACCTTCTGATAGGCCGCCTGCAGCCGCTCGCCGACGCTTGGTCCGGCCCTCCTGCGCCGCTTCACGCCGAGATGGATCTCGCGCAGCTCGTCCATGAACTCGGACCACATCTTCGGGCCGCCTTCCATCAGCAGCCTGGCGCGGATGCCCAGCTCGTCCGAGACCGGGAGATATTTGTAACCCCAGCCAGCCATCTGCGCGAGAATCGGCAGCAGCTCGATGCCCTGCTCGGTCAGCGAGTAGATGCCCTTCTGCTTGTGGCTCGGATCGTCCTGGCGGCTGATGATGCCGGCGGCGAGCAGCGTCTTCAAACGGTCCGCGAGGATGTTCGAGGAGATGCCTTCGATCGAGCCGCCGAGCAGCTCGCGATAGTGCCGGCGATTGCCGAACATCAGGTCGCGGATGATGAGCAGGCTCCATTTGTCGCCGACCACCTCCAGGGTGAGGTTGATCGGGCAGCCGGAGCGCTGAGGGTCGGACATCGGGATCTCGTGAGCGTCGTCGCAAATAACCGCTTGCATTATTGCATCGGTATAGGCACCTCCAACTGCTTGCAAAATAAAAGCAGTCAGGGAGGCGTGCCGATGGCTAGGCTGGTGTTGTGGGACATGATGACGCTCGACGGCATGGTCGCGGGCGCCGGCGGCGACCTGTCCTGGCATGAGGAGGTCTGGGGTCCCGAGCTGGAGCAGTTCTCGCAGACCCAACTGCAGGAGGCGGGCGGGCTGCTGTTCGGGCGCGTGACCTATGACCTGATGGCCGGCTATTGGCCGACCCAGCAGGGCGTGATCGCCGAGTTCATGAACGCGATCCCGAAATACGTCGCCTCGCGCAAGCTGTCCGAACTCGCGTGGTCGAACGCGCATCTGCTGGGCCAGCAGCCTGAGGCCGAAGTCTACAGGCTCAAGACGGAGACTGTGAAACAGCTGTTCCTGTTCGGCAGCGCGGATTTCGCCGCCACACTGATAGCGCACGACCTGATCGACGAGTATCGGATCGCGATCAATCCGCGCGTGCTCGGCGGCGGAGCGCCCCTGTTCAAGCCGGGGCAGGCGATGAAGCTGCGGCTGATCGACAGCCGCGCGTTGGCGAGCGGCGTCGTGATCGTGCGCTACGTGCCGGCGGGAGGGGAAAGTGTCCTGAGGCTTCATTGAAGCTGTTCTCTCATTGATGCATCAGGAGCAACCCATGTCTCTCACGCTTTACTATCATCCGCTCTCGTCGTTCTGCTGGAAGGTGCTGATCGCGCTGTATGAGAACGATATTCCGTTCACGCCGAAGCTGGTCAATCTCGGCGATGCGGATGAGCGGGCGGCATTCCTGAAGCTGTGGCCGGTGGGCAAGTTTCCGGTGCTGCGCGACGAGAACGCGCAGCGCACCGTTCCGGAGTCGAGCATCATTATCGAGTATCTCGATCAGCACGTCCCCGGAGCAACACGATTGATTCCGGAGGATCCTGATCTCGGCCTGCGAACGCGGCTGCGCGATCGCTTCCTCGATCTGTA
>NZ_CAFJ01000735.1 GCF_000239795.1 Bradyrhizobium sp. STM 3809 | reverse complement strand
CCACGTCTTGTTTCCAATCCTCCCGCTCACCGGCAGCATGCCGCGCGCGATGGCCGGCAAGCCGCCTTACGCGTGGGAGCCCGACAAGGGCGCCTTCATTGGTGTGATGAAGCGGAGCGGCGACATCAAGGACATCGTCTGGTTTCGCGGTGACGCCTGCTACGTCTTTCACATCATGAATGCTTGGGACGACGGTAGCCGGATCATCGCCGACGTGATGCAGTTCGACGAGCCGCCGCTGTTTCCGCATCCCGACGGGCGCCCGACCGATCCTGCGAAGTCTCGCGCGCGGCTGTGCCGCTGGAGCGTCGATCTGGCGGGGAGCAGCGACCGCTTCACGCAAACCTATCTCGACGACCTCACCGGCGAATTCCCCCGCATCGACGATCGCCGCGCCGGCCTGGCGAGCGGTCACGGCTGGTACGCCTGCGCCAATCCGGATGGGCCGCTGTTCGGCGCGCTCTCCGGGATCGCGCATGTCGACGGTGCCGGCAGGCGCCGGGCGACCTGGCTGCTGCCGGACGGCGACAGCCTGTCCGAGCCGGTGTTCGTGCCGCGCAGCCAGGACGCGGCCGAGGGCGACGGCTGGCTGCTCGCGGTGGTGTGGCGCGCCGCGACGAACACGTCCGACCTCGCGGTGTTCAACGCGAGCGGCATCGACGCTGGGCCGGCGGCACTGGTACATCTTGGCCACCGCGTGCCCGACGGCTTCCACGGCAACTGGGTCGGCGCGGCCTGACGCAGCATCGACACCGCCGGCCGCGCAACACCGCGGCCGTCCCCCGACATCGAGGATGCCAGCATGAAACACGCTTTGATCGAATTGGGCACCGACTTTTTGTCGGCCATTTTCTTTCTCGCGCTCTATCTCGCCACCGGCAGCGTGGTCATAGCGACGGCGGTCGCGATCGCGGTGGCCGTCGCGCAATTCGCCCACGCCAAGATCCGCGGCCGGCAGCTCGGCTTCATGACCTATGCGAGCCTCGGCCTGGTCATCGTGCTCGGCACGGTCACGCTGATCACCAACGACCCGCGCTTCATGTTCGCCAAGCCGGCCATCGCGCACTTCGCCGTCGGCATGATCATGCTGAAGCGCGGCTGGATGCTGCGCTACGTCCCGCCCGTCGTGACCGACACCATCCCGGGGGCCGTCACGGTGGCGGGCTATGCCTGGGCCGCGCTGATGTTCGCCCTCGGGCTCGGCACGATCGCCGTGGCGCTGACCGGTGATCTCAAGCTCTGGGCCCTCTACATTTCGGTCGTCGCGGTCGGCGCCAAGCTCGCGGCGTTCGCCATCCAATACGTCACCTTCCGCCTGCTGGTGATCCGCCGGCTTCGCGGCGCCCGCGCGACGGCCTGAGGCCGCGCCGGGCGTCGTCGCCCGCCTGGCGCGTCCACCTCGCTGCCGGCCGTCAGGACCGGCTGGCCGAGGGGCCGAGACGGGAAGACGCTCTGCTCACCCGGCGCCGATCGTTTCAAGCGATTGAAATAAATCACTTTTTAATCCCTCCTCACGATATTTTGACACTGTCAAGATTCTGCTTGACCGGGACCGGCTTGCCCCGTATTGATCTTGGCAGTGTAAAGATTGGCTCGGGAGGAGCCGCCGATGACGATCTTCCTCATCCTCGCCCCCTACGGCGTCTACGCGGCGCTGATGATGGTGGTCTCGGCCACGCTCAGCCTGGCGGTGGCCGCCGCGCTGTGCCTCGCGGTGGTCGCGCTGGACGTCGTCCAGGGCCGGTCGGTCAAGATCCTCGGCCTCGGCTCGGCAATCGTGTTCGCCGCCGTAGCAGCCTACCTCCAGCTCATCGATCCCCGGATGAGCCACTCGGCGGTGCGGCTCGCGGTCGACTGCGGCATTTTCGCGCTGTCGCTCGGCTCGATGCTGCTGCGCGTCCCCTTCACCCTGCAGTACGCGATCGAGGTCGTGCCGCCGGAAACGGCGGCCATTCCCGGCTTTCTGCGCGCGAATTACGTGATCACCGGCGCGTGGGCCCTTTCCACGCTGCTGATGATCGTCGGCAACCTGATGACGCTCTACGTCCCCGGCCTGCCCTATTGGACCGGCCTCGCCATTGCCTTTGCCGCACGCAACAGTGCACTTTATTTCACGCGCTGGTATCCTGAGTATCGTAAGACGAAGGACATCGCCGCGCAGACTGCCGCCGCAATGTCCGGTCAAGGTTCGTGACGGTTCTGCCCCAGGGAGACGTGCGTGAAAGACGTGTTTGCGAAGCTGACGGCCGATTTCCTTTCCGCCGCCGTCTTCTTCGTTCTGTACCTCGCCACCGACGATGTCGTGCTGGCCACCGCAACCGCCATCGCCGTCGCCGTGGTCCAGGTGATCTGGGCCCGTATCAAGGGACAGAGCCTGGGCTTCATGGCCTATGCCAGCATCGCCCTCGTCGTCGTGCTCGGCAGCGTGACATTGTTGACCAACGATCCGCGCTTCATGTTCGCCAAGCCTTCGATCGGCCATTTCGCCATCGGCGCCATCATGCTCAAGCGCGGCTGGATGCTGCGCTACGTGCCGGCGATCGTGGCGGAAACGATTCCCGAATACGTCACCGTCGCCGGCTATGCCTGGGCGTTGCTGATGTTCGCGCTCGGCCTCGGCACCATCGGCGTGGCGATGACCGGCGACATCAAGCTGTGGGCGATCTACATGACGCTGACCGCCGGCGCCAAGGTCGCGGCCTTTGCGCTGCAGTTCATCGCGTTCCGCCTCGTCATCGCCAACCGCCTGCGCACCGCCAGGGCGTGAGCAACGGCCTGAGCAAGGGCCGGAGCAAAGCCTGATCGGCGCATTGGGCTTATCGGCCAAGATGCGCTATAGGGGCGCCCGAAGGCCTTCGCGCATGATGCGTCGGGGCCGGGGATGCAACGCCAGGAGAACGATCGATGGCAGTGGACGGCAACTGGAATCTGACCTTGAACACGCCGATGGGCGAGCGCAGCGCGACCTTGAGCCTGAAGAGCTCGGGCTCGACGCTGACCGGCACCCAGGCTGCGGAAGGCGATTCCGCCGAGATCTTCGACGGCACCGTCAATGGCGACGAGGTCGCCTGGAAAGTCTCGATCACCAGCCCGATGCCGCTGACCCTCGACTTCAAGGGCAAGGTCTCCGGCGACAGCATCTCCGGCGAGATGGGCATCGGCTTCATGGGCAGCTTCCCCTTCACCGGTGCCCGCGGCTGATCCTTTGTAGGGTGGGCAAAGGCGCGCCGAGCTGCCTGATCAAGGCGAGATAGCGCGCGCGCCGTGCCCACCATTCTCTCCGAGCGTGCCGACCGACGGTGGGCACGCGTCGGCTGACGGCGCCGCTTTGCCCACCCTACGCTGCCTCGGCACCCTCCGCCGTCGTCCCGGCCTCCGAGCCGGGACCCATACGCCGCGGCGGATCTGATGGGCAAAAAAGCCAACCACCAGCCTGCCTCCAACCGCCGCCTGGGGGTATGGGTCCGGCTCGAGGCCGGGACGAGGGCGAGTTTTTCCGCCGGCATTTCCGCTTCACATCTCAAACAGCCCGGGACAAGCGTGCGCAGCCTCGCGGCGGATGACGCCCGAGGGATGCAACGTCATGCCCTTTGAAACGCAAAGGGCGCAGGGAAGGCCAGGCGTCGGCTGACGCCTGCGGCCCGCCTGCGAGAAAG
>NZ_CAFJ01000736.1 GCF_000239795.1 Bradyrhizobium sp. STM 3809 | reverse complement strand
ACGCAGGCGGGCCATGGGTGAGGCCCTCACCCGGCATTCCCTGCGCCCTCTGCATGTTTGCGAGGGACGGACTGATCGCAAAGCTCGGGCATGATATGCCGCGAGATTGCGAGGACGCGTCCCCCGACTTTCCGCTCGCTGTTTGAATCGTAAATCGCCGCCACGCCCTCCGCCGTCGTCCCGGACAAGCATCGACGCGCGCCAGCGCGGCGATGCGCCGATCCGGGACCCATACGCCGCAGCAGACGTGAGGCGCGAGATGGTCATGACCAGCGTGCCTCGAACCACTCCCTGTGGCTATGGGTGCCGGCTTTCGCCGGGACGACGGCGGAGGGGGCCGATGCAGCCGGGCCATATCGGGGCAGCCTTTCGCTGCCGTTCCCACTTTGCCGGATCAATGCTACAATCGCTGGATCACCGCCCCATCCATACCACGGATGCATCGATGTTCGATCTCAACCAGTTGCGCTGCTTCGTCACCGTGGCCGAGGAGCTGCATTTCGGCCGCGCCGCCGTCCGGCTCAACATGACGCAGCCGCCGCTGTCGCGGCAGATCCAGGTGCTGGAGCACATCATCGATGCGGCGCTGCTCGAGCGCACCAGCCGCTCGGTCAAGCTGACGCCGGCGGGGCGCAGCTTCCTGCCGGAGGCGCGCCGGATCCTGAAGATGGCGGAGAGTGCCGCGCAAGTGGCCCAGCGCATCGCCAGCGGCAAGAGCGGCTCGCTCAAGATCGGCTTCACCGCGGCCGCGGCCTACGGCTTCCTGCCCGACCTCGTCGCGGCCTGCCGCACCGAACTGCCCGAGGCCGACCTGTCGCTGAAGGAGATGGTGTCGGGCGACCAGATCGAGGCGCTCGCCTCCGGCCAGATCGACGCCGGCCTGCTGCGGCCGCCGATCGCGCGGCCGGAATTGGCCACGCGCCGCGTCGTGGCCGAGCCGCTCTGCGCCGCGCTGCCGCGGCGACATCGGCTCGCCTCGGCCGAAACCGTGTCGATCCGCGACTTCGACGGCCAGCCCTTCATCATGTATTCGCAGACCGAGGCGCGCTATTTCCACGACCTCCTGGTGTCGCAATTCATGCGCGCCGAGGTGCTGCCCCGCTACGTCCAGCACCTCAGCCAGATCCACTCCATCCTGGCGATGGTCCGCGCCGGCCTCGGCCTCGCCATCGTGCCGCAAGCCGCCGCCAGCCTGAAGATCGCCGATGTCCGGCTGCGGCCGCTGAAGCTGCGCAACCCGACCCCGGCCGAACTGTTCCTGGTCTGGCGGCGCGATCACGACAACCCGCTGCTGCCGGCGCTGGTCGAGCTGGCCGGGAATCTCGCCGTGCAGCAGGTCGAAGATTGATACCCGATCCACATCAATCGATACCGTCATTGGCTTGGACCGGCATCGAACTTGGTCCTACGACATGGCCCGGGGAATGCGCGCCGACGTGAGGCGCCGCATTCGTTCCCCAAGAACATTCGTGAAGGACCCGCGCGATGAGCAAGATGACCCCCAAGGAAATGGCTGCGAAAATCGGCAGCGGCCTGCTCTCCTTCCCCGTGACGCCGTTCAAGGCCGACTACTCGTTCGACGAAGCCACCTATCGCGCCAACATGGACTGGCTGTGCGGCTATGACGTCGCCGGCCTGTTCGCCGCCGGCGGCACCGGCGAATTCTTCTCGCTGACGTCTGCCGAAGTGCCCGAGGTCGTGCGGGTCGCCGTCGACGAGACCAAGGGCCGCGTGCCCGTGCTCGCCGGCACCGGCTACGGCACCGCGATCGCGCGCGAGATCGCGATCGGTGCCGAGAAGGCCGGCGCCGACGGCCTGTTGCTGCTGCCGCCCTATCTGATGCACGCCGAGCAGGAGGGCCTTGCCGCCCATGTCGAGGCGGTCTGCAAGTCGGTCAAGATCGGCGTCATCGTCTACAATCGCGACAACGCCATCCTGCAGCCGGACACGCTGGCGCGGCTGTGCGAGCGCTGCCCGAACCTGGTCGGCTACAAGGACGGCATCGGCGACATCGAGCTGATGACCCGCGTCTACACCAAGATGGGCGACCGCCTGACCTATATCGGCGGCCTGCCGACGGCGGAGACCTTCGCCCTGCCCTATCTCGACATGGGCGTGACGACCTACTCCTCGGCCGTGTTCAACTTCGTGCCGGAGTTCGCGACCAGCTTCTATGCCGCGGTGCGCAAGCGCGATCACGCCACCATCCATGCGGGATTGAAGGATTTCATTTTGCCGCTGATCGCGATACGCAACCGCAAGAAGGGCTACGCGGTCTCGATCATCAAGGCCGGCATGAAGGTGATCGGCCGCGATTCCGGCCCGGTCCGCCTGCCGCTGACCGACCTGACCGAGGCCGAGATGGCCGAACTGACGACGCTGGTGAAGGCGCTGCCGCGCGCCGCCTCGGCGCAGCAGGCGGCGGAGTGATCTTGCAGTCATCACGGGGCAAGGCCGCAAGGCCTTGAACCCGGAATCTCGAAGTTGATTGAAGAGAAGAGGCGCAAGCCGATCTCGAGATTCCGGGTTCAGCCCTGACGGGCTGCCCCGGAATGACGGAGCTAGTAAAGGGAGGAGCACATGAGTCACGACGCCACCAAGACCGGGATCTCCGGCGCGCCGGTCGTCACCGGCATGGAGGTCATTCCGGTGGCCGGGCGTGACAGCATGCTGCTCAATCTCTCGGGCGCGCATGGGCCGTTCTTCACCCGCAACCTCGTCATCCTCACCGACAATTCCGGCCACACCGGCGTCGGCGAGGTGCCTGGCGGCGAGAAGATCCGGCAGACGCTGGAGGATGCCAAGAGCCTGATCGTGGGCCAGAGCATCGGCGCCTGCAACACGATCCTCGCCACCATGCGCACCGCCTTCGCCGACCGCGACGCCGGCGGCCGCGGCAAGCAGACCTTCGACCTGCGCGTCATGATCCATGCGGTCACGGCCGTCGAATCCGCGCTGCTCGACCTGCTCGGCCAGCATCTCGGCCTACCGGTGGCGGCGCTGCTCGGCGAGGGCCAGCAGCGCACATCCGTCGAGGCGCTCGGCTATCTCTTCTTCATCGGCAACCGCAACAAGACCGACCTGCCCTACGCCACGGGCGAAGGCGAGCGTGAGGGCTGGTACACCTTGCGACATCAGGAGGCGATGACGCCCGAGGCCGTGGTGCGGCTCGCCGAAGCCACCCACGACGCCTACGGCTTCGCCGACTTCAAGCTGAAGGGCGGCGTGCTCAAGGGCGAGGCCGAGATCGAGGCGGTGACCGCGATCGCAAAACGCTTCCCGCAGGCCCGCGTCACGCTCGACCCCAACGGCGCCTGGTCGCTGGATGAGGCGATCCGGCTGTGCAAGGACATGCACGGCATCCTCGCTTATGCCGAGGACCCCTGCGGCGCCGAGGCCGGCTTCTCCGGCCGCGAGATCATGGCGGAGTTCCGCCGCGCCACCGGCTTGCCGACCGCCACCAACATGATCGCCACCGACTGGCGGCAGCTCAGCCATGCGCTGCGGCTCGGGGCCGTCGACATTCCGCTGGCCGATCCCCATTTCTGGACGATGCAGGGCTCGGTCCGCGTCGCCCAGACCTGCAAGGACAACGGCCTGACCTGGGGTTCACACTCCAACAACCATTTCGATATTTCGCTGGCGATGTTCACCCATGTTGCCGCCGCCGCCCCGGGCAAGGTCACCGCGATCGACACCCACTGGATCTGGCAGGATGGCCAGGCGCTGACCAAGGCGCCGCTGCAGATCAAGGGCGGCAAGATCGCCGTGCCGGAGCAACCGGGGCTCGGCATCGAGGTCGACCGCGGCGCCATCGAAAAGGCCAATGCGCTGTACAAGAGCCACGGGCTCGGCGCACGCGACGACGCCGTCGCAATGCAGTATCTGATCCCCGGCTGGACCTTCGACGACAAGCGCCCCTGTCTCGTGCGATGACGGGGGCGATCGGTTAGATTGTCCGGGCAATCGCGCAAAGTCTGGAGAACAACATGAACGCGATCCTCAAGAATTTCATCGCCGGCGAGTGGGTCGACGGCAGCGGGGTGACCCGCAACATCAATCCCTCGAACACAAACGATGTCGTCGGCGAATACGCCAAGGCGGACAAGGCGCAGACCGAGAAGGCGATCGCTGCCGCCAAGGCCGCCTTCCCCGCCTGGTCGCGCTCGACGCCGCAGGAGCGCTATGACGCGCTCAACAAGATCTCGGCGGAGATCCTGTCGCGCAAGGAAGAGCTCGGCCGCCTGCTCGCGCGCGAGGAAGGCAAGACCCTGCCGGAGGGGATCGGCGAGGTCGCCCGCGCCGGCCAGATCTTCGCATTCTTCGCCGGCGAGGCGCTGCGCCTGACCGGCGAGAAGGGCGCCTCGGTGCGTCCGGGCCTCGACGTCGAGATCACCCGCGAGGCGGTCGGCGTCGTCGGCATGATCACGCCCTGGAATTTCCCGATCGCGATCCCCGCCTGGAAGATCGCGCCCGCGCTCTGCTACGGCAACACCGTGGTGTTCAAGCCGGCCGAACTGGTCCCGGGCTCGGCGCATGCGCTCTCCGAGATCATCGCGCGCTCCGGCATTCCGGCCGGCGTCTTCAACCTCGTCGTCGGCTCCGGCTCGGTGGTCGGCCAGACCCTGCTCGAACACCCGGACGTCGCCGCGATCTCCTTCACCGGCTCGGTCGGCACCGGCCGCAAGATCGCGCAGGCCTGCGTGCTGTCGAACCCGATGAAGAAGTTCCAGCTCGAGATGGGCGGCAAGAACCCGCTGGTCGTGCTCGATGACGCCGACGTCAAGGTCGCGGTCGAAGCCGCCGCCAACGGCGCCTATTTCTCGACCGGCCAGCGCTGCACGGCCTCGTCGCGCCTGATCGTCACCGAGGGCATCCACGACAAGTTCGTCGAAGCGCTCACCGAGCGTCTGAAGGGCCTCGTCGTCGACGACGCCGTCAAGCAGGGCACGCATATCGGCCCGGTGGTCGACGGCAACCAGCTCGAGCAGGACCAGCGCTATCTCAAGATCGGCCAGGACGAAGGCGCCAAGCTGGCCTGGGGCGGCGAGTTGCTCAACCGCGAGAGCCCCGGCTTCTACATGCAGCCGGCGCTGTTCACCGAAGCCAACAACAACATGCGCATCGCGCGTGAAGAGATCTTCGGACCGGTGGCCTGCGTCATCCGCGCCAAGAACTACGACGAGGCGCTGGCGATCTCCAACGACACCGAGTTCGGCCTCGCCGCCGGCGTCTGCACCACCAGCCTGAAATACGCCTCGCACTTCAAGCGCAACAGCGAGGCCGGCATGGTGATGGTCAACCTGCCGACCGCCGGCGTCGACTACCACGTCCCGTTCGGCGGCCGGAAGGGCTCGAGCTATGGCGCCCGCGAGCAGGGCTCCTACGCCCGCGAGTTCTACACCACGGTGAAGACGGCCTACACCTTCCCGGTGTGAGCCGGTCGTCATTGCGAGCGAAGCGAAGCAATCCAGGGCCAAGTAAGAATTCTGGATTGCTTCGTCGCTTCGCTCCTCGCAATGACGAAACTGAAACCTGTACGGTGGGCACGCTTCGCTTTGCCAACCCTACGAACTAACAGCCGGGCCGCATCGACGGTCCTCCCCCTCTCCCCGTCCTTGCGGGGAGAGGGCCGGGGTGAGGGGCAGCCACACGGGCGGTGCCTCGCCCAAANGCAAGACCCGTAGGGTGGGCAAAGGCGCGCAAGCGCCGTGCCCACCGACGGTCGAGCGAGACGAAAGACGGTGGGCACGCTTCGCTTTGCCCACCCTACAAGGCGAAAGGGAGCCAGCATGAACCAGCAGGTCGTGAACCAGGAGCCGCGTGTCATCAAGCTCAACGCCCGCGACAACGTCGCGATCGTGGTGAACGATTTCGGCCTGCCCGCCGGCACCAAATTCCCCGACGGCCTGACGCTGAAGGCCTTCGTTCCGCAGGGCCACAAGACCGCGCTGGTCGACATTCCCCAGGGCGCGCCGATCGTGCGCTACGGCGAGATCATCGGCACTGCCAAGTCGCCGATCGCGGCCGGCGAGTGGGTGGACGAAGCGCGCATCCACATGCCGGATGCCCCTGCCCTCGACCAGCTCGAAATCTCCACCGCCGTGCCGGCGCCGCTGCCGCCGCTCGAAGGCTACACCTTCGAAGGTTATCGCAACGCCGACGGCTCCGTCGGCACCCGCAACGTGCTGGGCATCTCGACCTCGGTCCAATGCGTGAAGGGCACGCTCGAATTCGCGATCAAGCGCATCAAGTCCGAGCTGCTCCCGAAGTACCCCAATGTCGACGACGTCGTGGCGCTGACCCATGCCTATGGCTGCGGCGTCGCGATCACGGCGCCCGACGCCGTCGTGCCGATCCGCACCCTGCAGAACCTCGCGCTGAACCCGAATTTCGGCGGCGAAATCCTGGTCGTCGGCCTCGGCTGCGAGAAGCTCGCGCCGGAGCGCCTGCTACCGGAAGGGACCGAGGATTCCATCGTCCGCATGCAGGACGAAGCCTTCGACGGCTTCGGCGCGATCGTCGATGCGATCATGACGCAGGCCGACCGCCGTCTCGCCGAGCTCAACAAGCGCACGCGTCAGACCTGCCCGGCCTCCGACCTCGTCATCGGCCTGCAATGCGGCGGCAGCGACGCGTTCTCCGGCGTGACGGCGAACCCCGCCGTGGGCTTCGCCGCGGACCTGCTGGTGCGCGCCGGCGCCACCGTGATGTTCTCGGAAGTCACGGAGGTTCGCGACGCGATCCAACTTTTGACCCGCCGCGCCATCAACGAGGAGGTCGGCCGCGCGCTGATCCGCGAGATGGACTGGTACGACGCCTATCTGAAGCGCGGCGGCGCCGACCGCAGCGCCAACACCACGCCCGGCAACAAGAAGGGCGGCCTCGCCAACATCGTCGAGAAGTCGCTCGGCTCGATCGTGAAGTCCGGCTCCGGCCCGATCCACGGCGTGCTGGCGCCGGGCGAGAAGGCCAAGCAGAAGGGCATGCTGTTCGCCGCGACGCCGGCCTCCGACTTCATCTGCGGTACGCTGCAGCTCGCCTCCGGCATGACCTTGCAGGTGTTCACCACCGGCCGCGGCACGCCCTATGGCCTCGCCGCCGCGCCCGTCATCAAGGTCGCGACCCGCACGGAACTTGCGCGGCGCTGGAAGGACCTGATCGATTTCGACGCCGGCCGCATCGCCACCGGCGAAATGACCATCGAGGAGACCGGCTGGGAGCTGTTCAAGCTGATCCTCGACGTGGCAAGCGGCCGCACCAAGCCCTGGTCCGACCGCTGGGGCATCCACAACGACCTGACCTTGTTCAACCCGGCGCCGGTGACCTGAGGGAGGACGCGCTCACCCGACCATGACAGTTGCCTCGCTCAGACCCATCCCCGTCATCGCGCGCGAAGCGAAGCAATCCAGGAGCGTCGGCGGGACTCTGGATTGCTTCGCTTCGCGCGCAATGACGCGTATGCTGAAGCAACGAGCCTAGAAAAAAGGGCCGGGAGGAACAGCCAGATGTCCAGCTTCAGCCGCTTCGCCGCGATCGCCGCAACCGCCCTCCTGCTCTCCGCCACGCCCTCCCGCGCCGACGATTCGATCCCCGGCGTTCCCCGCGAGCTGCTTGAAGACATCGCGACCGGCAGCCGCGTGCTCGCCGATCTCGGCGTCGTCGATGCCTTCGGCCATGTCAGCGCGCGCAGTCCGGCCAATCCGCGCCACTTCCTGATGGCGCGCTCGATCGCACCGGCGCAGGTCACCGCCAACGACATCATGGAGTTCGACGAGAACGGCGAACCGGTCGATGCCAGGAATCGCGCCGTCTTCCTCGAACGCTTCATCCATGCCGAGATCTACAAGGCGCGTCCCGACGTCAACGCCGTCGTGCATACGCACTCGCCTGGCGTCGTGCCGTTCAGCGTCAGCCGCACACCCTTGAAGCCGCTCTATCACAACGCCGCCTTCCTCGGCGAAGGCGCTGTTGTCTGGGATATCGGCAAGGAGTTCGGCGCCACCGACATGCTGGTGCGCAACAACGCCATCGGCAAGTCGCTCGCCGCGGCGCTCGGCGACAAGTCCGTCGTGCTGATGCGCGGCCATGGCGACGTCACCGTCGGTCCCGCGGTACAGGCCGCCGTATTCCGCGCCTACTACACCGACGTCAATGCCAGGCTGCAGGCGCAGGCGCTCGGGCTCGGCTCCGAGGTCACTTATCTCAGCGCCGAGGAGGCCGCCAAGGCCGACGGCGTCAACATGGTGATCATGGACCGCGCCTGGGCGCTGTGGAAGCAGAAGGTGCAATCAACCAAGTAGCATGGCGCCCCAGTCCGCACGATGTACGGCTCGCCGGAGGCCGCCTGAAAAGGCGGCCCCCGACCGCGTGACAGCAGCGACGCCGTCCTGCACGGCGCCTTCGGTCTCGACATGGAGCGCGTCCAGCGCGTGCGACGGGTCGGCGACGTCGATCAGCTTCACCTTGTTGCCGACCGTGCCGTCGGCCGGAACTTTCCGTGGCTCTCGCGGTATGGATCGACCGCCGCTGCGCCGCGGCGTCCCGTCCCGCCCCAGCTCGCCGAACCGGCGCTGGCCGGCTGCACCGACCATGGCCGGACCTCTTTTCGCCGCAAAGCGGACACATCTGTTGGGCGTTGCGCGAACATGATTCTGTCCAGCCAGCACCTGCGGATGTCTTTGTCCTTCACTCGCCACCTCGTGATCGCGCTCGGCCTCGGCCTGGCTATGCCCTGCGTGGCCCAGCAGCTGCCGGTGCCAAGCACGCCGGAGGAGCGGCCCGATATCGATCTCTACGCCCTGATGTCCGGCACCTGCGAGGCGGTGAAGGTCGATGGCCGCGAGTTCCCATGCAAGACTGTGGCGTTCTTTCACAGCGAAAAGGGCCGCGCCCATTTTACGGTCGCCCTCGACGATCCCAACGACGAGAGCCACATCATCTCGTTTTCGGGGATCAACGGCAGCAGGTCGGTCCAGAACATTTACGTGCTCCCGATCGACCGCATGCTGCTGAACTCGAAGCACCGCCCCAAGGTCGACGGCATCCCGGTGCCCGCGGCGCAAAGCTCGACCGGCGTCTGCCGCCAGGTCGGCAACTTCGCGATGCTCAAGGTGACGAGCGTGACCTGCACCGCCAAGGACGATGCCGGCCGCGCCTATGAGCTGAAATTCGTCTCGGACGGCACGCCGATCACCCTGCGCCGGGTGCGCCAGACCATGACCAACGCCGAGCACGACCCCTATCAATAGCCGGCGGCGGCGCTGCCCGATGCGCCGCGCACCGGATGCAAAAATTTTCCGATCTCGTTGAACGTGTGGGCACGCCCCCCGACCTATCGGCAAAGGGGAGGAGCGCCATGCCGATCGAGCCCACCGACCTCGATGCCGCCAACAGCCAGCATGAGGACGGCGTCACGCTGTCCTTGTCCGGCGGCGGTTACCGCGCCATGGTGTTTCACATCGGCGCGCTCTGGCGGCTGAACGAGGTCGGGCTGCTCGGCCGGCTCAAGCGGATTTCCAGCGTCTCCGGAGGTTCGATCACGGCCGCCTATCTCGGCCTGCGTTGGAATGATCTGCATTTCGACGCCGCGGGCAAGGCCAGCAACTTCTCGATCATCGTCGACGGGCTGCGGAAGATGGCCGACACCTCCGTCGACATCGGCGCCGTGATCGGCGGGATATTCCTGCCCGGCACCATCAGCGACCGTGTCGCTGCGGCCTACGACGAGGTTCTGTTCAACGGCAAGAAGCTCGCGGATCTTCCCGACGACAGCGGCGGCAAGGCACCGCGCTTCGTCATCAATGCCACCAACATCCAGTCGGCGGTGCTGTGGCGGTTCTCGCGCCGCTACATGGGCGACTATCGCGTCGGCCTGGTCGATTCACCGGACGTGACGCTGGCGACCGCGGTCGCCGCCTCCTCGGCGTTTCCTCCGATTCTGTCGCCGCTCACCCTGCCGATCCGCCAGCCCGTTCGAAACGTCGACGGCGCCGACCTCAACCACCCGCCCTACACCACGAGCGCGGTGCTCAGCGACGGCGGCGTCTACGACAATCTCGGCCTGGAGACCGTCAAACGGTTTTCGACGCTGCTCGTGAGCGATGCCGGCCAGCAGATCTCTCCGGAGGAGGATCCGCATCACGACTGGGCCCGCCACGCCATTCGCATCCTCGGCGTCATCGACAACCAGGTCCGGAGCCTGCGCAAGCGTCAGCTGATCGACGCCTACAACAGCGGCGACCACACCGGCACCTATTGGGGCATCCGCACCAATTTCGCCGACTACAAGCTCGCCGCCGATCCACTCAACTGCCAGCACCGGGATTCCGCGCCGCTGGCCGCGATTCCGACGCGGCTGGAGAAGATGCCGACGGACGTCCAGAACCGGCTGATGAACTGGGGCTACGCCGTCTGCGACGCCGCGCTGCGGGCCCACATCGACGCGACGTTGCAGCAGAAGCTCGGCATCCAGATCAGCGCTCCGCAAGATTTCCCGTTTGCCGGAGGCTATTAGCCCCAGCATCGTGACGCGAGGTGGCCACTCGCCAGCACAGGACCAGCTCAGCATGTCGCATCGACAGCGCTTCAAATGCGACGACGTCACGCCGGCGAGCCAAGCTCCCGCTTCGGCGGCGCGCGAGATTCCGGACGACATCTTCTCGACGACCGAAATTCCGTTCCCGTCGGAGCGACCGCTCAACGTCTATGCCTTCGACCCGAGCCTCGGCAAATTCGTCGGCAATCAGATGGTCACCCATGTACGCTACGAGAGCCTCGAGCCAGGCCCGATCGGCGAGCGCTTTGCGGTGATCGACTACGACGGCAGCCAGAAGACGTTCTACAAGCCGGTTGATCTCGACGAGCCGAAGCTGCTGATGACTCACGGCCTGGCTCCTTCGGAGTCCGACCCGCGGTTTCACCAGCAGATGGTCTATGCCGTGGCGAGCGAGACCCTGCAGCGCTTCGAGTTCGCGCTGGGACGGCGGGTGCGCTGGCGGACGCGCCTCGACCGCAGTCATCCGCCCGCGCCGCGCGGCGCCTCCCGACGCCTGAGCCTGTTCCCGCATGCGATGTGCGAGGCGAACGCGTTCTATAGTCCGGATGCTCACGGCATCCTGTTCGGCTACTTCAAGGCGAGCCGCACCAATCCCGGGCGCAACCTGCCGGGACAGACGGTGTTCACCTGCCTGTCGCACGACATTATCGTGCACGAGACCACGCACGCGATCGTCGACGGCATTCGCGAGCATTTCATGGAGCCGACCAACGTCGATGTCGCGGCCTTTCATGAGGCGTTCGCCGACCTCGCCGCCCTGTTCCTGCACTTCTCCCACAACGAGGTGCTGGTCGATACGCTGCAGAAGACGGGCGGCAAGCTGTTCGAGTACAAGCTCAAGGGCGATGCCGAGCTCGCGCCGGGTGGCACGCCCGCGATTCAGTCCCAGCTCAGCACCGAGAATCCGCTGATTGCGCTGGCCACGCAATTCGGCGAAGCCGCCGGGCGGCAATCCAGCCTCCGAAGCGCGCTGATGACTCCCGCCACACCAGAAGGCGCCAAGGACATCGCGACCAAGATCGAGCCGCACGAGCGCGGTTCGATTCTCGTTGCCGCGGTCTTCGACGCCTACTTCACGGTCTATGGCCGCAGGACGTTCGACCTGTTCCGGATCTTCCGCGCCGGCGGCGGCAGCGTCGACAAGGCCGACCTGCCGGCGCCGCTCGCGAACCGGCTGGCGATGGAGGCGAGCCGGACGGCGGAGGAGTTCTTCACCATCTGCGCCCGCGCGCTGGACTATTGCCCGCCGGTCGACATCACGTTCGGCGATTTTCTCCGCGCGCTGCTGACCGCGCATCTGGACTACACGCCCGACGACCCCGATCGCATCCGGGATGCCTTGATGCAGGCTTTCCGCCTGCGCGGCATCGTTGCGGAGAACGCCACGTCGTTCTCCGAAGATGCGCTGTTCTGGCCGAAGGTCGTGCGCGGCAGCCTGCGCGTGCCCGGACTGACGTTCGGCGATCCGAACGGCCTCACCAAGGAGGAGAAGGATCATAACGGCGACGTGCTACGCGCATTTGCCCTGAAGAATGCCGAGAAGCTCGGCTTCGACGACAAGGCCGGCGAGATCGAAGCCCCGTCCTTTCATCCGATGTTTTCGACCGGCAAGGACGGCAAACTCTATGTCAGCATGGTCGTCGAGCTGGTCCAGACCATGCGGGTGCCGTTCGGTCCGGGGGTCCCCGGCACCTTCCCGCTGCGCAACGGCGTCACGCTGCTGATCGCGCAGGATCCGCCCGAGCACGACAAGCGTCCCGATCCGCGCGTGCGCTTCGTGATTCCCAAGCTGTACCGGCCCGAGCGCGAGGAGCGGGTGCGCAATTTCTATATTGCAAGCGGGCGGGCCACGACGCAACCGAGCGGGCATGACGACGACAAGCGCTTCCGCCTGGATTTCGCGCTGCTCCATGCAGGAGTCTGACATGCCGCGCAGCCATACGGCCTCAGCCAAATCCAGCGTCGCGCGTCAGCGCAAGCCTGCCAGCCGGGCCGCGGCGGGGCGCAAACGACCTGCGCCGGTGACGAGCGACGCGCCCTCGCCTGCCCTTCCCGTGAAAGCCGCCAGCGGGCTGCGCGTGCGCATGTACCGCGTCGGCTTTGGCGACTTCTTCCTGCTGAGCGTTCCGACCGCGACCGGCCCCAGCCATATCCTGATCGATTGCGGCGTGCACGCCAAGGATCTCGGCAGCATCCGGGCGGCCGTCACCCAGATGGCCAAGGATTGCAGCAACCGGCTGTCGCTGGTGATCATGACGCACCGGCACGCCGATCACATCTCGGGCTTCGGCAGCTGTGCCGACATCTTCGCGCAGATCGAGGTCGCGCGGGTCTGGATGCCGTGGTTCGAGAATCCCGCCAATCCGAAGGCCGCGGCGTTTCAGGCGAGCCTCGTCGCCATGGCCGGCGATCTCGGCCGGCAATTCCGCGCGCGGTTGGCGGCAGGGTCCGATCCCCAGGCAGATCAGCTGCTGAGAATGGCCGAGAACATCACCGGCGGCCTCGGCGGCGCCGGCATCGCGGCCAACCAGAAGGCGCTCGACGTCCTGCATGGCGGCTTCAAGGGAACGCAGCCGGCGCACGACTATTACAAGGCCGGCGATCCGCCGGTTCTGCCTCCGGATCTCGCCGCGGGTGGTCTGAGCGCCGAGATCCTGGGCCCTCCAATCGACGACGTCCTCATCGGCCAGATGACCAACAAGAACGAGCAATATCTGGCGGGCGCGACCGAGAGCGGCGACCAGCCGGAACGGCTCAAGCCTTTCGGCAACGCCTTCCGCGGCAAGCGTGAGGACTATGGCGACAAGGCGTTCGCGCCCTACGGCTTCGAGCGCATGCTCCGCATGCTCGACGCCGCACAGCCCGACGTGCTGGCTGCGCAGGCGCAAGCCGCGGACAAGACGTTGAACAATCAGAGCCTGGTCATCCTGTTCTCCTTCGGCGGCAAGAACCTGTTGTTTGCCGGCGACGCGCAATGGGGCAATTGGGAGAATTTCCTCTATGGCGGCGCCTATGGCACGCCGGGCCATACCCAGCTCACCGCGAAAGCCCAGGACATTCTCGGCAAGATCGACTTCTACAAGGTCGGCCATCACGGCAGCGCCAACGCGACGCCGAAAGACGCCGTGAAGGCGATGCGGATCGGCTGCGTCGGCATGTGCTCGACCCAGGAGCATGCCTACAACGAGGTCCCGCGCGAGCCGCTGCTGGACGCACTGCGTCAGCGCATGAACGATCAGCTGGCGCGCAGCGATCAGGTCGCGGCCGGCGCAGACGCGCCGGCGAATCCGCTGGCGGGTCCGCTGCCGAACGCGTTCAGCGCTCCCGAGAAGCAGCTCTTCATCGACTACACTTTCTGAACCCGTGACGCCCCCACATCCCGCAGGACCTCCTGCGCCGCGCGCCCGAGCCGTCGCGCAGCATCCGCCAGATCCTTCGCCGCAAAACCTGAATAGCCGAGGATGAAACCGTCCGGCCCCCGCTGCACGAGTCGTGCATCCGACAGCAGGCGGCATTCGATGCCGGCCCGCTCACGGATCAGCCGCGCCGCGCCCTTCGGCGTCCGCGGCGGCAAGGTCGCAAGAAGATGCAGGCCCTGCGCCGGCGCCGACAGTTGCAGCAATCCCTTGGCGTGTTTGGCAAGCGCCTCGGCTACCACATCGCGCGCCTGACGGTAACGCGGACGCATCCGCCGCATGTGAGCCGCGATCACGCCGTCGGCCATCAGATCGGCCAGAGCATCCTGGATGAAGGCCGGTGGAAACCGGTCCTGCGCGGCACGTGCGGCGACCACGCGCGCCACCAGCGCTGGCGGCGCCACGAGATAGCCGAGCCGCAGCCCCGCGAACAGCGTCTTGCCGAAGGTGCCGAGATAGATCACGCGCTCGCCCCCGATGCCGGCCAGCGCCGTCAGCGGCGGACCGGCGAAACGGTACTCGCTGTCGTAGTCGTCCTCGAAGATGTAGGCATTGGCCCTGCGCGCCCAATCGAGGAGACCGATGCGGCGCGCCATGCTCATCGCGACGCCGGTGGGAAACTGATGCGAGGGCGTGACGTAGACGGCTCTTGCCGTTGCATCGGCCTTCTCTCCTGCGCTCACCACGATGCCTTCGTTGTCGACCGGAACTGGCACCAGCCTCGCTCCCGTCGTGCTCAACGTATGGCGAGAGGCGACGTAGCCGGGATCCTCGAACCAGACCGCGTCTCCGGGCTTCAACAGCGCATCGATGCACAGCCGCAGGCCATGCTGGGTGCCGCTGACGATCAGGATGCAGCTCGGGTCGCAGCGGACGCCGCGATTGGCGGCGAGGTAGCGCGCGACCTGCGTGCGCAGGTGCAGGCTCCCCCTCGGGTCGGCATAGCCAAGATCGGCGGGGGCGGCCTGTGCAATCCGGCGACGGCTGGCGGCGGCGAGGCGCTTCAACACCACGGGATCGACCAGCGTGACGCCGAGCGCAAACGGCCGCGTTTGCGGGATCCTGATGTCCAGCTCGGCCGCAGGAACCGGTGTCCGCGGGGTCGGAAGTTGAGCAGCGACATAGGTGCCCGCGCCGTGCCGCGCCTCCACCAGGCCGTCCGACAGCAGCGCCTCATAGGCCGCGACGATCGCATTGCGGCGGACGCCGAGTTGCTCGGCGAGCACGCGCGTCGACGGCAGCCGCAGGCCCGGCACGAGGAGGCCGTCGACGATACCGGTGCGCAGCGCGCCGTGCACCTGCAGCGACTGGCTGCGGACGGCAGGGTCGAGCACGATCGGCAGCGCCAGCACGTCGTCGCGCCGCTGCCGCGAAGTGGTTGCTTTCTTTTGCATCGAAGTGGAACTCCCGGCAACCACTTTGCCATGGCATGACGTGGCCCGCAAACAGGAGACAGGCCATGACCGAACAGCAGATGGCGAGCTACCCCGTTGACGACATCAACCGGGTCAAGCGGCGACATCAGCGCGCCCACTACGATCACGCGACGGTGCATGCGGTGCTGGACTCGGCGACGCTTTGCCATGTGTCCTACGTCGTCGACGGGCTGCCCTACTGCACGCCGACGCTGTATTGGCGCGAGGGATCGACATTGTACTGGCACGGATCGAGCGCCAGCCGGATGCTGCGCAACCTGTCGGACGGCCAGCCGGCCTGCCTGACGGTAACTCATCTCGACAGCCTGGTGCTGGCGCGCAGCGCCTTCCATCACTCCGCGGACTATCGCTCGGTGATGGCGTTCGGGCATGCCCGACTGATCGAAGATGAGAATGAGAAGGCCCGCGCCTTGACGATGATGGTCGACCGCCTGTTTCCCGGCCGCACGGCAACGCTGCGTCCGACGACCGAGCAGGAGCTCAAGGCGACGTCGGTGGTGACCATGGAGATCGAGAAGGCATCAGCCAAGATCCGTGCCGCCGGCGTCATCGACGACGAGGAGGATTATGCGCTGCCGATCTATGCCGAGCGCCTTCCCATCCGAACCGTCATCGATCCGGCGGAGCCGGACGGCAGGCTGCTGCAGGGCGTGGCGCGCCCAGCAACGCTCGCAGCCTTCGGCGCCGGACGACGGCTCGACGAGGCGCTGACGGAGGCCTATGCGATGAGCTATCCGGCGGGGTAGCTGCCCTTCTCTTCCGCCATTGCAAGATATACGGGCCGCGAAGCAAACCAAAATCCCCGCGGAGCACTGGATTGCTTCGTCGCTTCGCTCCTCGCAATGACGATAGGAGCAGGCATCGCGACACATATTCGGCTGTCGTCGCCCGGCTCGGCCGGGCGATCCAGTACACCGAGACGGCCGTGATGGGATCGGCAGGCCACCGCGTCCTGGAAACCCTGCTTCGCGGGGTTACGACAGTGAAGTGCTGAGCCACGCGTGGCTCTGCCAACCGTCATCGCGAGCGGCAGCAAAGCGATCCGGGGCCGCACGGCTGGTCTGTCTTGCTTTCGCTTCCTCACTATCACCAAGGAGACGAAACCAGCCTACCGCTCGATCATCCTGTTCCAGCGCGTGTTCCACTCGGGCCGTTTCGCATTGATCACGTCCCAATCCAGCGCGATCGCAGTCTTCATGTAGGTGTGGAAGGTGGCGAGCTTCTGCTCGGCGGCCGGCGTCGTGGCCTTGGCCAAGGTGTTCGACGGCACGATGTTGCCAGCCGCCAGCGCCTTGGCCTGTGCCTCCGGCGATAGCAGATAGGCGGCGAGCTTCTGCGCCAACTCCGCCTCCGAATTGTTGGCGATCACGCATTCGGCGACCATCAGCACGACGGAGCCTTCCTTTGGCTGCACATACTCGACCGGGATCCCCTTCTCCTTGAAGGTCGACACCGAGGTCGGTGTCAGCGGAAAGATCGCCGCCTCGCCGGTCTGCACCATCTCGGAGAGCTTGGCGGAGTTCGGGATGTATTCGAGCACGTTCCTGCCGATGGTGTCGGGGAACGCCTTGAAGCCCGGCTCGACGTTGGCCTCGCTGCCGCCCTTGATGCGGTTGAACATCAGGAAGGCGTGCAGGCCGAAGGTCGAGGCCGAGGCTGACTGGAACACGACCTTGTCTCTGAATTTCGGATTGGCAAGATCCAGCCACGAGGTCGGCGCCGCCCAGCCCTTCTCCTCGAACAGCTTCTTGTTGTAGGCAAGGCCGGTCATGCCGATGTCGATGCCGGCCGCGATGTCGTCCTTGAGCCGCGCGAACGGCTCGAGCTGGCTGAGCGCCTCGCTCGGCTTCAGCTTCTCACACAGGCCGAGGCCAGCGGCGCGGATCATCACGCCGTCATCGAGAAACATCACATGCATCTGCGGCTTGTCTTTCGCCGCGATCGCCTTGGCGAGGATCTCCGACGAGGTGCCGGGCACGACCACGATCTTGACGTCGTTGGCCTTCTCGAAATCCGGGAATACCGCCTGCGTGTAGGTACGCTCGAAATTGCCGCCGTTCATGCCGACATAGAGCGTTTTGGTTTCCGCTTGCGCCACCGATGCGGCGAGCATGAGGGCAAAGGTCGAGCCGAGCGCGGCGCGAGCATCGATCATGGCGGAGTCTCCTTCGATCCTGTCGTCATTGCTGCTGGAGAGGCATCGTCCGGCTGCGATGCGGGTGAGAAACGGGTGATCGAAAACGGCGCGATCGGGGTCGAGGTTTCGCCGTCGCGCACGAGTTCGGCCAGGACCTCGCCGACCCCCGGCGCGATCTGGAAGCCGGCGCCGGAGAAACCGAAGGCATGAATGAGT